>NZ_CP160035.1:2850000-3207500 GCF_040703125.1 Flavobacterium ovatum
AAAAAATTATTGCCAATGTGTGAACTACCCACCAATCTTTTTCTGCGGCTGATGTAGAAGGCAAACCAATTTGTCGGCTTGTTTCTGCAAACAATCTGATTTTAGTTTCATCGGGTAGTTGAAACCATTCTTGTAAATGTGTAAACTTATTCATTGTCCAGAATCAATTTTCTAATCCAAACAGGTGCTAATTGCAAATCGTGTTGTAAGTGTTTTGGATTTTCATTTTTCAAAATCTTCTTTATCTGTTTTATTTCTTCTGCCGACGCTTGGTCTTTGCCGATTGTCCGTAATGCTTGAATTGCCAATGTGCTGATTTCGCCAACAAACGCCAAGTTCTTGGAACTCGCTTTTTTAAACGTAATGGTTTGTTTTCCGATTTTTATTTTTCGTGCTGAAGTGTCCGAATAAAAAACAATGTTTAGCGGCACTTGCGTTGTCAAGCCCAATTTATACATTGCGTAACTTCCTGTCGGTACAATCGTAGCTCTGTCTCTTTTTGCTATTGCTATGGCAATTTCTTCAATGCTCGGTAACACTTTCCCGATATAATCGTCAATGACAGGACGAACATAAATACCTTGTGCAACTCGTTCTATTTCACCCGACTTTACTAAGCGTTCCAATGCCTTGTTTGCTGATTTAGCATTAGCAATTTTGGTAAAACTTTCCACAAAGAAAAGCGTTCCTCTTGGACTTCTCTTTAACTTATCTAACACTTGTATTTCAATGCTTTTTGACATTTTTACGCTTTAATTTTGTCGCAAATTTAGTAAATATTTGCGACAAAAAATGAATTGAGAATAATGTTTATATAAAAATTGAAGCGGTTACTTTTCTGAATATTCATAAATGCTTTTTTTGCCCGATTTTAAAAACTCAAAGAAATTTGTGCCTTGATATTTACAAGTTTGAAGTATCGAAAGCAAAATCAAGTGATGTTCTATGTTTTTCTTTGAGAGGCTTTTGCTGACTTTCTTTCTCCATTTGGCAAATGGTTTTATGGAGTGTTCTGCATTATTGTTATTCCAAGGAATACCATCGTGATTTAAAAACAAAAATAATTTCTCTTTGTATTTGATAAATCGTTTTTGATAGGAAATGGCTAAGTCAGATTCAAATTCTGGTAAAATAACTTTCTTGTAAAATTTTTCTACTTCTTTTTTGTGCTTATTCAAATGAAACTTTTTTAAGCCATATTTGTCAATCGTAGCAATGATATTCCGCAGTAGGTTTCCAAATTCTGATATTATCTGTTTAAATTCTTCGTCCAATTGATGTTTCATAAAATCTTCATTCAAATCACGAATAAGATGAACTAAACATTTTTGTTGCTCGCACTCCATAGAGTCATATCCTGTATAAAAATCAGAAACCAGAACACCTTTGAAGTCCCTTAAGAGTTCTTTCAAAAACTCAGGTTCTCTTGTTTCTCGAAATTGGTAATAAACACTATCATAATTGGCAAATACCCAAACATATCCATCAATTCCATTTATACGTGCAATAGTTTCATCTGTATGAATGAGTTTTGACTGGCTCATTTTTTTGATAATTTCATTGTACGTTTCTTCATATTTTGTTGCTATGATTTCTTTGAAACGAGTCATTTGAGTAGCCGAAACACCTATGTTGAATGAGTCTTTCAGTAAGTTTATAATACTTTCCGTACTAAGTTTGTATTGAATTTTTTGGTTGACTGACCACAACATTAAATTATACCCGTAGGTAGGCAATCTTCTCATATCCTCTACCATAAAGTTTTTTTTACAATTTTTACAAAAATATGCTCCACCTTGGTATTCTATAACTTGTTTTTTTATCCCAGACTTCATAAATACCAAATCAATTTGTGGCTTTTTGCTACTTCTGATTATTTTGATGTCTTTGTTACTGCATTTTTCACATTTATCAGGGAATAGGTTGATTTTTTTGTCAATGCGATTGTATTGCTTTGAAGTTTGTTTGGTTTTTGAAATGGCTTTATAAACTTTTCGTTCGGTTCGCAAAAAAACATGTTGTCTTTGGTAGTCAAAATAGGCTTTTGCATTGATTTCGTTAAAATGCTCAAGAGCAAAGAC
Organism: Flavobacterium ovatum; assembly: GCF_040703125.1. Taxonomy (NCBI): domain Bacteria; kingdom Pseudomonadati; phylum Bacteroidota; class Flavobacteriia; order Flavobacteriales; family Flavobacteriaceae; genus Flavobacterium; species Flavobacterium ovatum. The sequence goes on from NZ_CP160035.1 coordinate 2,852,082, forward strand.
AGTTACGCCCCACTTGAAAATATTTTGCTGTTTAATGCTATTAGCTAAAACCGTTTGGTCATTATTTTCGGAAAGTGAAATAAGCCATTCCTGAACTTTTATCAAAGCCCTACAATCCTCGATATTATAGGTAATCAATTTTTCTTTCAGGTAGTTTGTCGGATTCAACTCCCAATTATATCTCCAAATAATGCTTTGTAATCCTGATGCTTTTTCATCTGTCCAATTAAATTCCATATAGTTTCCTATATCTTTTAATCCGTTGGTATATGTCGGAGTGTAGATATCATTCGAAAATAGTGTAAGTACATTGAACGAATTTTCAATGATTTTCTTTATTCTGTTTTGATAGGGCAGAGAAACTTTCTTGGCGATTCGTTTTAACACCTGAATTTCATAAGAACCATAATGATAAAGAATAAAATCATTTTGCGTGTTAATTAAATCAATGAATTGTATAAAAACATTCTGTTGTTCAGTAACATTATTTGCCCAAAACGAATATTCTGTTGCTGAATTTTCTGTTTTGACGATTACTCCAATTAAGTAATAAAAATCTCTGTCGGGAATACTCTCAATATCAAAGAATATTTCCGTTGTTTTTTTTACTAATTCAGGCAATTTTTGAATAAAAACTTTTTGCTCCCTAATTGCCAATGCCTTTAATTCAGGTAGAAACTTACGTCTTCGGTATGGGTTTTTTTTCGGTCGAAAATTATATGATAACTGCTTTACAGAGAAAATACCTCTGTTGTTTTTTTGTTCAATTTCTTTCGGTTTTAAATTTCCTAAAAGGCTCAAATCATCTCTTTCTTGTAGCTTTTTGATACATATCGGATTAAACTCGCATACTTGACAATGGCTAATTTTATAAAATACAGGATGAGTTTCAAATTTTTTAATTTGCTCAATCGTAGCAATTATTTTCTTTACATCTTTTGAGAGATTTCTCAATATTACTTTTGTGCTTTTCTGTTGACTGCCAAATATTATTCTGACTTCTTCAATTTTGAGGTTGAAGTTCTGTTGCAGGTAATGAGATTGTAACGCAATGAATAGTTTGTCTGATTTTTGGACTTTCTCAAATGGAGAAATAAGAATAGGTGCAAAACTGTTTCTATGGTCGTAATAAATTCCGTCCAATTTCAAATCTACTTCTGCATTTTTGAATGAAATCTGAAGATAGGTTTTTCCTTTTTCAAACTTTAAATTAGATGAATAATCAATATTTTGAAAATCTAATGAGAGTTTAGTTTGTATTACTGATTGTTGTTTTTGTTTTAGCGTTTCAAAAATAGTTTGAAATTCTGTCTGAGGTAATTGATTTCCTTGAACCTTTTTTAAAAAGGCTTTGTGGTTGCAATGAATAACAGCGTGTAGAATTTCATTGGTTATTTTCATTTAGCCAAGTGTTTACATTTCGTTTATTCTTTTAACATTCTTTGATGTTTAGCACGGTCGTTTTATAGAATGAGGCATAACGTCTTGGCGCTTGCCGAGGTTGGGGGCTTTTGAAACCTAGTATTTTCGGCTTAACGTAAATGTAGTTAAAAAACGCTAATTCCACTAAATCCCCAATCTTGGCAAACGGCTGTTGAACTAAACCTTCGGTAGTGTATTGGGTTAAATAGCAGTCCTTTGTAAAAGTAAATAAAAACTTTATAGGATGAATAAAAAAAACCACTAGAAGAATTAAAGTACAACAAAATCATCAATCAGGCCATACGAAACGTACCTGATTTTGAATCCTTGTTGGGCAGATTTGAACGCACAATTTCAGTTTTAGGACGCAGTCAGAGCACTTTTTCTAATTACTCCCGCCATGTTGCTTCGATGGCGTTGCATTTTGGTAAGATTCCAACAGAGTTGGATGTAGAGCAAGTACAGGAGTACCTGTTTATGCTACAAAAACGATCTAAGACACCTTCTCAAACTTACTTTAAACATTGTGTTTATGGACTGAGATTTCTACTCAAGTCCGAAGGATTGCCTTATGAGTACCTGCATTTACCTTCGATTAAGCACGAGAAAAAACTCCCTACGGTACTCAGTAAAGAAGAAGTTTGGCGGATGCTCAAAAGTTGTCAGTTGCTCAAACACAAAGTCCTAATCGGACTTTTGTACGGCTGTGGACTTCGTTGCATGGAAGCGCGATCGGTACGCTTACAAGACCTTGATTTTGACCGTCAGCAACTTAAAGTAGTTCAGGGAAAAGGCAAAAAAGACCGCTATGTTCCGCTATCGGAGCATCTTATTCGGGTGCTAAAAGTATATATTGAAGCCGAAAAACCAAAAACCTATCTCTTCAACGGGCAACCTGTAGAACGCGCAGGTGGAGACTTTGACTCTCGTTATTCCCAACGTGGCGTGCAATGGGCAGTCAAACAAGCTAGTAAAGCTGCTGGAATCACCAAAGAGGTTTGCGTACATACGCTCCGACACACTTTTGCCACGCACTTACTCGAGGATGGACTTGATATTGTGAGCCTAAAAAACCTTTTGGGACACGAACAAATCGAGACTACGATGGAATACCTGCATATCGCTCAACTCGACACCCAAAAAGCTTTTAGTCCGCTCGATACCTTGTTTGCCAAGTGCGGCAAGAAGTAGCCCATGTACTAGAAAAACTCGGGACAAAGATTGATGATTTAGGACTCAACAGTTGGCAACTGCGCACCTTATCGGCAGTTCGTAGGTGCAGAACGGCAGCTTTGGGAGGTCATATTGACGCTTGTGATTCCTGCGGAAACATCAGCATAAGCTACAACTCCTGCCGCAATCGGCATTGTCCTAAATGTCAAGGCAAAAACCGAGAAGATTGGATACAAGCACGGCAAAGCGAACTCTTGCCTGTGCCGTACTTCCATGTGGTTTTCACATTGCCTGAAGGGATTAATCCACTTGCGATAAAGAATCCAAGATTGGTGTATAATTTGCTGTTCGAATCGGCTTGGGCAACGCTCAAAACATTTGGAGTACGAAAAGAAATCCAAAGCGGAATGATTGCTGTTTTGCACACTTGGGGACAGAATTTATCACTTCATCCGCACCTGCATTGCATTGTGCCGGGTGGTGGAGTTGACAAAGGCGGCAACTGGAAAAGTATTCGAGGAGATGGGAAATACCTCTACAATGTCAAAGCGTTGTCCAAGGTATATCGAGGGAAATTCTGCGATGCTTTGAAGCAGCGAGATCCTGATCAGTACACCCGAGTGAAGAAACAACTATGGGAGAAACCTTGGGTGGTATTTGCCAAAAAGCCTTTTGGTAATCCGAATTCAGTTGTTGAGTATCTTGGTAGATATACCCATAAAATAGCGATTAGTAACAACCGATTAAAAAGCATTGATGATCAAAATGTAAGTTTTCATTACAAAGATTACCGTCAGAATGGGCAACGCAAAAGCATGACCCTCACACATGAGGAATTTATCCGACGTTTTACGATGCATATTTTGCCTAAAGGATTTGTAAAATTACGGCATTATGGCTTTTTGAGTAGCAATTGGAAACGAGAGAAACTAAAGATTTTACAAGAAAAACTAAAGGTACAACCCCAAATAAAAGTAGCCAAAGAATCGAAAATAAGAAAGTGTCAATGTTGTAAAACGGGCAATTTGCACACAATTCTAATGTTCGACCAACGAGGACCGCCTACTTGGTATCTTGGCAGTAGCCAAAAATTAGCTCCCTGTAACAATTAACGTTGTGGGTAAGGGCATTTGTGTCCAACGGTGAAGGAAAATACAATAAAACCAGCCTAATTTACGGCTCAAAAAAAAAAGAGGACGTTTTGTCCTCTTAAAATCCCTAAACTTGTTTATCGATATCCCCATAGTGGCGGAAGTAGAGCGGTTCCGTTCAACCGCGGTTTCATTGTTGGCTTTTCAAGCCCAACGAAACCTTAGCTGTTATGTGCCGTTTTTATTCGTCTTCTAATGTAAAATCTAATATTCTAGCTTTAAGAACATAGCCTTTTTTGAAGCTATCCATAAAAATAGTATGATTACATTCTATCGTTTTAGCCAGAAATGGCTTAATTCCGTTATCTTTTCTATAACCACTAAAATAAGTATCTTCATAATAATTCACAATAACTCCTGTGTTATCATAAACCAAAATCAATACTTTTATGCCACTTACAGATACAGGAAGATTATTTTTTATTGAAAAATTAAAACTAAATTCGTGACTACAGCCCCAAGCAAGGTTTCTTATTATTACACCTTCTTTAATATTAGGCTTTATTACATTTGTTTTTGTAGACTTTAAAGGTTTCTTTACAGTTGAGACTGGAGTTAAAACTCCTAAATTGTTCATTAATGCTGATAAATATTCAACTGGAATTGCAAAATTTAAGTTTTGCCCTTCACTGTAAGTTGCGAAAGCAACCCCAACAACTTCGCCTTTTAGATTTACAACAGGACCACCGCTACTACCTGGCGATATTGGAGCAGTAATTTGCAAAACTTGATTTTTATCAAAATTTCGAATTCCACTAATTATTCCTTCTGAAAAAGTTCCATTAAATCCTTTTGGATTTCCTATTGCATATATTTTTTCTCCAATTTCAGGAATATTTCCTTTATTTAGAATCATACTCTTATGTTTTAGTCCTGAAACCTTTAAAATCACTAAATCATTTGATTTGTCTATTGACAAATATCCATCTATTTTATATTTTTTTTCTTGACCATTTACTAAAACATAGGCTGAAGAACTTCCTTCAATAACGTGAACATTAGTTGCTATTAATTCGTCTTCAATAATAAAACCTGAACCAAATCCTAATGGTTGTGAAGTGTTATCTAATGCGACTATTGAAACAGTTGATTGGATTGCATTTTTTGCTATTTCAGTAGCAGATTGACTAAAGGCAAATGAAGAGGAGAGTAAAACTGTAAGTATTAATAAATAATTTTTTTTCATCGTGTTTATTTTAATATAGAGTATTTTATTTTTTTGTTTAGGTTGTATTTTATAGTTAAGTCTTGAATTATATCATAAAACCATTTTGGAGAATAAGGACTTAAAATTATTTCGTCAATCAATATTTCTAAATTATTATTTAATTGCTTTCCTGAACTATTAGCTTCGGAATCCCAATCGTATACAAGACCATTTTCTGCTTTTACTAAATGAATTAATCTCAACTCATCTTCATAATTATAAGCAATATTTTTATGAATAATCGGATAGTTTAGATTGCCTTTTCCAATTAAGTCAGTTTCGTGATTTATATATCTAACTTCACTTAATTGTATATTTTCAGTCGTTGTCTCAAATGATTTAATTAAATTTTCAATATTTGAGGTTATCATAATTCCTTTATTTATTTCAGAATAAATTTTCCACAAAGCATAAGATTCTGAATTATATTTATTCCAACAACAAATGCAATTTAAGCTTTTAAATTTCTCTTCGATATCTTTTCTATCCGATACATCTTTTGCAACGGATTCGTCAATATTAGAAGATTTTAAATGTTTTTGTTCGTAAAGTTGTCTATACCAATATTCGTTATATTCTAAATTAAGTTTAGGAGAAGAGCCTTCAAATTTATCTTCTAATTTATCTAAACGACAAAAAAAGAGAGATTTTGAATGTAATAAAGAGATGAATTTTGCTAAATCCATATATTTTACAATATTGTAATTGTCCTCTGGAAAGAAAACTGGTGCTGTTTGGTCAGTTGGTTTTTCAATTGGCATAAATTCAATTTTATGGTTTTATTTTTCTGCGATTTTTTGGCAAAATGGCACATAACGTTCCCGTGCTTTGCGAGGTTTGGGACTAAATTAAGATTTGTTTTTCGGTTAAACACAAGTTTTCCAAGTACAAAACCAACTTTAAATTAAGCCAAAAACCCAAATCTCGCAAAACATCGTGTTAGTGGCTGGTTTTGTTTGTCTAAATTCTAATACTGTTCAATTTCGACTATTTCTTCAGCAGGTGTTGGTTTTCCATTTAATTGTAATTTAGTATACTTAATTGCTAACTTAGAGTTTAGCTCAATAAAACCCCATCTATTCCATCCTTGGTCAAAATTATAAACGGATAAAAAGAATTGATTTTTCTCATTATCTTCTGCAAAAAGAAAATTTGAAATACCAAAACCACGATCATCTGGAATATGATAAACTTGAACAATTATAAAGCCTTTTTGAATAAGTTCTTCAATATGTTCACTATCATAAGTAGTTTCTGTTTGATTAACGTACCATTTTACTGAATGTAATGGATTTGGATTTAGTTTTAAATTATATATTCTTTCTAAAAATTTTTGATTTTCAAGTGAACTAATACTTTCGTTTTTCAATCTACTCAATATGTTAAAATAATGATTTGATATGAACTTTACCCAAGAAGAAATAAAATTTTCACTAAAAGTCTTTTTTGATAAAAGTATTTCAATTTCTTTTATTAATTTATTTGACTCAATACATGCTACATCTTGATAATTTTCTGTGTTAAAAATATTTTCAAAAATTTCAATTGATTTCAAAATTGTACTTTCGGTATCTTTATCAGATAAACGACTAAATTCTACACTTCTTTTGAGTGCTGAAGCTCTGTAAACGCCATACATTACCTTCCATATTGGAGAATTTTCCCAATTTTCAGTTATAGTAATAATCTTATCATATTTGCCTAAATATAATAGGCTTAAAAAGTATAATTTAGTTATGCTATAACTAAATTTATTAGACGAAATTAACGGGTCATCATATTTTTTACTTAATAAATATTCAAATACTTTTAATGCTTCATCATAATCACTTTTGTAAAAATGATGTAAAGCAATTGCCATTTTAATTCTTGGAGATTCAGAATTTATTTTTTCTGCGTTATTTAGAATTTCTAATTCTCCAGTTGTATCTTTTAGTTGTTTTAATATTCTAGAATAATGATATAAAAGTTGAATATCGTTAGCTCTATATCTTATAGAATCTACAAATCTGGTTTTTAATTCAATTAAATCATTATGATTTCTATTTGAAGGATGTATCGCAAGAAATTTATTGAGGTCAACAATTAATCCGTGAACAGTTGAATCTGTTTCTGTAGAAACAAATTCATCATCAAATTCAGAAACACCTAATTGTTGATTTTTTTTTGTTTGCTCAATAATTTTTTCTTTTCTCTTTTTTAAACTTTCAGAAATTTGATTTCTTATTTCAATGTTTTTTGGATTAATCAATAGTAAGTCTCTAATTGACTCACTCAATTTATAACTGTCATTACCAAACTCTTCGGTTCTTCTAATTATTAAACTTGTTTTAGATAATTCGTTGATTGATTGAGTAATCTCTTCATTTGAAAGGTCTAGAAAATCGATTAATTCGGATTTAGTAGAATCGCTAATTACATAAATTGCTTCTAAAATAGAAATAGAATGATTACTTAAAGATTCTATTAAATTCTTATATGAAAAAGATGCAATATCTTTTTGAGATTTTTGTATTGATTGAGATATGTCAATACCTTTATTATACAAATCTATTGTTAATCTTATTGCTAATGGGTTATTATTAGCAGCATCAGCAATTTTTTCTAAATCCTCTAATTTAAAATCATTAACACCTCTTTTTCTTAAATAATTTCTACTCAAATTAACTGCATGCCTTTTAACTAATGGCTCTATTGGAACAGTAGTAGCTGAATCGATGGATATTCTACTTGTTACCATTACTCTCCATAATAGAGGAAGGGACTCATTAAATTCAATAAATTCTGTTTGAGAATGAACTAGAAGTGTTTCAAGGTTATCAATACAAATTAGAATTTTCTCGTCTTGTAATTTATTACAAGCATCCTCGAAATCATTTAGTTCTTTTTGATTGTATAATTTTTTTAAATCTTCAAGGATTGATTCTTTTATTTGTTCAATACCATTTATTGCTTCAATAATTTCTATTCCATTAGCGGTTAACCTTTCATTTTTGAGTGTGCAAAAAAGTATAGAGCTAATTTTATTACTCCAATTAGGACTTAAGCTTAAATCTTTAAGGAATTGTAAAATTAAAGCAGTTTTACCAATACCACCAGGTGCAACAATTGCAATTAAATTATTTCTTACTTTAGAAAGAACAGAATCTAAATCTTTAAATTCCTTTTCTCTACCTAATAAGCCTGTAATTTCATGGTCAAATGAGTGAGGCAATGTATTTGGAATTGCCCAACTAACATTTGAAATCCAGTCTTCTGGAGGCATATTTAAATTTTCTTCAACAGCAAAATTTAATGCTTGTCTAACGCTATTTAAACCAACTTTATCAATTAGTGGATCACTTGCTATAGTTGCAGCTCTGAACCAATAGCAATCGGGGAAAGGACGATTTGGATGGCTTATAGCATTTCTAATGTCAAAAACTCCTAATATTGAGCATAGCAATTTTAAATCTGTAATGTGTTTGTTTATTGAAATTCCTTGTGTTGAATCAATTGCAAAATTGAAAATTTCATCTAAATAGCTTGATTCAACAATTAAATTAATATTGTCTTTTGAAATCTCATTTCCTTTTCTTTTTTCTCTATCAATTATTGTCGTTTTGCTTTCTTCACTAATATTGTCAAGCACTTCATTATCTAAAACATAATTACCAAGTGCTAATTCAAGTTCATAAATAATCATAGCACTTTTAATTCTTAATTTTTGTTGAGCATCCATTAATTTATTTTTATTATTTTCTAGACAATATTTTCTTCTGTATTCGGTAATAAACTTGCCACTAACGGTAAGCATTGTTGCAGTTGTGGTTTTGACTGCCTAATATCTTGATTTAAAAACCATAAAAACAAGTACAAAAAATAATAACCAAAGCCAAATGCCACAATTGCTACAATGCATTGTTAGGGAATCGGCTTTTTTAAACTAAATATTATGAATATTCAAGACGAATTACAAAAAATCCATCATCAATATGGAACTACAGAAAAAGCTAATTATGAGATACAAAAAATGTTTGATTCTGAAATTAACAAATACAAGAAAAAAGCTGAGAAATGGGATAAACTGGGTGATGAAATCGAAAAATATTATGAATCAGAGGACGAGGACAATGATGACGATGAGTATGATAGAGAAGAAGGTAATTTACTAGATATAGGAGAAGCGGCAGCTAGTGCTTATGGGTATCTTTAACCGTTCCAACTAAGCTGTTCCCTAACTAGTATATATGTGTGACAAAGTCACACAAAGCCACCCATTTATGGGTGTATATGTGTGATAACTATCACACAATATTTACTTTCAAATATATTATTTTTTTCTTACAAATCATCAAAAGGACTTTTTATTTGTTGCAAACTTTTTGTACTTACGTGGGTGTAGATTTCGGTTGTTTTGCTACTGTTGTGGCCTAATAGTTCTTGAATATAACGTAAATCGGTTCCGCTTTCTAATAAATGGGTGGCGTAACTGTGTCGCAGCCAATGTAAGGTAACGGGCTTTGTATTGCCTATTTTTTTTAAGGCTTGTTTTAAAACACTTTGCAAACTATATTCAGAGTACATTTCTCCTGCATTTTGTCCTTCAAACAGCCATATTTTAGGCTTGTACGCGATGTAATATTCACGAAGCATTGCTAATATTTTGGGTGATAAGGGTGCGATTCTGTCTTTTTTTCCTTTGGCGTTTTTTAGCAACACAATATTTCTTTTAGAATCGATATCTGAGAATTTTAAATTTAAAAGCTCACTTCTGCGCAATCCACAACTGTAAATCATGCTTAGCATCATTTTGTGTTTGATGTTGGAGTGAGCATTGAGTATCAGTTTTACTTCTTCTTTGCTCAAAACATTGGGTAAAACTTTGGCACGTTTTGGACGATGTATTTTATCAACTAACATCTTGGTGTCTCTAATGGTCTGAAAAAAGAGTTTTACCGCATTTACCGTTTGGTTTTGATAAGAAGCTGAAAGATTATTCTTTAAGATATAGTCATTATTATAGATAATCACATCTTCATTAGTGATTTCGGCAATTGGTTTTTCTCTATAAAACACCAAAAAAGATTTTAAAGCTTCGCTATAGGTCACAACTGTGCTTTGGCTATATCGTTTGGAACGCAACCATTGCTTAAATTTTTCGATTTGTTCCATTCCTTCGGATGACGGAAGGTTATTGGATTGTGGCACTATTTTAAATCGAATTCGGTTTTCGACGGTGTCGGGAAGATGCCAAGCCACGAGTGAAGGACTCCATCTAGCGCCCTCGACTTGTTTTATGCGACGGATTAAGTCCGTGTTTTTTTCAAAATACACGGCTATTCTGTTGTTGCCTTTGTATTTTATGGGTTTTGCTGACCAATTCATTTCTACTGATTTATAAAATAAAGGTAGTTAATTTTCTTATAAAGTAGTTTGTGTTAAAATAATTGATAATATGATGTAATAACAAATGCCTATCCAATATAGTCCAATCTAATTTTTGTCAGATCGAGGAGTAATTTTTATTCTAAAAAAAGCAATATAAAATGACGTTATTTGAATGTTAGCACTTCTAATTCCCCTCTTGAAATCGGAGATTCAACGATTCCAAAAACAAATATCAACTAGAGTTATAGGGGCTAGGGGTGTGTTTTTTAGGTGTCTGTAATTTAGGTATTTAAATCAAAACGTCATAGGTAGCGCAGTCGAGATGCTATGTGTGGTTCTCGACTGCACTCGACCTCAATGTCATTAAGTTAATGTTTTATTTAGTTGATTAACAGTTATTTAATTGATTTTAAATTGGTCATATCGTATTATTTTTCTTATATTTATACTATAAAATATATAGTTTTGAATATGCCAAAGAACTCAATCGCGATAGTTGAAATATTAAAAGAAGTGATATTTAGTGATAAAATAAGAATTGAATTTAAAATGAATGATAAAGATTTTAGTCGAAAACGTAAACAGCCTTTTGGAGAAGTTTTACTTTTCATGTTCAATTTATTGAGAAAAAGTTTGGCAATAGAAATTGATAGTTTTATAAATCATCTTAATTCAAAACTCGAATCCGAGCCTATTAAAAATTTCACTAAAAGTGCTTTTGTTCAGAAAAGACAAAAGATAAATCCAGAGGTTTTTAAATATTTATCGAGAGTAATTATGGAAAATACTTACATTGAAAGAAATAAAAATGTCCAACTATTTTATGGTTATAGACTCCTTGCAGTTGATGGTTCTATGGTTACTCTACCATATACAGAGAATTAAAGAATGTATTTGGAGTATCAAAAAACAACACTAAAACAGTTCTAGTGCAAGGAAGGGCTTCTGTTTTGTATGACGTACTGAATCGTCTCGCATTGGATTCGTCGTTGAATAATTCAGCATTGGGAGAAAGACAATTGGCATTGAAACATTCTGATTATTGGGCCAAGAACGATTTGATTATATATGATAGAGGCTACGTGGGTTATGATTTTCAGTATGAACATTTTAAAAAGAATATAGATTATTTAATCAGAACAAGTGTTTCCCATAGTGACCTAATAAAAGATTTTGTAAAAAGCAAGAAACAATCAGCCATAGTTGATTTATTTCCAAATCAAAAACACGCTATAGTTGATAAGCAATACACAAAAGAGACATCGCTAAAAGTTCGATTAATTAGAATCGTTTTGTCTAATGGAGAAATTGAAGTTTTGATAACATCTTTATTGGATAGTCAAACTTTTCCAGCCAGTATATTTAAAGAATTATACTTTTTGAGATGGGGCATTGAGACATTTTACGACGAATTGAAAAACAAACTGAAATTGGAATACTTCACGGGTTATTCCAAAGCAAGTATAGAACAGGACTTTTTCTGCACGATATTCATAAGTAATTTGCAATCGACCATTGTAAATGACTTACAAGATGACTTAAAATTAAAGAACAAAACCACAAAACTGGATTACAAGATAAACACAAACTTGTCTTACGGTTTTTTAAAAAATAGAATACTAGAGTTGCTTTTTAAAGAAGCTCCTTTGGATGAAGTATTCGAAGAATTAGAAAATCTATTTCTTAAAAATACAATTCCAATTAGATTAAATCGGAATAATAAACGAGAAGCAGGTAAATATCTCAATCGAAAAAGACCTTTAGTACTTAAAAATCAGAAAGATGCAATATGAAAATTGCTTAACTTAATGACATTGCAGTCGAACTGACAAATAGGATTATTTTATAAAAAGTGTTGGTATTACAAAAAAAAATCCAAATCTTTCTCTCTAGCCCCAATAGCAGTGAAAATCCTTTTTATCCCGACTTTTTCGGGATAAAAAGATTGTAACGAATAGCGGGAACCCAATTTTCCTAAAAGACCAAATCATTCGCTCCCCGAAAAAAAAGACAATGAATAATTTTGACTCTTGGACTGATTGTTTATTTTTGGTGGACTAAAAAAAACGACAACCATGTATAATTTATTGAAAGGGAAAAGAGGGATTATTTTTGGCGCTTTGGACGAGAGTTCTATAGCATGGAAAACGGCCGAACGGGTGCATGAAGAAGGCGGTGTTTTTGTGTTGACCAATGCTCCGGCATCGATACGATTGGGGAATATTGAGGCTTTGGCGCAAAAAACCAACTCGCAAGTGATTGCAGCAGATGCAACTTCGGTGGCCGATTTGGAGAACTTGGTAGAGCAAGCCATGCTGATTTTGGGCGGTAAGATTGATTTTGTTTTGCACTCCATCGGGATGTCGGTGAATGTGCGCAAAGGGAATCACTACACCAATCAGAATTATGAATTTACTGAGAAGGGGTGGAATGTCTCTGCGGTTTCGTTTCATAAGGTGATGCAGGTTTTGTATAAAAAAGATGCCATGAATGAGTGGGGGAGTATTGTGGCTTTGTCTTATATGGCGGCGCAGCGAGTGTTTCCTGACTACAATGATATGGCCGATAATAAAGCGTTTTTGGAATCGATTGCCCGTAGTTTTGGCTACTTTTTTGGGAGAGATAAAAAGGTGAGAGTCAACACGATTTCGCAATCGCCTACAGAAACGCGTGCGGGTACCGGAGTGAAGGGTTTTGGTGGTTTTATCGCTTTTGCCGATAAAATGTCGCCTTTAGGAAACGCTACTGCTGAGGATTGTGCCAATTATGCCATCACGCTTTTCTCTGATTTGACCAAGAAAGTGACACTGCAAAACCTACTACACGACGGCGGATTTTCGAATATGGGCGTGAGCCAGGAAGTGATGGAGATGTTTGAATAAGTCTTGAAAGATTAACGAATTGAGATTTCTGATTTTTGATTTGTTGGAATGTATAAAAAGATTAACGATTTTTGATTAACGATTTCTGATCTTTGATTTGTTGGAATCTGTAAAAAGATTAACGAATGATGACTAACGATTTTTGATTTTTGAATTGTTGGAATCTGTAAAAAGATTAACGATTTTTGAATAACGATTTTTGATTTTAGATTTGTTGGAATCTGTAAAAAGATTAACGATTTTTGATTAACGATTTCTGATTTTTGATTTGTTGGAATCTGTAAAAAGATTAACGAATGATGACTAACGATTTTTGATTTTTGAATTGTTGGAATCTGTAAATAAGTTTAACGAATGATGATTAACGATTTTTGATTTGTTGGAATCTGTAAAAAGATTAACGATTTTGGATTTGTTGGAAATTGTATTAATGCGAATCAAGGTTTGAAATGTTTCGTAGGTTTAGGTTTTCTTGCGTCAGTACGAGTGTTTTTTGATAGTAATGCGATAGCTTTACTATCAAAAAATGTATCGAGAAGATACAATCAAGACCGTTCTCGATACATTTTATTAAAAAAGCTGTCGCATTCGCCGAGGCGAACACTCGAACTGACGAATCGTTAACTTAATATGTCCATTAGTCCTTGAGCCACATAAACAATTAACGATTTGTGATTATGGATTTTGGTTTTCTACTGATTGCTCAAAAAAACATGATTTGATAGAAAAATATGATTTTACAACGATTTTACATCGTTAATGCTTCGCCAGTTCGCACTTTCAGGCTCGGGTCAAAAATCGTTGATCAAAAATCTTAAATCATTTTATCAAGTCTGTTCCAATATCCATTATATTTGCGGTCAATTTCTATTTTAATTTAATCCTTGTTTGAGTATGTTTTTCTCATTAATAATACCGGTGTATAATCGTCCTGACGAAGTGGCTGAACTTTTAGAAAGTTTGACGCTATCAACTTACCAAAATAAATTTGAAGTGGTCTTGGTCGAAGATGGTTCTTCGATTCCCTGTTTGGAGGTTGCTAATAAGTATGTTGATAAATTGGCAATATCCTATTATAATAAGGAAAACTCAGGACCTGGAGACTCTAGGAATTTTGGAATGAAAAAGGCGCAAGGAGATTATTTTATCATCTTTGATTCTGATTGTATAATTCCCGCTCAGTATTTGAATGAAGTCGAAAAAGCATTAACAGCAGATTATGTGGATTGCTTTGGTGGACCCGATGCGGCTTTGAAGAGTTTTTCGGACATTCAGAAAGCGATAAATTTTACCATGACTTCGTTCTTAACCACTGGCGGAATCCGTGGTGGATCAGAGAAAATTGGAAAGTTTCAACCCCGTAGTTTCAATATGGGATTGTCTCGCAAAGCGTTTGAAGCTTCGAAAGGTTTTGGAAACATACACCCAGGAGAAGATCCAGATTTAACTATTCGTTTATGGGAATTGGGTTTTGAAACCCGATTGTTTACCGATGCTTTTGTGTACCACAAACGCCGAATAGACTGGGATAAATTCACACTTCAGGTGAGTAAATTTGGCAAAGCACGCCCTATTTTGAATAGCTGGTATCCTAAGTACAGTAAGTTGACTTTCTTTTTTCCATCTCTATTTGTGATTGGATTTTTTATTGCGGTACTCTCGTTGATTTTTAATAATGACTATTTGCTAAAATTATATTTCTTATATTTCTTCTTTATATTTTTGGCTTCGACTTTCAAAAACAAGAACCCTAAAATTGGATTTTTTTCGGTTGTGGCGGCATGGAAACAATTTTTCGGCTATGGTCTTGGTTTTATTGAATCCTACATCAAAGTAATTATTTTGAAGCGAAAACCAGAAGTCGCATTTCCAGCGTTATTTTTTAAAAAATAAATTATGACAAAAACCATCGGATTGACAGGAGGTATCGGCAGCGGAAAGACAACGATTGCCAATTATTTTCAGTCAAAGGGAGTCCCTGTATATATAGCTGATAATGAAGCTCGAAAGCTAATGCAGTCGGAAGTGATTCTTGAAGCTATAAAAAACAGTTTTGGAGAATCTATTTTTGAAAATGGCGTTTTGGTTCGACAAAAATTAGCCGGAATTGTGTTTAACGATGCCGAACAACTAAAACGCTTAAACTCCATAATTCATCCTGCAGTAAAAGAACATTTTGAGGAGTGGTTAGCCCAAAAAAAAGACATTCCGTTCATCATTTATGAAGCGGCCATTTTATTCGAAAATGGCAATTATAAAAATTTTGATACAATAATCACCGTTACCGCTCCGTTAGAAACTCGAATACAGCGAGTTATAAGTCGTGATCAAACGAATAAAGAACAGGTGATGAAGCGGGTTGCTGCACAATGGACTGATGAAGAACGCATTTCAAAAAGTGATTATGTTATTGAAAATACGGACTTTGTGGAAACCAAAATAAAAATCGATGAAATTCTTAAAATTTTAAAGATTAAACAAAAAGATTCTTAAATGTTAATCTTTGGTTAATGCATTATTGTCTAAACTGTTAAAATGCTAATTTTGCTTTGATGAATAAATTATTTTTTAAATTACTGGTTTTATTAATGAGTTTATCTCTGATAGGCATCATTCTAGTTCAGGTATATTGGTTCAATACGTCATTTAAAAATAACGATGAGCAATTTAAATTCCACGTTAAGCAAGTAATAGGCAATGTTGCTGACAAATTACAAAAGCAAGAGGCATATAGTTTTTATGATAAATACAATCATTATAAAGACAGTACAGGTAAAATTCCGCAAAAAAATGATTTGTTAGAGTTTTATTATGTACAAAAAAATCCAAAAACAAACGAAACTATTGTGTATACTAATAGTCTAATGGCGGAGGATTACAATATTTCGGCGACGCTTTTTGATAAAAAGTTTAGCACGGATAGGTTTAAAAACTTTAGCAGTCGTAGAACTACAGAAGTTTATAATAATAGCGGAATTGATAAATCAGGTTTACAGCAAAGCTTAACACCAGATGTTAAAATTGAAAAAAGTGGTAGCTTAGACATCTTAGATAATGCGCAGTTTGAAATATTTTTCAAAGACATTGCTTCAGTAATGCCTATTAATGAACGAATTTCGAAAGAGAAATTAGCGAAATTAATAAAAAAAGAATTAGAGCAATACGGTGTGAATACCAAGTTTGAATTTTCTATTTTCAATAATGGAGTTCAAACAAAAATAATGTCCAAAGGGTTTTGTCATAAAGAAGAAGGGTATTCTATCCCGATTTTTACAGACAATGAAGGAAACGAAAAGTATAAGTTATTTGTAATGTTTCCTTATAAGAAAAAGTTTTTGCTTTCAGAACTATTGAGTATTACGATATTATCCATCGTTTTTACCTTAATCATACTTATAGCATACACCAGTGCGTTAAATCAATTAATTAGACAGAGGCAAATATCAGAGATTAAAACCGATTTCATCAATAATATGACGCACGAGTTCAAAACGCCAATAGCGACTATTAACTTAGCACTAGACGCGATAAAGAACCCTAAAATAATTGATGACAAGGAAAAGGTCTTTAAGTATTTACAAATGATTCGGGATGAGAATAAGCGAATGCATGCCCAAGTGGAAAATGTATTGCGTATTTCTAAACTAGAGAAAAGAGAGTTAGATATCGAAAAAGAATCTAGCAATGTAGAAGATGTTATAAGCGACGCAATCGAACATGTAGGTTTGATTCTTGAAGATAGAGGAGGAGCAATCACCACTCATTTTGACGCTGCTCGCACCACTGTATTAGTAAATGAGGTTCATTTTACCAATGTAATAGTGAATATCCTAGAAAATGCAATAAAATACACCGCAGGAATTCCTGAGATTGATATTTTTACAGAAAACATCAAAGACATGATTTTGATAAAAGTTCAAGATAATGGATTAGGAATGAGTAAGGTGGCTCAGAAAAGAGTTTTTGAAAAATTCTATAGAGAGCATACCGGCGACATCCACAATGTAAAAGGGCATGGTCTTGGATTAGCGTATGTAAAAAGAATTGTTGAAGACCATAATGGTCAAGTATATGTAGAAAGTGAAAAGGGAAAAGGAAGTACCTTTATTATAAAAATACCCCTAATAAATTAAGATATGGAAAGTATAAATAAAAGAATACTCTTAGTAGAGGATGATTTGAATTTTGGAGCTGTTCTAAAAGATTATTTAATGCTAAACGACTTTGATGTTACTTTAGCGAAAAATGGTATGGAAGGTTTTGAAAAATTCAAGAAAGACACCTATGATTTATGTATCCTAGATGTCATGATGCCATACAAAGACGGTTATACATTGGCCAAAGAAATTAGAGAGAAAAATAGCGAAGTGCCTATTATTTTCCTAACGGCTAAATCAATGAAAGAGGATGTTTTGAAAGGATATAAAGCAGGAGCAGACGATTACTTGAACAAACCGTTTGATTCTGAAGTTTTGTTGTTGAAAATCAAAGCGATTATCCAGCGCAAATCATCTGATGTAAAAGCAGAGCAAGTGCAGTTTGAATTCAATGTGGGGAAATTTCACCTGAACTCTAAACTGCGTTTCTTAACTTTTGATAATCAAGAGCCATCTAAATTATCTCCAAAAGAGAACGAATTGTTGAAAATGTTGATTCTTCACGAAAATGATTTGATGCCAAGAGAATTGGCCTTGACAAAAATATGGAGAGACGACAACTACTTCACCTCTCGTAGTATGGACGTTTATATCGCCAAATTACGTAAATATTTAAAACAAGACGAAAACGTCGAAATCCTAAACATACATGGAGAAGGTTTCAGACTAGTAGTCAAAAAATAATACGCAGTACTAATTGTAATGCTAAAAAGCTTCGAGAAATCGAGGCTTTTTTTTTAGGAACTATTTCCTGTTCCCGAGACTTCGGGACATTACAATATTTTTTATAAAAGCCTCAATTTTAAAGATCTAGCAAGAGCTTCCTCCGGTCGCTATGCTAGACCAAGAAATTGGGTTTTTTATTTCAAAATGCTTTCCACTACAATCAGGGTTAGGGGAGTTGGGAGTGATTGGTTTTTTGTTTTTATGAGTTGTATAAAGGAAAGATAGAGATTCGCAAAGTTTTTCAAACAGTTTGATGCTTTGAATGAATCAGTAAGGGTTTTTAAACCATATAAGTCATATAAGATTTTAGAACTTTAAAGTTAAATAGAAGTTCATATAAGTAAAGTCGCTTAAAAGCGCCTAATTAAACACAGATCATTGTGAGGAACAGCCTGTCCCGATTTTTCGGGAAAGCAATCACGTAAGCTACTTCGACACAGTTTGTTATTCTGAAAAAATCGCTACCCATTTTTGATTTAGACAATGTAATAAAGGAATTTTTAATGTATTTTTCTTAAAGTTTGTCATTCAAAAAAAATTTCAAAGCTCTTGATTTGTCTCAAATCGATTGGTTTACTTTCCGTAAGATCTACAAAATAGTCAGCTTGCCAAAACTGCGTTTGTTGTGCTTGTTTACTAGTAGTTTTATCCCAAATCGGATACACTCTAAAACCCCGTTTCCCATCTCTAGAATCGTCTGATAAAATACGGTTTTCGTGTAAAACAGCTTTCGGAAAAAGGAAAATCCCAAAATTTCTGTCTTGTCGTGTTACAATAATATAAAAATAAAAATCGTCCGATATGCTATGCGGTGCTGTGATTCCTTGATTGTCGCGTTTCCAGAGCGTTACAAATTGCCCAGTTTTTGTTGGAGTGATTTTTGCAGTCCTGAATTTTACTTTATATTGCCCCAATTGAAAAGTATGTGCAAAATATTCTTTGCTTTCTAATTCTGTTTGCAAAATTGAAAGTTCAAGCCCAGAAGGTTTGAAAACTAATTCGTTAAGGTTTTGCAGTTCGGGATACATGTTTTTATTTTATGTATAAATAGAAAAACTTTGTTACACCAAATTCAATTGCAAAGCAAAGCAGTTTTTGTCCTCCTTAGTGATACTGAAAACAATCGATTCATCAGATATATTTTCGTGAATGACTACTTGATCTCGAAGGGAGAGCTCTCGCATGAAGTTCATTTCAAAACTATTTATTTTTTGGTTCAAAATAATTTTTTCATCCACCACATCCATGCACCATTCTAGGTATTTTACATGATTCACATGATTGACGATATCTAAGTCAGATAGAATGACAGATTTACCAAAAACTTCTTCTTTTTCAGGGTTTATGATGATTTTGGAAAAGCTTTCTTCTGTGGCTTTTAAGTCTGGGAATAATTCAAAATGTTCGTGTTCCAAAGCCAATGATTCGGGACGACGTTTCTCAGTATTGAAAACAGCCCAAAAGGTCTCACAACCTATTATTTTTTCACCATTAAGATGTATTTCTAAGGCACGAATGGAACGAGAGTTCTCTAAGGTGTTAATCCATGTTTTGACAGTTACAATATCCTTCCATTGTGGTAAGGCTTTAATTTCAACGCGCATGCGGCTCAAAACCCATGCTTGGTTGAATTTTTGCATGTCTGTAAAGCTAATACCTCCTAAGTCAGCGTGAATAGCTGCCGTAAGTTGCAAAAGATTACACAATTCGGTGTATTTCAATCGTCCTGATGGCAAGCATTGGGTGAAATTGATTTCGAATTCTTTGTGAAATACAGAGCTGAAAGTAGGGTCTATTAGCATTTGTGAGTAGTATTCGGTTTGGGTTGGCAGTTTTTTTAGACAGTTTGGTTAATTACAAAAATAATGAAAACTATGGATTTTTTACTAGTTTTCAGCCACTGATTAAAAGGATTAAATAGATTTTTTTATACGTGTTTCTGAGAATCGTCAGTTCGATTAATTTTAACTTAAAAAGCGACAGTATTTGGCGTCAAAAGAGTGTCGATAAATTTGGCAAAAACAAGACAAATTCTCAATACCTGTTTGTGGATATAGGCATTTTTGGTACCATTTAATTATATGAAAAAAAAACTCATACGGATGGTTATAAAAGCAGGAATGATATTTTAAATCTGTGATAATCTGTGATAATCTGTGTTGCGTTTTAAATTTTACTCTTTATATAATCAATAATTTTAGGTGTCGGCGTTTGAAAATCGAACCATTTTGTATTCTCATCTCGTTTGAACCAAGTGAGTTGTCGTTTGGCAAAACGACGGGTGTTTTTCTTGATTTCTTCGATGGCAAATTCTAAACTAATCTCTTTGTTAAAGTATTGAAATAACTCTCTGTAACCAACAGTTTGTAAGGCATTTAGATCTTTGTTTGGAACTAGGTTTTTAGCCTCTTTTAAAAGTCCTTCGACCATCATGATTTCCACACGCTGATTGATGCGATTGTACATGACAGAGCGTTCCGCTTCCAGTCCAATAAGAATAGGAGTGAAGGAACGGTTGTTTTTTTTCTGATTCAAAAAAGAGGAATAGGGTTTTCCTGTTCCGATGCAAACTTCTACAAATCGCATCATGCGTTGTGGGTTCATTAGCGTTTGCTGATTTTCGGTCGTGATGCTTTCGTAGTATTTCGAATCTAAAACTTTAAGTTGTTCTTGGAGATAACCAATACCTAGTTTTTCGTATTTGTCATTGACAGCAGTTCGTACCGATGGGTCAATTTCTGGAAATTCGTCAAAACCTTTTAAAACGGCATTTACATACAAGCCCGAACCACCAACCAAAACTACATAATCATTGGTTTGAAATAATTGTTCGATTTTGGCAATGGCTTCTTTTTCGTAATCGCCAACGGTATAATTTTCGAAAATGGATTTATTTTGAATAAAATGGTGCGTCGCTGCTTCTAGTTCTTTTTGATTGGGAACAGCAGTTCCAACAGTCATTTCTTTGAAAAACTGACGGCTATCACAGGAAACGATGTCGCATTGAAAATGATTGGCCAATTGAATGCTCAAGGACGTTTTGCCAATAGCTGTGGGACCGATAATGGTAATAAGATATTTCATATTGTGTGTTTAGCCCAGATAAAAACGAAAACCCCGGACGGTTGCAAGTTAGTATTTCTTGCTATAAAAGAGCGATTTTATGAGCTCCTTTTATGGCTTAGAAATACAAATTGCAGACGGAGGAGTTGTAGTATATAGCTGGAAATAGCTTCAAATAAAACTAATTGTCTAGAGAATGTCCGCATTTGTGACAGAAATTCGAGTTTTCGGGATAATCATCGGTTCCGCAACCTGCACAAGGTGTTTCGGGATGTAGTGTCGTTTTTTGATGTGATTTGGCGATTTCAGCTGTTACGATTCCGGTGGGAACAGCAATGATGCCGTAACCCAAAATCATCACTAGGGATGCTATAAATTGCCCCAGTGGTGTTACGGGCGAAATATCGCCATAGCCCACGGTGGTAAGTGTTACAATGGTCCAATAAATTCCTGCAGGAATGCTGGTAAATCCGCTTTCGCTGCCTTCGACTACGTACATTATCGAGCCGATCAGGATAGTGATTATTAATACAAAATAAATGAAAACGACTATTTTTCCACGGCTGGCATTGATGGCTTGCTTGAGTTGAATGGACTGACTATGGAATTTAGGGTGGTTTAATATTTTAAATAGTCGTAAGAGTCTTAAGGAGCGTACGACTGTAAAAATATTGGAACCTACAAATACAAAAGTTAGGTACATGGGTAAAATAGCAAGAAAATCAATTACACCGTAAAAGCTAAAAATGTATTTCCAAGGTTTGTTGATGCTGATAATGCGCATAGCATATTCGATAGTAAAGAAAATGGTAATGATCCACTCTAGGAAAACTAGTTCAGAATGGTATTTTAAATTGAAATCGGCTACGGTTTCCATCATAACCAAAAGTACGCTCAGCATGATGAGTCCTAGTAAAATAAAGTCAAATATACGTCCCGCTCTGGTGCTAGTCCCGTAGATGATGATGTAAGCACGCTGTTTGAAGAGATCGTATTTAGACTTGATATTTGGCATACGTTAGAATTTCATGATTTTGTAACCCTTATTTTTCTTGAGATAGGTTTGTATGATGTGTTTTGTATCTCGATTGTTAGGCATCGCGATCAAGATGTTTTTCAATATATCGATATTGGTGATTTGGTAATTCAAATCATAGAAAGCATATCCTTTCAATTGTCCGTTTTCGATCAAAATGGCCGAACGTTCGCTAACAGTCCTGCCACGGTCAATGATGACGATGTTAGTATTGTCGAAATTGTTTTTGGTAATGAATTTTTGAACACGTTCATTGTATTCGGCTGGCGAAACTTCGCCTAAGCAAGCTCCGTCGCATTCCTTAATTTTATGCTTAAAGCAAGCAGTCTTAGTTGGGTATAAACCAGTAAGTTTTTGGCATAATTTGTAGTCATCAGTAATTCTGAAAAGAGCATTCTTTCCATCAGTTTCGTTATTGTATGAAGTGATATCTTTTTTGCGTCCGTCTGTTTTTTGAAGCTTTAAATTTAGGTAGCCGTTACTGTCTTTTTCGGAGTAAATTGACCAGGGTAAAGTGTTTCTTCGGGGAATCCTATTGTAAACAGGGCGGTTGGTTTTGACAGCTTCTGTTTCCTTTAGGACTGCTATGAGTTCGTTTCCGGTTTCTTCGTAAGTCACCTCAAAAACTTCTTTTTGAATTTTCTTGGCGGTGTTTGTAATGCCCGTGAAAATCTGATTTACTCGTTTCTTGATGTTTCGGCTTTTGCCAATATTAATAATATTTCCCGCTTGATTGTGAATGTAATATAGTCCTGTTTTAGCAGGTGTTTTATTGATGATGTCTTGTAGTTTGGGGGTAATTCCTTTTTCGATTTCAAGTTTAATGAAATCTTTGACGATGTTTTTCTCCACGTCTTTTTCAAGTAACATTTTGAATAACTTGACGGTTGCCAAAGCGTCACCACTAGCACGATGTCTGTCGGTTACAGGAATTCCAAGCGCTCGAACCAACTTCCCTAAACTGTAAGAAGGTTGCTCTGGAATCAATTTTTTGGCCAATTCTACAGTACAAATCGTATGAGATTCAAAATCATACCCCAAACGGCGAAACTCTGTGCGTAGAATGCGATAGTCAAAACTCGCATTATGAGCTACCACGACGCAATTTTCAGTCATTTCGACGATGCGCTTTGCTACTTCGTGAAACTTAGGTGCCGATTTCAACATGGCGTTGTTTATTCCTGTAAGTTGTACCACAAATGGCTGAATCGGAATTTCAGGGTTAACCAAGCTGATAAATTGATCCACAACGTCGTGTCCATCAAATTTATAGATAGCGATTTCCGTAATTCCCTCTTCGTTGAATTGCCCTCCGGTGGTTTCTATGTCTAGTATTGCGTACAAAATAAGTATTCAGTTTACAGTTAAAAGTGTTCAGTTATTGTAAAGTCCCAAATTCGTTGTGAACACAAAATCAAAAATCGTTAATCCCTAATCAGAAATCGTTAATCATTATCTTCCTCCAAATATACTACTTCCAATGCGAACCATGGTGCTACCACATTCAATCGCTAATTGATAGTCTCCTGACATTCCCATCGAAATGGTATTGAGATTACAATGTACAGGATTTTGTGCTTTTAAATTGTCGAAAATCGATTTTAAATGCGTGAATTCCTTTTTTACTTGGTTTTGGTTGTCAGTAAATGTTGCCATTCCCATTACGCCTAGAATTCGGATGTTTTGCATTGCTGAAAATTCGGGTGAAGCTATAATTTCGTTGAGTTCTTGCTCGTCCAAGCCAAATTTAGTTTCTTCCTTTGCAATGTGAAATTGTAATAAGCAATCAATAATTCTGTTGTTTTTGGCGGCTTGTTTGTTGATTTCTTTTAGTAGCTTGAAACTATCTACACCATGAATCAAACTCACAAAAGGAGCCATGTATTTTACTTTGTTCGTTTGTACGTGTCCAATCATGTGCCATTGAATGTCCTTTGGCATTTCTTCCCATTTGTCTGCCATTTCTTGGATTTTGTTCTCTCCAAAAACACGCTGGTTAGCTTCATAAGCTTCAGTTAAGTCGCTTATTGGCTTAGTTTTAGATACCGCAACTAAAGTAACAGTTTCAGGTAATGTAGATTGTATATGTTGTAAGTTCTGGGCTATTGTCATTGTGTATATTTTTTATCGCATTAGAATTTTATTCCAAATTGATTTTATTTAACTTCTAAGATTTCTCTAATCTGTGTTCCAAAAAGGATGTATTCGAGTTTAAAGATTTTATTGAGTAACAAATTAAAAATCTCTTTTTATTTCTAATATTTCTCCAATCTGTGTTCCAAAAAAAAGATTATTTAGAAAACTGCTTCGAAACCTTTTCAGCTTTTTTGCTTTCACGGTAATCATAAAAACCTTCTCCAGATTTTACTCCCAGTTTTTTAGCATTCACCATATTGACTAATAAGGGGCAAGGTGCATATTTAGGATTTTTAAAGCCATCATGCATCACATTCATGATTGATAAACACACATCAAGACCAATAAAATCGGCTAATTGTAGCGGTCCCATTGGGTGACTCATTCCGAGTTTCATCACAGCATCAATTTCATGAACTCCTGCTACTTGATTGTAAAGCGTTTCAATCGCTTCGTTAATCATGGGCATCAAAATTCTATTGGCAACAAACCCAGGGTAATCTTGAACTGTTACCGCTGTTTTTTCAAGTTTTTTAGCTAAGGCTAAAGTAATTTCAACCACTTCGTCACTCGTATTATATCCTTTAATCACTTCTACCAAAGGCATTAGCGGAACAGGATTCATAAAATGCATTCCTATCACGCGCTCTGGATGTGCCACGACTGCTGCAATTTGAGTAATCGAAATAGATGAAGTATTCGTTGCGAAAATCGTATTATGAGGACAAAATTCATTTAACTGCTTAAAAATAGCCAGTTTTAAATCTAGGTCTTCAGTCGCCGCTTCAATCACAAAATCTACTCCCGTAACGCCATCTTTCATGTCGGTATAGGTGATGATATTGGTAATTGTTTTAGCAAAAATATCAGTAGTGATGGTGCCTTTGGTGACCATGCGATTCAAATTATTAGCTATGGTTTCCATGGCTCTGTCCAAAGCTTTTTCCGAAACATCAATTAATTTGACTACAAAACCATTTTGAGCAAAAGTATGTGCAATTCCGTTGCCCATTGTTCCAGCACCAATTATAGCTATTGTTTTCATTCTCTGAATTTGTTTAAAGTTAAAAAGTTTAAAGTTTAAAGTACTCATCAGCAACCTTAAACCTTAAACTTTAAACTAAATTTTTATATTTATTTCTTAAAACAATCAATAATTTGATAAGCAATTCGCAATGCTTCTGTAGCTTGTTCAAGCGTAACTACCGGTTCCGTATCGTCAATAATGGCACCCGCAAAACTTTCTAATTCGTCCAGAATAGCGTTATTTTGATTCACATCCGGATTTGAGAAATAGATTTGTTTTTTTACACCTTCGGCATTTTGTAAAATCATATCAAAATCACCTGGATTTTCAGGTGCATCTTTCATTTTTACCACCTCACATTTTTTCTCCAAGAAATCAACCGAGATGTAAGCGTCTTTTTGAAAAAACCGACTCTTACGCATGTTTTTTAACGAAATACGGCTCGCAGTTAAGTTTGCTACACATCCGTTTTCAAATTCCAAACGAGCATTAGCAATATCTGGAGTCTCACTAATAACTGATACGCCACTAGCAGAAACATTTTTTACTGGAGAATTCACAACGCTCAAAATCGCGTCAATATCGTGAATCATCAAGTCTAAAACTACAGGAACGTCTGTTCCTCTAGGATTGAATTCCGCCAATCTATGCGTTTCTATAAACATCGGATTTTCAATCATGTTTTTAGTCGCAATGAATGCAGGATTGAAACGCTCTACATGTCCCACTTGTCCTTTTACGTTGTATTCCTGGGCAAGTGCAATGATTTCCTCGGCTTCTTCCACTGTATTCGAAATTGGTTTTTCGATAAAAACATGCTTTCCAGATTTGATAGCCGCTCGTGCACATTTATAGTGGGAAAGTGTAGGAGTCACAATATCTATCACATCTACAGCGTGAATTAGTTTAGCAATAGTTTCAAAATGCTTATATCCAAATTCCTTTGAAATCTTCTCTGCATTTTCTTGATTAGGGTCGTAAAAACCCACCAATTCATATTTTTCAGATTGTTGTAATAATCGCAAATGTATTTTTCCTAGATGACCAGCACCTAATACTCCAATTTTCAGCATAATGATGTAATTTCTACAAAAATAACAATTATAAACTAACATCAAACAGCTATTCACTACAAATATCTACCAAAATTCATTTCATTTCGATAGTTATTTGGGTGCCCCAGAAGTATCGGAGCTCTCCAGAAAAAAGCACCAGTTCAGTTTACGCTTATAAGTTTTTTTTGGCTGCTGTCGTACTATCCGGATCCGACACGGCGGATGGCTTTTATCACTCTCACGAGGTACAGGTTCTCCAAATATCTATATATCTAAAAGATCAATCTATTTATCTCCATGAACTCCAATAGCTTATAACGAACATCAAAAATAACGGCTAATTGTTAAAAACAGCTTTCATTTGAATCCATAATATTAGAAATTCTTTCCTATTTTTACCAAATATAAATACCTCACATTGAAAGACACCGCCAAACATCAAGGACTTCGAAATCAACTAGTAAACGTTTTACACGAAAAAGGAATTACAGATAAAAATGTTTTAGAAGCCATAAAAAAGATTCCAAGACACCTTTTTCTGAATTCTAGTTTTGAAGATTACGCTTATCAAGACAAAGCATTTCCTATTGGTGCAGGGCAAACGATATCACAACCTTATACCGTAGCTTTTCAATCCCAATTATTAGAAATTCAAAAAGACCATAAAATTTTAGAAATAGGTACGGGGTCAGGATATCAAACCGCTGTTTTGTGTGTGATGGGAGCAAAAGTGTTTAGTATTGAAAGACAAAATGAGTTATTCAAACAAACGTCTGCGTTATTGCCCAAATTAGGAATTCGTCCTAAGCACCTCACTTTTGGTGATGGTTACAAAGGATTACCTGGTTTCGCACCATTCGACAGTATTATTGTAACAGCTGGAGCCCCTTTTATTCCCAAACCACTCATGGCACAGTTAAAAATAGGAGGTAGGCTTGTTATTCCATTAGGAGATGAAGTTCAAATAATGACGTTGCTAATTCGTAAAAACGAAACCCAATTTGAAAAACATGAACTAGGAGAATGTAAATTTGTCCCTTTACTAGAAGATAAAAATTAAGTTTGCTAAATTTGAGAGATTTTTTTTGGACACGAACCTGTCTGCCTATAGATCGATTACACGAATTGCCACCAATTAATTTAATAAACTCGTTCGTCATTAAATTAAAAAATCCGTTTAATCCACCTCCCATTTCACGTCACAATTAAAACACAAAAGCCGTTCGCAAAACGAATGGCTTTTCTTACTGCCCAATAATCCCGATATAACGCTCTAAAGATTCTTTTTCTATTTGAGCGATAAATAACAAAAAATCTTCTTTATTATTTTGTGTTTGGGCCGTTTCTAGTGATTGATAATAACGCATCCTATTGTCATAATCACCTTTAATATTAGCAATCACATAACC
Organism: Flavobacterium ovatum; assembly: GCF_040703125.1. Classification (NCBI taxonomy): domain Bacteria; kingdom Pseudomonadati; phylum Bacteroidota; class Flavobacteriia; order Flavobacteriales; family Flavobacteriaceae; genus Flavobacterium; species Flavobacterium ovatum. Next base: position 2,879,896 of record NZ_CP160035.1, read on the forward strand.
ATGTTGCAATAAAATCAAGTTCATCACCAAACGAGAAGTTCTACCATTACCATCAATAAAAGGATGAATAGTAACCAGTCGCTCATGCATCTCAGCCGCCAAAACTACAGGATGAAGGTTGTTTTTATGGGTTTCATACCAAATGTAGAAGTCTTCCATATCCTTGGCAACCATATAAGGCTGTGGTGGCAAATAACTACTTCCTTTGATCATTACTTGTACTTTTTTTCTATAACGTCCAGCATCTTCGGGATTAATCCCTCTTAAAATCAAGTTATGAATAGACAATACTTCTCTTTCATTCAAGGAGCTGTTTTTCTCCATCAAATGTTTGATGTGGGCTATGGCTTCTTGATGGTTAATCGCTTCAAGGTGTTCTCGCATGCTTTTTCCAGAAATGGTCAATCCTTCATTGATAACCAAATCGGTTTCACGAAGCGTAAGTGTGTTACCTTCAATACGATTACTTTCAAATGTATATTCAAGTTCTAAGGCTTGTGCAATCCTATAACTATCAAATTGGCGAAATTGATCTAATTTTTTTTTCAAAGCATCAATTTCATCCAATACTACTTGTAGTTGTTTTGAAATAATATTATTCGTGGCGCTTCTTAGGTATTTGATTTCTTCTTCGGCTTCTTTTAAAGCTTTTAAGGCTAGTGCATCGTCGCCAATTTCATAAAGGATTTTTTCTTTTAACCAAGCCACCATCAATGTCTCATAGCTAATTTCTAGAATTGTCGACAGTTTTAAAACTTGGTCTTTAGTTGGTTTACGAGTGCCGCTTTCAAACTTACTTACTAATGCTTGGTCTATACCCATCATTTGGGCCAGTTCTCTTGTTTTGAGTCCTTTTTGTTCTCTAGCTGTTTTTAGTAAGGTTCTCATAATTTATATTATTTTTGCACTTAAAAAGTGTCATGACAAATTTAGTCATATTTTATAAGTAAAAAAAACATTACCCAATTTTAATTAAATAATGTTCTAATTTATAGCTATTTATATATTTTCTTGATTCGGTCTAAATCTCTTTTGGTATCTTGTTCTTTCAAAGATTCTCTTTTGTCATAGGTTTTCTTACCTCTACAAAGACCTATTTCTAATTTGGCTAATCCTTTTTCGTTAGTAAATAGTCGTAAAGGAACTATTGTGAGTCCTTTGGATTCCACGGCACGGCTTAAAGTTTTAAGCTCTTTTTTGTTAAGTAAAAGTTTCCTTTCGCTACGTGCTTTGTGATTGAATTGATTACCAAAGGTATATTCTTCAATGTAAGTATTAATAGCAAAAAGTTCAGAGTTACTAAATTCACAAAAACTTTCGGTGATATTGGCTTTACCCAAACGGATGGATTTGATCTCAGTTCCTGCCAAAACAATTCCAGCAGTATATTTTTCGATTATTTCATAATCAAATCGAGCGCGTTTATTAAGTATGTTAACAGTTTTTAGCATAGGTTTGCAAATGTAGGAACATTTAGTAAAAGTCCACAACTTTTTAACGAAATTGAATTAAATTTGTAAAATGGAAAAACAAACTTCAAAAGATCCGCTTCACGGAATCACTTTAAAAGTCATCGTAGAACAGTTAGTCGCTTTTTACGGATTCGATACTTTGAGTGAATTAGTCAACATTAAATGCTTTAAAAGTAACCCATCAGTAAATTCATCGCTTACTTTTTTACGGAAAACTGATTGGGCCCGTCAAAAAGTTGAGGAATTATACATTAATACTTTACCCAAATTTTAAACGATTTCAATAGTATATTTCGATTGAAAGTTTTGTTTGGCTTCTAATGTTAGAATGCCTTCTTTCTCAGAAATATTTCCTGTACAATCAACCGTGTCGGCATAACCCAACCATGGTTCAATGCATAAAAACGGAGCATTCACCATTGTCCAAATTCCTAAACTCGGAAAATCGTCGTAATGTACTCTTAGTAAAGCTTTTTGATTTTCTAAAATACTTAAAGTTTTAGATGCTAAAGATTTAAAAATTAAAGCATCATTTTCAAACAATTGGTACAATAGAGCTATCGAATTGTCATTTTTTAAAGGTAGTTTTTTGGTTGTATTTGCAATTAAGTTATTTTCTAATAAATGATAATTCAAAGATTCCTTTTTACTAAATTGAATAGAATAGTCCTCAAATTTCTTGGGTAACGCAAAGGCAGGATGCGCTCCAATAGAAAATGGCATCTTAAAATCATTGCGATTGATTACCTTATATTCGATATGAAGACTTTTTTCTTCCAGAGTATAAATAATTTGTAATTCAAATTCAAAAGGATAATTCAGTAAAGTATTTTCATTGGATTGAATTGAAAAAACAGCTCTCGAATCGCTTTTTTCGATTATATTAAATTCCATTTCTCTCGCAAAACCATGTCTAGAGAGTTTGTATTCTTTACCGTTATATTCATAAGTGTCTTTTTTCAAGGCTCCAACAATAGGAAAAAGTACTGGAGAATGTTTACTCCAAAACTCAGGATTTCCTTCCCAGATATATTCTGTGTTTTCGTTGTTTTTTATGGAGATTAATTCCGCACCAAATGAATTTATTTGAGCAGATATAAATGTGTTATGAAGTGATATTTTCAAAGGAATGAGATTAATTTTTATAAAGAAATATTAAAAATAAGCCAAAATACAGTTATAGATTTCAAATATAAGTCTTCTGTCCAATTTTTTTTCATTAATTTGTTTTTCAAAATTGAGTTTTATGAATAGAATCAAGTGTACAACCATAATTTATATGGGGTTATTTTTAGTCAGTTCAATATCTTGGGGGCAACAAGCAGCTTTGCCAACGTCAGAATATAATTATAATGAGGCTTTTGCTTCTAATTTTTATACGAATAACGGAACAATGACACGCTCGTCAAGTGGACAACCAGGTGTTGCTTATTGGCAAAATCGAGCGGATTATCAATTGACAGCGAAATTAAACGAACAGAAGAACGAAATTGCAGGAACAGCGGTTATCAATTACACTAACAATAGTCCTGATAAATTATCTTTTTTATGGTTAAATCTAGATCAAAATTTATTCAAAGCCGATTCAAGAGGTCAAGCAGTTGTTCCTGTAACAGGTAGTCGTAACGGAGCACAAGGGCAGATTTTTGATGGAGGTCATAAAATTAAATCGGTAAAAGCAATTTTTACATCTAAAAGAAAAATGACCGAAACTGAAGTAAAGTTTCTAGTTACAGATACTCGCATGCAAGTTTTTCTTCCGTCTGAATTAAATTCAAAAGGTGGTGCGGTAAAACTAAAAATAGATTTCTCCTATATTTCTCCGAAGCAAGGTTCAGATAGAACTGGAGTATTAGAAACCAAAAATGGTAAAATTTTCACCATTGCGCAGTGGTATCCCCGTATGTGTGTCTATGATGATGTAAGAGGGTGGAACACTAATCCTTATTTAGGGGCAGCTGAGTTTTATTTAGAATATGGAGATTTTGATATTAATATTACTGCTCCAGCCAATCATTTTGTGGTATGTTCGGGAGATTTATTAAATACAAAATCCGTTTATACTACTGCTGAACAAAACCGATTAGCACAAGCAAAGGCGAGTGATAAAACGGTTTTTATCCGAACTGTCGAGGAAGTAGAAGCAAATGTAAAAACAGTCGCTACAACTACAAAAACCTGGCATTTTGTAATTAAAAATGCTCGTGATGTTTCTTGGGCATCTTCTGCTGCATTTATTGTTGATGCGGCTAAAATCAATTTACCGTCTGGCAAAAAATCATTGGCAATTTCAACTTACCCTTTAGAAAGTTCAGGAGATGCGGCTTGGGGAAGATCTACCGAATATACAAAAGGCGCCATAGAACATTATTCTAAGAAATGGTTTGAGTATCCTTATCCAACTGCTATAAATGTAGCGGGTAACGAAGGAGGAATGGAATATCCTGGTATCGTTTTTTGTAATTGGGAGTCCAAAGGGGAACGTTTATGGGGGGTTACAGATCACGAATTTGGACACACTTGGTTTCCTATGATTGTAGGTTCTAACGAACGTCTTTTTGGATGGATGGACGAAGGATTGAATAGTTTTATCAATACCTTAAGTGGCGAAGAATTCAACAATGGAGAATATAAAGACGAAAAAGATGATTTACATAAAAGCGCGGATTATTTCACAAATGAAAAGTTAGAGTCTGTAATGAGTTCTCCTGACAATATGAAGGAAGCGAATATTGGGACTTTGTTATATGCAAAACCGAGTGCTGCTTTAAATATTCTGAGAGAACAAGTACTAGGTAAAGAACGTTTTGACTTGGCTTTTCGCACTTATATTGATCGTTGGGCTTTCAAACATCCACGTCCAGAAGATTTTTTTAGAACTATGGAAAACGCTTCAGGGGAAGATTTAGGGTGGTTTTGGCGTGCCTGGTTTATCAATAATTGGCGATTTGACCAAGGTGTAACGACTGTCAAATATTTGAAAAATGATCCTGCCAAAGGAGCAATTATCACCATTGAAAATTTAGAACAAATGGTACTTCCAGTGGTTTTGGATATAAAAACCAAATCAGGAAAAATTACTCGCGTGAATTTACCAGTTGAAATTTGGCAAAAAAATAAGCAATGGTCATTCAAACAAAATACGACTGAGGAAATAGAGAGTATTATTTTAGATCCTGACCATGTTTTTCCAGATTATAACGTGTCCAATAATATTTGGTCTAGTGCTACTGGAACAATAGAAAAAGACATTATTTTAGATGGTTATTTAGGGACGTATAGCAATTCTAAAGCTCCAATTAAAATTGTAATGACTGAGAAAGCGAACACGATTAGTGTAGATATAACAGGGTATCCTAAGTTTACATTAGCTTCTGTTGGTAAAGATTTATTTGAATCTAAAGCTGCAGGACTTAAATTTCAATTCAATGAAAAATTATCTGGATTTGATATGATCTTAAACGATGGACAAAAGATTCCTTTTACAAAAGATAAATAGTTAGTAATGTCTATAAAAGAAAATACCAGCCGTCGAGCTGGTATTTTTTTTTGGTTTATATCTAAGCCGGAATCTGTTGGCTTAAACAATGTAAAGTCCCAAATCCCCATATCAAATCAATGGCGCTAATGCCTATAATTTCTCGGTCTGGGAAACATTCTGCTAGTATGTTGAGTGCTTTTCTGTCGTTCGCATCATTAAAAGTGGGAACTAAAACACATTTGTTCAATATCAAAAAGTTGGCATAACTAGCTGGCAAACGCAAATCTTCAAAATCCAAACGCTTTGGCATTGGCAAGGTTACAATCACTGGCGATTCACCATTCTCTAGTTTTGCATTCTGCAAACGCTTCAAGTTGTCTTGCAAAGGTTTGTAGTTGGCATCATTTTTATCCGTTTCTACTATGGTTACAATCGTGTCGTCATTTATAAAACGTGCTAAATCATCAATATGACCGTGTGTGTCATCACCTTCAACTCCATCACCCAACCAAATTACATTGGTTACGCCCAAATATTCTTTAAAAACAGCCTCATAATCGTCCTTGGTAAATCCTTCATTTCGAACTTGAATACTCGGATGCATCAGACATTCCTCAGAAGTCAAAAGTGTTCCGCAACCGTTCACATCAATAGCGCCACCTTCTACAATTACAGGTTTGCCTTTGTACATCACTTGTGTTAAGGGAATTTGCAAAAAGTCAGTTACTTTTTCGGGTACATGCTTGTCTAATTGGTGATTTTTGTATTTCGCCCAACCGTTAAAGTTGAAGTTTAAACCTTCTCTTTTTCCGTCGTTATAGACTACAATCGGCCCCGAATCTCGCATCCAACTGCGGTTGGTTTTATGAATAATATAGGATACTTGTTCCAAATTGACACGGGCACGTTCGAGCATATCGGCTACTTTGGACTTTAATTTTTCGTCAGCCACTACCAAAAATACTTTTTCGTAAGTCGCTACTTTTTTAATAAACTCTACAAAAGCCCATTGAACTGCCTCGTATTTTCCTGGCCAATCGTTTCCGTTATGTGGAAAACAAAGTAAAATTCCATCTTGTTTTTCCCATTCTGCAGGGAAACGTCTGTTTGTAGTTGTCATAAAAAGTGGGTGCAATTATTTGAACGCAAATATAAGCATTCACAAGGATTATAAAAATGAACCTCCTTTTTTTTAGGAGCTATTCTCGCTATCCGCTACAATCTTTTTTGAGACAGAAAAAGTATCAAAAAAGGATTTCCACTACTATCAAGGCTAGGGGAGTTGTTTAGGGAAAATGCATAGATCTTTTTTTGACACGAATTGCACAAATTTGCACAAATCCCCATAATTCTTAAAACAATAATTTCATAAATTTTATCTACTTAGCGTTAATTCGTGGGATTTTATACTTTCAAATTCTATCTAATAAAATATTTTTAACCGCAAGGGACGGAAAGAATGATTTTATCTTGTCTGTAAAAAACGCAATGAACGCAAAGCTTTGTGTCCCTTGCGTAATGCTTAGCGTACTTAGCGTTTAAAAGTTAGTAACCCTTTGTCAAAATCCCAAACGCACTTTCTTTAAATTCGTGTCTTCTTTTTTAAATCCCACTTTACATTAGGTTAACAGGAGCGTTTTCAACTTAAAGATTTTATAATATTTAGATAATCAAAACCCATGATTCGAAATCTATTTTTGCCCGAAACAAAAAATAGAAAACATGAAAAATTTTGGTATTTCAGTATTAACTGCGCTTTTTATCTTAACGAGTTGTGAGAAAGATACAGTTGAAGGCAGCGATAATCAAGAAATGGAAGTAAATGAAGATGCAGCCACATTTGCAGAAATTGGAAGTATCACCATTGGTGGTGAAGGCGCTGCCGAAATAAGTGCGTATGACGAAACGACTAAAAAGCTATTCACGGTAAACAATAGCGGAACGAATCAAATTGATGTAGTAGATTTGACTGACCCAACAAACCCAAAAAAATTAACGGCAATTAGTCTAGCGACCTATAATGGAGCATCAAACAGTGTGGCTACTTACGGAGGGAAACTTGCTGTAGCGCTAGAATCTACTATTGATAAACAAGCAAACGGAAAAGTAGTGGTTTTTAACACGGCTGATAATACTTTAGTTAAAGAGATTACGGTTGGTGCTTTGCCAGATATGGTAGCTTTCTCCCCTGATGGAAAATGGTTGATGAGTGCAAACGAGGGAGAACCAAATGCAGATTATACGGTTGACCCTGAGGGTTCTATTTCTATAATTGATATGGCAAATAATTACGCAGTTACGACCTTGAACTTTGCAGGTTTCGAAAGTCAGTTGGCGATTTTGCGAACAAAAGGTTTTAGAATTTCCAAAACTGCTAAAAGTTTTGCAGCCGATATCGAACCAGAATACATTACAATTTCTGCTGATTCTAAAACTGCTTGGGTAACATTACAGGAAAACAATGGTGTGGCAAAAGTAGATTTGACATCAAAAACGATTTCAGCAATTTTTGGATTGGGGTACAAAGATTTTAACTCTACTGCAAACGGAATAGATATTAGTGATAAAGACGGAAGTATAGTATTTAACTCTTGGAAAGTAAAAGGAATGTTTATGCCAGATGCTATTACCAGTTATGCTGTTAATGGAACGCCTTATTTTATTACAGCCAACGAAGGTGACGCTAGAGAATACGGAAGTTATGCAGATGTAAAAAGATTGGCTAAAATGACTTTTGACCCAACGGCTTTTCCAGACGCAGCGAGTTTTAAAGCAGATGACAAAATGGGACGTTTGAACTTGATTTCAACAGAAGGAGATATAGACGGTGATGGCGATTTGGATGAATTGATTTGCTTTGGAGCACGTTCATTCACAATTTGGAATGGTAACACAGGAAGTTTAGTTTTTGACAGTAAAAACGATATAGACAAACGTTCAAACGATTTTGGAACTTATGATGATGGTCGTAGTGATGATAAAGGATCTGAACCTGAATCAGTAGTTGTGGCTAAAATGGGAAGTAAAAACATTTTGTTTGTAGGACTAGAAAGAGCAGATACAGTGGTTGTGTATGATATTACAAATCCATCAGCTCCAATATACTTGCAAACTATCAAAACGGGAGATGCACCAGAAGGATTGCTTTTTATTCCAGCATCTAAAAGTCCAACAAAAAGAAGTTTATTGGTGGTGAGTAGTGAAGGAGATGGACAAGTAAAACTATTTCAACCTAACTTGAAATAATAGAGTATATTATTTTTTTAAGGGGTGAAATCAACTTTTTGATGTGTTGGTTTTGCTTGATTACAAAGATATGGCCTGGAAACAATTGAAGCGATTGCTGAACTTGTTTCCAGGCTTATTACATCACCTTATTTATTTTCTGAACGTTGTATTAATTGAATCTAGTTAAAGAAAAAATTATAATATTCTTATTTTATTTAACGTATAGTCAATCAATTTCTCAATAGCTAAGTTAGGGGCACTACTAAAAGTTCCGTTAGTACGATTAGCTATAATAGCGTTTAGTGAAATAGCATGATGTCCCAGTAAAGCTGAAAGTCCATATATAGCAGCTGTTTCCATTTCGAGATTGGTAATGTTATTTTCGACGTAACTAAAACTATCCATTTTTTTGTTTAAATTATTGTCCTGAATCACCAATCGTAAAATGCGTCCTTGAGGACCGTAAAATCCACCCGCGGTTGCTGTAATTCCTTTAAATATTATTGGGTTTTCAAAATGTTTTTCAAGCTTTTCTGAGCAAGCTACTGCATAAGGCCTTCCTTTATCACTGTCCCAATTTGTATGTTTTATAAAAGCATTTTCCAGATCTGGAATGGTAATATAATCTGTTTGATAGGAGCGAAGCATGTTATCTAGTCCTAGTCCTATTTTTGACATCACAAAGCTATCTACAGGAATCCCTACTTGCAACGAACCTGAAGTACCGATACGAACAATATTTAAAGAGGTGAGTTTCTCTTTTATTTTACGAGTTTCTAAATTTATATTAACCAAAGCATCCAGTTCATTCAAGACAATATCGATATTGTCAGCACCAATTCCTGTTGAAATAACAGTGAGTCTTTTTCCTTTATAAATTCCAGTCTGAGTTTTGAATTCTCTTTTTTGAGTCGAAAATTCTATTAAATCAAATAGTTGTGTAATTTTTTCCACCCGATCAGGATCGCCAACGAATATAATGTCGTGGGCAATATTTTCTGGTTTGAGGTTTAGGTGGTACACACTTCTGTCAGGGTTCAATATCAATTCTGATGCTGCTATCATTTTATATAAATATTAACCACCTACACGTTTTACTTTAAAGCCTTTTTCTTTTAGTATGATCATGATTTTGTCACGATAATCTCCTTGAAGGATTAGAGCTCCGTCTTTGAAACTACCACCAACACTCAATTTAGTTTTGAGTTCTTTAGCTAGGATTTTGAAATCTTCTTCCTCGCCTTCATAACCTTCAATAATGGTAGTGGCTTTGCCTTTTCTTTTTTCGTACTTACAAATCATAGGTTCTTTTTGAACGTATAATTCGTGTGGTGTATCGTCTATTTCTTCTGGCTCGTTGCTTGGAACGTGGTCAGGAAATAAGTTTTTTAATTGGTCTTCTAGATTCATTTTTTAATTTTTTTGTACATATAAATGGTACACTGATGAAACGGATTCGCAAAAGCGAAAACGCGGATGAAACAGATTTTTTGTATTTCTAAAATTTCTATAATCAGTGGTCCAAAATATTATTTTTTTATCAATCCCAATTCAACCAAGCGTTCGTAAAGAAAATCACCAGCAGTAATATCTTCAAACTGTTTTGGGCTAGCGTCATCAATACAGTTTTCTAAGCAATTTAGTGGCATATCGCTCACAGGATGCATGAAAAACGGAATAGAATATCGAGATGTTCCCCATAATTCTCTTGGCGGATTAACTACTTGATGAATAGTCGATTTTAGTTTATTATTAGTGTGTCGTGATAACATATCACCAACATTTATGACTAATTCATCAGGCTGTGCGATGGCATCTATCCAATCACCGTTGTGGTTTTGAACTTGTAATCCTTTGCCTTGAGCGCCCATTAATAAAGTAATCAGGTTGATGTCTCCGTGGGCTGCTGCTCGAATGGCATTTTCGGGTTCAGTTGTAATAGGTGGGTAGTGTATCGGTCTCAAAATAGAGTTTCCTTGCTCTGCATATTTATCGAAATAAAATTCATCTAATCCCAAACGCAAAGCCAAAGCTCTCAGTACATAAATCCCCGTTTTCTCCAGCATTTGATAAGCGTCTTTCCCTGCAATATTGAAACGTGGCAATTCTTCCACATCGATATTTTTAGGGTATTCAGAAGCGTATTTAGAATCTTCGTAAACATATTGACCAAAGTGCCAAAACTCTTTTAAATCACCTTCTTTACGACCTTTGGCGTGTTCTTTTCCAAAGGAAACATATCCTCTTTGTCCGCCAAGATTTGGGTCTTCATATTTCTGTTTACTTTCTAGTGGTAATCTGAAAAAATTTCTAATTTCAGCATACAATTCTTCCACTAAATTTTGATCCAAAAAATGACCTTTTAATGCTACGAATCCAATGTCTTCAAAAGCAGCACCAATTTCGTTTACAAATTTTTCTTTTCGCTGAGGATCATTAGATAAAAAATCTCCTAAATCTACGTTGGGAATGTTTTGCATAAGTTTGTATTTTATAATAATTGAATTAATTTTTTTAGAAATTCTACTTCATTCTTTTATCGAAGCGCCAACTTCTAACTTTTAACCTCTAACTTTCTACTTAAATCAACGGTTGTATAATTTAGCTTTTTCTTTAATAATATCTCCAATTTTTCGGTTTTCAATTTTACTTTCTAACCATGAAATAATATCAAGATAAAGGAATGCTCGTTTTTCATAAGGGATTTTTTCCAACTCAATAAAACGTTCTCTCATTTTGATAAATTCCTTTTTGATGTCAGAAGGATAGATTGAATTTAAATTTTTCATAAAACGAATGATTTCCTTTTGTACCTCATGTAAATCATTCATTTTAAGTAAGAATTTATACGTATTTTTGATTTGGGTTTCCAAGTGAAAATCTTTACCCAATTCATAGTGAACAATTAGATACAACAAACGGGCAAAACACATCAAATCCTCTCGCATAGAAAGGTTTTTGTTGTTGATTATTTTTTCTAAATAAAAGATAGATTCGTTGAATTTATCAGAACCAAAGTACATACAAGCTATTTTATAGTAAAACAACATTTCGTGATGTTCGTCTAAGTGGTCGCTGTGTATTTTTATTTTCTCTAAAACGATAGGAATTAAATATTCCCCTTCTTCAAAAGAACCTTCCAGAATATGGTAATTTAATTTACTATTATACAAATACAAAAATGTCAATGAAGCAATGTTGTCATTTACAGGAAAACGCGGATCTTCAGTAGTTTCTTCTAATAAATCCAAATATATTTTAAATTTGGTTTGGTACTTGAGCATAAAAACTGATTCCAAGAAATAGTTATTTCCTTTTAGGAAAAAAACAGGATTCTGGTAAATCATATTGGGATTATCGTAAAATAGAGTGACCCATTTATAAGCAAATTTATAACTAGCCAAAAAATCTTGAACCAAGAAACTACGCCATAAATTGGCATTGTAAAACCAATATTTTTCTCTAAAACCAAATTTGGTTTCATCTAATTTAGCGGTGTGTTTGACAAAATAATCATCAATATATTTATATTCTTCATCGTTTTTTACATAGCCTGTTTTAAGCAATATGCCATACAATTGCAACGATAAATTAGATAATTTACTGGAAATAGTATTGCGATAATTGAGTTCTTTGGCTTGAACAACAAGCTCATCTGCACGTCCTTGAATACTTCTGGTGATGTATTGCGATTCGATCAGTTTTTCAAATTCAACTATTTCAAAAGCCATGTATTTTTCGTCATTTTCCAGTGCTTGCATTTTAGTTTTATCTAAAATTTTCAAACTCTGTTTGTACAGACCTTTGTTATATAAAATAGTAGCAAAATCAATTTGTTCTCTTAACTGGTATCGAATGTTTTGACTAGGAATATTCAATCGAATACTTACTAATATTTGCTTATATAAATAGGATTTAAGGTTCGATAATTGAACCTTTTTGATTACGCCACTTTTTAGAATTAATTTTTCATCATAAACGTCTGATTTATCTAGAATATTGAATAATTCGATGAATTTTGTATTTGAACTAGTCTCCAATCGACTTGCGAAAATCTTAAACTGTCTTTTTTCAGATTTTGAAAGTGATTTTATTAATACAAATAAGAAATCTTTTTGATGGTTAGCCATTGTAAAATATATGAGCTTAATTACTTGTTTTGTAGTGCTTTGCGAAGTTTTGGTTCGCTTTATAAGCAGTATATTTCATTAAATTGAATTTTGTGCTAAAGTAATGAAATGTATTTTTGTTATCAAGTTGTGAAATTACATTAAATAAATTAAAATGAATAGAGAGAAAGTTCAAATTTTTGATACCACTTTAAGAGACGGAGAACAAGTTCCAGGATGTAAATTAGATACCAAACAAAAACTCGTTATAGCAGAACGATTGGATGGAATGGGTGTTGACGTTATTGAAGCTGGATTCCCTGTTTCTAGTCCTGGTGATTTTTTATCTGTTTCTGAAATTAGTAAAATTGTAAAAAATGCAACCGTATGTGGATTAACACGTGCAGTGAAAAATGATATTGATGTAGCAGGACAAGCATTGAAATATGCTAAGAGACCTCGTATTCATACTGGAATTGGGACATCTCAATCTCATATCATTCATAAATTAAATACAACACCTGAAGATATTATTGCTAGAGCAAAATTTGCAGTAGCACACGCTAAAACCTATGTTGAAGACGTTGAGTTTTACGCAGAGGATGCTGGTAGAACGGATAATGCTTTCTTGGCACGAGTCTGTGAGGAAGTTATTAAATCTGGAGCGACAGTACTTAATATTCCTGATACAACCGGATATTGCTTGCCTCACGAATACGGTGAAAAAATAAAATACCTAAAGGAAAACGTAAAAGGAATTGAAAATGTTACAATTTCTTGTCACTGTCATAATGATTTAGGAATGGCAACTGCTAATTCAATCGCAGGTGCAATTAATGGAGCACGACAAATAGAATGTACGATCAACGGAATAGGTGAACGTGCAGGAAATACAGCCCTTGAAGAAGTAGTAATGATTTTTAAACAACATCCTTATTTAAATCTTTATACTGATATTGATACTAAACAGTTGAACGAAATGAGTCATTTGGTTTCTGATAGTATGGGAATGATGGTACAACCAAATAAAGCAATTGTAGGTTCTAATGCTTTTGCGCATAGTTCTGGAATTCACCAAGATGGTGTGATTAAGAACAGAGAAACTTATGAAATCATGGATCCATTAGATGTTGGTGTAAATGAATCATCTATTATCTTAACTGCAAGAAGTGGTAGAGCAGCATTGGCATACAGAGCTAAAAAAGTAGGTTATGAGTTGACAAAAACACAATTAGACCTTGTTTATGTTGAGTTTTTGAAATTTGCAGATATCAAAAAAGAAGTAATGGATGATGATATTCATCAAATCATTGAAGCTTCTAATTTAAAAGACGATTTAGTTAGAAATTAAACCTTAAAGCCATGAATTTAAAAATAGCAGTACTCGCAGGAGACGGAATAGGTCCTGAAGTGGTTTTGCAGGCCATGAAAGCATTACATGCTACTGCTGTGATGTTTGATCATGAGTTTATTTTTGAAGAAGCTCTTGTGGGGGGTGCAGCTATTGACAAAACAGGAAAACCGCTCCCGGAACAAACATTAAATTTATGTTTGAATACAGACGCTGTTTTGTTTGGTGCTATTGGAGAGTTAAAATATGATAACGATCCAGAAGCGAAAATTCGTCCAGAACAAAGTTTGTTTCAACTACGAAAAGCCTTGGGGTTGTTCGTTAATAGTAAGCTTATAAAACCATACGAAGGGTTATTAGAGAGTTCTCCTTTGAAGAAAGATATTATAGAAGGAACGGACTTTTTAATTTACAGAGAACTTTCAGGCGGTATCTACTTTGATGAAAAAACATTAAGTGAAGATGGTAAAGCTGCTACTGATTTATGTAAATATACAGAGGAACAGATTTTAAAAATTACACATCTAGCTTTTAAGGCAGCTCAAAAACGAAGAAAAATTGTTTCCCTAATTGATAAGGCAAATGTTTTAGAAACTTCTAGATTGTGGAGAAAAGTAGTTACTGAGGTAAGTAAGGAGTATCCAGAAGTGGAATTGAATTATTTATATGTAGATAATGCGGCTAAGCAAATTATTGCTAAACCCAAACAGTTTGACATCGTTTTGACTGAGAATTTATTTGGAGATATTTTGTCAGATATGTCAAGTATTATTACAGGGTCAATAGGTATGTTAGCCTCAAGTTCTTTAGGCGATAATCACGCTTTGTTTGAACCTGTTCACGGCACATTTCCTCAAGCTAAAGGAAAAAATATAGCCAATCCGTTTGCGTCTATTTTATCTGCTGCTTTATTGTTAGAACATTTTGGTTTACATAAAGAAGCAAAAAAAGTACATGAAGCTGTTGAAAAAGCCATCGCGCTAAAAGTCGTCACAATTGACTTGAATCCAGAGTCAAAATTCGGAACCAATGAAGTTGGAGATTTTATTTCTAATTTTATTTTAGACAAAGAAGATTTATTATACTTCAACAATGACAATGTAAGTATAGGACAATCAACAATAGTATAAAAAATAATAATACACATACAACACTATATAATGGAATTAAATAAATACAGCAAGACAATTACCCAAGACGAAACACAACCAGCTTCTCAAGCGATGTTATACGCACTTGGATTAACTGAAGAGGATTTAAAGAAAGCACAAGTTGGTATTGTAAGTATGGGTTACGATGGAAATCCTTGTAACATGCACTTAAATGATTTGGCTAAAGATATTAAAACAGGTGTATGGAAAGAAGATCTTGTCGGTTTGATCTTTAATACTATTGGTGTAAGTGATGGAATTTCTAATGGTAATGACGGAATGCGTTTTTCATTAGTTTCTCGTGATGTAATTGCTGATTCAATTGAAACAGTTATGGGAGCACAATGGTACGATGGTATGATTGCTGTACCAGGATGTGATAAAAATATGCCAGGAGCTTTGATGGCTATGGGTAGAGTGAACCGACCATCAATTATGGTTTACGGAGGTTCAATTCACCCTGGGAAATGGAAAGGGGAAGATTTGAATATCGTTTCTGCTTTTGAGGCTTTAGGAAAGAAAATTAAAAATACGATTACACCAGAAGATTTCAAAGGTATAATTCAAAATGCTTGTCCTGGTGCAGGTGCTTGTGGTGGTATGTACACTGCAAATACAATGTCATCGGCAATTGAGGCATTGGGAATGAGCTTGCCATATAGTTCTTCTAACCCAGCTTTGAGTGAAGAAAAGAAACAAGAGTGTGTTGATGCTGGAAAAGCAATCAAAATACTACTTGAAAAAGATATCAAACCAAGAGACATTATGACTCGTAAAGCATTCGAAAATGCAATTACGATTGTAGCTGTTCTTGGTGGTTCAACAAATGCAGTTATGCACTTAATAGCAATGGCTCATTCAGTTGGTATTGAGTTGACATTGCAAGATTTTCAAGATATTAGTGACAAAACACCATTGTTGGCGGATTTAAAACCTAGTGGAAAATACTTGATGGAAGATTTGCATAATGTAGGTGGAGTTCCAGGAGTAATGAAATATTTATTGAAAGTAGGATTGTTACATGGAGACTGTTTAACAGTAACAGGAAAAACTATAGCTGAAAATTTAGCTTCAGTAGCCGATTTACAAGATGGTCAAGATGTTATTTTCGAAATTCAAAAAGCTTTAAAAGCAACTGGTAATATTCAAATCCTTTATGGAAATATTGCATCAGAAGGATGTGTAGCCAAAATTAGTGGTAAAGAAGGAGAGTTTTTTGAAGGTACAGCAGTAGTTTTTGAAGGCGAAAAACAAGTAATTAAAGGAATACAAGCAGGTGAAGTAAAAGCAGGAAACGTTGTAATTATTCGTTACTGTGGTCCAAAAGGAGGACCTGGTATGTCTGAAATGCTTAAACCAACGTCTGCCATTATGGGAGCTGGTTTGGGGAATACAGTTGCCTTGATAACTGATGGACGTTTCTCTGGAGGTTCTCACGGTTTTGTGGTAGGACACGTTACACCTGAGGCTTATGAAGGTGGTGGAATTGCATTGATCGAAAATGGAGATGTTATTACAATCGATGCTGTGAAAAACACAATCGACATGAAGATCTCTGATGAAGAGTTTGCTAGACGTAAGGCTAACTGGGTACAACCAGTATCACCAATCAAACAAGGAGTTTTACTTAAATATATGAGATCGGTCTCTAGCGCTTCTGAAGGATGTGTTACCGATAAATAATTTAATAAAAATACAAATAACCAAGATTTTAGTTAAGTCTTGGTTACATAATAAAAGTACAAAATGGAAACAACTAAAATAAGCGGTGCAGAAGCCGTTATTAGGTGCTTATTAGAAGAAGGTGCAGATTTGGTTTATGGTTATCCAGGTGGAGCAATCATGCCAGTGTATGACGAATTATATAAATTTCAAGATAAATTACACCACGTTCTTGTTCGTCATGAACAAGGAGCGGCTCATGCTGCACAAGGTTTTGCAAGAGCTACAGGAAAAGTGGGTGTTTGTATTGCAACTTCAGGTCCTGGGGCTACAAATTTAGTGACAGGTATTGCAGATGCTCAAATTGACTCTACGCCATTAGTATGTATTACCGGTCAAGTAGGGAAACATTTATTGGGTTCTGACGCTTTTCAAGAAACAGATATTATCGGAATTTCGACTCCGGTAACCAAATGGAATTATCAGATTACAGAGGCTCATGAGATTCCTGAGATTATGGCAAAAGCATTTTATATTGCCAGATCAGGTCGTCCAGGACCAGTATTGATTGATATTACTAAAAACGCACAGTTTGATACTTTGGATTTTAGTTACAAAAAATGTACTGATATCCGTAGTTATCATCCAAAACCTATTTTGAATAAAGATAAAGTTAAGGAAGCTGCGGAAATAATTAATAAAGCTAAAAAGCCTTTTATTATTTTTGGACAAGGAATTGTTCTAAGTCAAGCCGAAGAGCAATTGAAAGCATTGATTGAAAAAGCAGGAATACCTGCAGCTTGGACTATTTTAGGTCTTTCAGCTTTACCAACAGATCATGAATTAAATGTCGGAATGGTAGGAATGCATGGTAATTATGGTCCTAATATGCTGACTAACGAATGTGATGTGCTGATTGCATTAGGAATGCGTTTTGATGACCGTGTTACAGGTAACTTACAAACCTATGCTAAACAAGCCAAAGTACTTCATTTTGAAATTGATGCAGCAGAAGTAGATAAAAATGTTAAAACAGAAGTAGCTGTTTTAGCAGATTTAAAAGATGCCTTGACAGAGTTGTTACCACTGATCGAAAAGAATTCTCATACAGAATGGCATAATGAATTCAAAAGACATTACGATATCGAATTGGATGCTGTAATTAATGAAGAATTAGCCCCAACTAATGGAAAAGGAATTTCTATGGGTGAAACTATCGAAATGATTAACAAACACTCAAACGGAGATGCAATCATGGTTTCAGATGTTGGGCAACACCAAATGTTTACCTGTCGTTATTCAAAATTCAATACAACAAAAAGTAATGTGACTTCTGGAGGATTGGGTACCATGGGATTTGCTTTGCCTGCAGCTATCGGAGCGAAAATGGGAAGACCAGATCGTGAAGTAGTAGCAATCATTGGAGATGGTGGTTTTCAAATGAACATACAAGAATTAGGAACTATTAATCAAACCAAAGTTCCTGTGAAAATTGTTGTATTGAACAATGAATTCTTAGGAATGGTTCGCCAATGGCAAGAATTATTTTTTGACAACAGATACGCTTCTACTGTGATGGTAAATCCTAACTTTTGCGCTATTGCTGAAGGATATTATATTAAAGCTAGAAAAGTAACTAAAAGAGAAGAATTAGATGAAGCGGTTGCTGAAATGATGGCTTCTAAAGATGCTTATTTCTTAGAGGTTATGGTAGAAAAAGAAAATAATGTATTCCCAATGATACCTACAGGAGCTTCGGTTTCAGATATCAGATTGAGATAAAAATAGTTTAAACAAAAAAAATGGAAAATAAAACATTCACCATTTCAGTATATTCAGAAAACAACGTAGGTTTGTTGAATAGAATATCAGGTATATTTTTGAAGAGACACATTAACATATTGAGTTTAAACGTTTCAGAATCAGAGATTGAGAACGTTTCAAGATTCATTATTGTGGTTGACACAACCGAAAAATGGGTACAAAATATTGTTGGTCAAATCGAGAAACAAATCGAAGTGATCAAAGCATTTTATCATGTAGACGATGAAACCATCTTCCTTGAAAACGCCTTGTTCAAAATTGAATCAGGTTTGCTTTTTGACGAAAGACAAATTCAAAACATTATTAAAGAAAGTAATTCCGAAATTGTAACCGTTTCAAGAAAGTTTTTCGTGATTTCAAAATCAGGAAGACGTTCTGAAATTACGGAATTACACGCAAAATTAAAACCTTTTGGAATCATGCAATTCGTCCGTTCAGGTCGAATTTCAGTTTCAAAAGAACCAATGGAAATATCAACATTATTACAAGAATTAAATATAAACAAATATTAAAAAATGGCAAATTACTTCAATTCATTACCACTTAGATTACAGTTAGAACAATTAGGCGTTTGCGAATTCATGGATAAATCTGAATTCACTGACGGAATCACTGCTTTAAAAGGAAAAAAAGTAGTTATTGTAGGTTGTGGAGCGCAAGGTTTAAACCAAGGTTTGAACATGAGAGATTCAGGATTAGACATTTCTTACGCTTTGCGTGCTGAAGCTATCGCTCAAAAAAGAGTTTCTTATACAAATGCAGCTGATAACGGTTTCACAGTTGGAACTTATGAGGAATTAATCCCTACAGCTGACTTAGTGTGTAACTTAACTCCAGACAAGCAACATACTGCTGTGGTAACTGCAATCATGCCTTTGATGAAACAAGGAGCTACATTGGCATATTCTCACGGTTTCAACATTGTTGAAGAAGGAATGCAAATTCGTAAAGACTTAACGGTTATTATGTGTGCACCAAAATGTCCAGGTTCTGAAGTACGTGAAGAGTACAAAAGAGGATTTGGAGTACCTACATTAATCGCCGTACACCCAGAGAATGATCCAAACGGAGAAGGTTTAGCGCAAGCTAAAGCATATGCTGTTGCAACAGGAGGAGATAGAGCAGGAGTATTACGTTCTTCTTTCGTAGCAGAAGTAAAATCAGATTTAATGGGTGAGCAAACAATCCTTTGTGGTTTGTTGCAAACTGGTTCTATCTTATGTTTTGACAAAATGGTAGCGGAAGGCGTTGACGCTGGATATGCTTCAAAATTAATCCAATACGGATGGGAAACTATCACAGAAGGATTGAAATATGGTGGAATCACCAACATGATGGACAGATTGTCTAATCCAGCTAAAATTGCTGCATTCAAAGCGTCTGAAGAATTAAAAGACATCATGCGTCCTTTGTTCCAAAAACATATGGATGATATCATTTCTGGAGAATTCTCTAGCACAATGATGGCTGATTGGAACAATGATGATAAAAACTTATTATCTTGGAGAGCTGCAACAGGAGATACTAACTTCGAAAAAACTCCAGCAGGAGAGGTTGAAATCTCTGAACAAGAATACTACGATAACGGTACGTTAATGGTTGCTATGGTAAAAGCGGGTGTTGAGCTAGCTTTTGAAGCGATGACTGAGTCAGGTATCATCGAAGAGTCTGCTTACTACGAGTCTTTACACGAAACGCCACTTATTGCAAACACAATTGCAAGAAAGAAATTGTTCGAAATGAACCGTGTGATCTCTGATACAGCTGAGTACGGTTGTTATTTGTTTGATCACGCTGCTAAACCATTAATCGCTGAGTACGTTAAAAACGCGCCATCAAACATGGTAGGTCGTCCATTCGGAAATACATCTAACGGTGTTGATAACAAAGAATTGATCGAAGTAAATGCAATCATCAGAAACCACCCAGTTGAAGAAGTTGGAGCTTGGTTGAGAGAGTCAATGACAGCAATGAAAAAAATCGTATAATTTAATATACAATTTTAATAGTTTGAAAGGCTGCGTATTTTTACGCAGCCTTTTTGCGTTTAGATAGGATTTATTTACGGTTATTTTTGGGCGTGCCCCTTCGTAATCCCGAAAGGTCGGGACTGCGGGTCAGGCTATTCGTTGCAATCTTGTGGGGGCATAAATGCTAACCCCCACAAGGATTTTCACTGCTATCCTTCACGCAACTTCAAAACAACGATAAGTATTTGTTTTGAAAATTACTGATAACTATTTTGAATATTTATTTTAAAAAAAGGATTATATTTGGGAAACCAATTTGGTGCGCCAATTATTTAAAAAGTACTACAGCTGGTACAAATAGTTGAATCGCTTTTTACAATAATATAATTAACATTTTAGTCATTTTTAAAACCGTTTTCCATGACAACAAGACGTGAATTTATTACAAAGTCAGCCTGTGCTGCAGGAATACTTCCCCTATCGGGCTTTTCTTTACCAACTCTGTTTGATTTTGATGATAATGATACTCTAGATGTTAGTATATTTTCAAAACACCTTCAATTTTTAGATTATAAAACTACAGGCGAAATCGCTGCCGAAATGGGTTTTTCAGGTGTCGATTTAACTGTTCGTCCTGGTGGCCACGTTCTTCCAGAACGAGCAAAAATTGATTTACCTCTGGCTATCACTGCCATTAAAAATAGTGGTGTTCATTGCAAAATGATTACAACTGCTGTTGAAAGTGTCAATAATCCTTTAGATATAGATGTCTTAGAAAGCGCTTCTGCTGCAAAAGTAAATTTCTACCGCACCAATTGGTACAAATATAAAGAAGGCTTGTCTATGCAAGATTCATTGCTATTCTATCAAGAAGAAATAAGAAAGCTAGGCGAAATAAACAAAAAACTAGGTCTTGTAGGGAGTTATCAAAATGTGGATGGGACAAATGTGGGAACTTCTTTTTGGGAAGTAGAAAAAATTCTCGAGACCGTAGATCACAAGTGTTTTGGTGCTCAATATGATATAAGGCACGCCGTGGTCGAAGGCGGGTATTCCTGGGAGAACGGATTTCGTCTCCTTCATGAAAACATTAAAGTAATTGTTCTAAAGGATTTTAAATGGGGTAAGGTAAATGGAAAATGGGAAGCTATTAATGTCCCTATTGGCCAAGGAATGGTCGATTTTAATGCTTATTTTAAACTATTAAAAAAACACAAACTTAAACCACCAGTTTCCTTACATATTGAATATGATTTGGGAGGAGCTGAACAAGGAAAAAAAATCATTATAGTTGATAAAAAAGTAGTTTTTGATGCAATTAAAAAAGATTTAGTAAGCATTCAAAAATTATGGAAAGAAGCATAACCACTATAATTAACAAAAAACAAAAATAATGAAACAAATTGTATCGATATTTATCTTAATAACTAGTTTTTGTGCTCAGGTTGTATTTTCTCAAAGTATTCCTTCCGAAAGCATAATTGCAACAAACAAACTTGCTACTTACTTAAAGCCAGAGGTACAGCAAGAATTAGGCGGACTTAACGCAATTACGCCAGCCAAACTAGCGGACTACTTTCGAACTAAATTTTCGGAACGTTATTTTTATGATTGGAAAAATAATGACAGTCGCTTCCAACAATATAAAAATACTTATCCCAACGCTAAAGCTAATCATACTGAGAGGGCTTTAGATCATATGACAAAGTTTCCTGCAATTGCCCAATGGAAACTACCTTATAATTACCAAAATGGAGAACCAGTAGATTCGTATGCGATGCGCCATTTGGCACGTCAACATAAAATGGTTGATATAGCCTTTTACTACAACTACCAAGATAAAAATCCTGAGTATTTGAACTATTTTAAAAACCAATTAAAGTCTTTAAATACCGCTTTGGTTGCTAATAAATATGAAATTATTGAAGATGGTAACGGTACGTATGAAGCGTTCCGTTCCGGATATCGTGTGTTAAACTGGTTGGAAATTCATAATATGTTCTTAGGTGAAAAAGCCTATTCAGATGAAGATCAATTAGTAACTATTGCTACTTTATTGCAACATGCTTCTAATTTGTATGAAAGCAATACCGAATTTGTTCCAGGGAATCACCAAACAAGAGGAATGTCGGCTTTGGCCATGTTGTCGATAGTATTCAACGATTTCAAAGATGCAGACAAATGGAATGAACGTGCGATGCATTTATTAGAACAACACCTTACCAAAGAAATAAATACAGATGGTTTTCAATTTGAACGCACTGTACATTACCACATCAGTGATATTGATACGTATTATTATGTCTACCAATTGGCAAAAAATAGTAATATAAAAGTGGATGAGTTTTGGGAAAACAAGTTGAAATCTTTGTTTGTTACTTTAACCAAAATTGCTTTTCCAGATAAATCGGCTCCTGTTTTTTCTGATGATACCAACGAACCTTGGGCTGAGACTAACAATATTTCGGGAGCACTGACTTTGGGATATTTGCTTTTTGAAGATCCACAAATGGGTTATTTTGCGAATAATTTTGTCGAATCGGATATGTTTTGGTACTTGAATGATACACAATTGAAAATGTTGGGGAATATTAAGAGCAAAACACCCGAATTCAAGTCGGTTCATTTTCCTGTAACAGGATTTTATTTCATGCGTCAAGGTTGGGAAAAGAACGATATGATGATGGCAATTTCAAACGGTTTGGATCCAGAAAAACCAGATCATCAGCATGGAGACATGTTGGGCATTCAAGCTATGGCAAACGGTCAAGTAATTTTACCTAATTACCAAGTACGCTATTCGTTGAAAGATTTTGAATTTTTCAAAAATTCGATGGTCAAAAATGTAGCCTTAGTTGACAACGAACAACAAGGAAAAGGATACGGAGGCAATCAAGGTGGTAGTGGTTTTGGAAAGTTTAAAAAATTTCCACAACCCAAAAACATCGCATGGAATACGAACGAAGATATAGATGTTTACATAGGAAGTCATAATGGATTTGAAAACATTGGAGTCAATTATTCGAGACAAGTAATTTATTTAAAAGGGGATCTGTGGATTGTAAAAGACAATTTTAAAGCTAATTCGCCACATACTTACAAACAAGTTTGGCAAGGTCATTATAGTATGGAGAGAGCGCCAAATTTATTGCGTTCTAGTTTTAATGATGGTTCAGGAAGTGATATTTATCAATTGGTTTCGACTGATTCTGTTGCAACAGAGGGTAAAAACGGAAAAGAATGGTCTGTGGTTTCCAAAAAAAACAAATCAAATTACAGTTTTATAACAGCCATTGTTCCTTTTAAAAAGTTTGACGATCGAATAGATGAAGATAAAAAGAACCCATCATTAAAAGGATGGGAGGTTAATAAATCAAAATGGACTATTGAAGGATCTGATCCTATTTCGTTAACAAAAGAGAATAGTTCAGTGTTTTTTGCTGTTAAAAAAGTAGTTTTAAATTCTGTTCAACTATTATTTTCTGATGAAGCAGATATTTTTATTAAACAAGAAAAGAATAAAATAACAATTGAATCTTTGAGTGAAACAGATTTGAAAATGACTTTAATCAACCAGAAACAAAAGAAAACAGTTTTACTTAAACCCGGAGAATTAATGGCATTTGAAGTAAAGTAAAATGTAGATGCTATTTCAGCAACTTTTGAGCAAAAGCAGTTCCTAGATTTTTTTGACCTAATGCATCGTAATGCACTTTATCTGATCGTTTAGGGAAATCTTTATAATCACTATTCATTGAGGTTAGTATTATTTCTGTGTCCGAAACATTTTTGGCAACATTTACCATTGCAGTGCGAACAATTTCGACACCTTCAATGTATTGACGGGGAGGACAATTGATTTGACCGATTATAAACGGCATTTTTGGTAATTTAAATTCAGAACGATAGGATTCAATTAATCGCTTCAAATTTGCTTCATAGGCTACGGCCGTAAAATCTTTGCGAGTGTCTGTTTCTCCTTGCATCCACGCCATTCCTATAATGACATACTTTTTGTTTTCAGATCGTAGTGCATCCAAACATTTGTGAATGCTAGTACTATGCTTTTTATAGAGTTGCATTTGTTTGCGCTTTTCATCTAGTTCTGCTGCATTCGCTTTTTCAGCAGTCCAATCTGGATTCCATGCACCATACAAGGTCGTGCCACCAACAGCTTCCTTAATGAGTAAATACTGTTTGTAAGGATTTTTTTCAGCTAATGTGAGACCGATGAACAATTCTGGACCAAATTCAGTAGCTATTTTGTCAGCTTTAAAATAGGAAAGAGGTTGTGCATCTCTGCCATCAATAACTACCGAAACACGGTTTTTGACTGCTTCAATTCTTTGAATATCTTCTGGCTTTACATCAGCCATGATGCCATGACCCGCCATATTTGATTGACCTCCCAGTAAAACAATTTGTAAAATTGCATTCTTGGATATTGCTTTTTGACCCTTTACTTCATTCGAAATAAAGGTCAAAAACAGCAATACTATAATTTTAAATTCATTATTAATTTTCATCACTTATTATTTAACTTCCAGGAAATAAACTTGATTAATGTTCATTTTGAAAGTAGGAGCTAATTTTTCGCCAGTAAGATAGTTCACTACTGAGGTAGGTGTTTTTCCGTTTGGAAGAGTTATCGAAATAGCAGCTTCATTTTTGCCATAATTAGCAATATTCAAGAACGAATTTCCATTTGTATCTGAAAGAACTCTCCAATCACATCCTTTTTGTTCTAATCCATTGCTTTCTTCCACATTCAAAGCAGGCAATTTGTTTTTTTCTTTTAGAATCGAAAAAGCTTTATTTTTCATTTCGTTTACTGATGCTACAACTATCACTTTTCCTTTAGAGTCTTTCAAACTAGCTTGTAATGGTCTTCCGTATTCATCAGTTTTTAAACTTTCTTTGTCCATGATAACGACACCACCAGTATCAATATACGATTGTAGTGCTTTAATATCAGATTCGAAAGCAAAAGGAGTTTTAGAAATTAAAATTGTTTCCCAAGTTTTGTTGTCGTTATTTTCGATAATTCCTTTTGTGGCAAATCCAATAGGAGTACCTTCAAAAAACACCTTTTGATACGCTTTGAAAACATCATCCATATGGGTTGGTTTGTTGATAGACGAAGCCTTCGTATAAAAAATACGAATTGGTTTCTCTTGACGTTGCAATTCCATGATTTTATCCGAAATCGAATTTAAATCCAAAATGGTGGCATGAACTTCGTTTACCACACGTGGTTGGTGGTTGTTTGAGGCTGCGTAACCGTTGCTGTCTTCGCTTTTTCTGCTAGAGCCATCTTCTCTTCTGGCCCAATACCAGGTTTGAATAGCGGTTAATCCATGCACATAAGCTTGCCAATAATTGCAACGAACGTATTCTTTGGTTTGGTATAAATCTCTGTATTTACCTGTAGAAAGAAAATGTCCTTCAGTGTTGTACATGATTTTGTCTGGACTTATTGATTTATAGAAATCATAGGACATACACATTTCTACCCAATCATAGTTGAAGTTTTTCTCCCATTCTTTTGGTTTCCCCCACATCCATGGCCCGCCAGTGCTACAATCGTTACCTATAATGTCACTATTACGAGTCAAGGCTTCCATATCAATACCGTGGTCTCTTTTGT
Source organism: Flavobacterium ovatum (assembly GCF_040703125.1). Taxonomy (NCBI): domain Bacteria; kingdom Pseudomonadati; phylum Bacteroidota; class Flavobacteriia; order Flavobacteriales; family Flavobacteriaceae; genus Flavobacterium; species Flavobacterium ovatum. The sequence continues at coordinate 2,905,791 of NZ_CP160035.1, forward strand.
TTTCTGTCCATAGGTTAGGCATGATTTTGATATGCGTTTTCGCTTTTGGATCGTATTTTTTTATTTCAGATCCTAGGAACGAAAACCAATCAGTAACTCTGTCCATATTATAACTCTCGAAATCAAACCAAGTTGCGGTTCCTTGTTGTGATTCGATAACATCTTTTGGGACTACCAATGTTTCAAAACTGCTATAATTTGTTTTCCAAAGCTTATTAACTTCATCAATATTTCCATGGCGTTTTTGTAGCCATTTTTTAAAATCGAGAACGGCCAAATTAGAAATAGGAGCATAAGCCCAAGTTTTTTGAATCGTATTCCAATGCGGTTCGTTACATAACATATAGCCCAATTTGGTATATTGTTTGCCAGCCATTAGTGGCACAACAGATGCGATTAAGTCTGATTGAATTTTACGAGCTACAGGATGATTGATATCGTACATTGTATATTTTATTCCAGGACCTTCTTCTATTTCTGGGTATTTCTTTTTTGCCCAAGCAGGGCTAGAGGAGTGGTTAAAGAAGATGAACCCCATACTACCATTCTCTTTGGTCGTTAATTCTTTTATTTTTTGAGGACTAACCTCTCCTTTTTCGTTTATAACATAAGAAGGTGTTAGAAAATAGCCGTCTTGATTTCCGTGAAATTCATTGTACTTTTGACCACTTGGCTTCCAAGTCCAATCGGCTAGAAAAACTGGTTTTCCGTCATAAGTAATGGCATCTTTTTTTATGTCTGTTTTAGACCAATCAACTTTAGGAGTAGGCAAACGCTTAATTTTTCCGCTAGCTATTTGTTTCAATTCCGTTACAGCATCATCCAACATGATAGCCATTTCTTTACGCTCAAATTCGGGTAACAATTTTGCATATTTGTCTGCTTCCTTTTTATAAGCGGTTACCAATGCAAAGCTTTTTTTATTAGCTTCAAAATTAGCGTCGTCCCATTTGGCATAATCCATAAATATTTCAGCAGTTCGCAACGCTGTTTCTTCTTTCAGCGTATTTACTTTTTTTGATTGCGCTTTTTTGATTTCCGTTTTTAAAAGCCCCATTTTTTCTTTAACGTCTTTTTCTGTGGTTTGCGCAGTAAGCGTTCCTAAAAACAGCAAATTGATAAAAGTGATTTTTAAGAATTGTGGGTAAGTGAACTTTGGTTTCATAAATTTGAGTTTCATAGATTCTGACATTTTATTAATTCTGTCAGGAATTTTTTTCGATTATCAAATTAAATATATTGTCAATCAGTAAATGTATTAGTGCGTATATAAAATGTATGTATCAATCCAAATAGTATAAAAATCAATAGTAATAACGCTTAAACGCTTCAATAGCTTCGTATTCGGCTAGTCCTAGTTGGTCGTATTTGTGAGCAGTTGATTTGTTGCGGTCTTCGGCTCTTACCCAAAATTCCCTTTCATCATTACCTGGAAATAAGGCAGAATCTTTTTGGGATTGATGTTTAAAAATCGCTTTTCGTTTTCGTAATAATTCTTCTGGACTCAATGGGACTGCCATATCAATTTCATCAATTGGCCATTCTTGCCATGCGCCTCGATAAAGCCAAACCCAACAATCTTTGATGAAATCTTCATTGTTTAACTGTTCTAAAGCCTGAAAAATAATAGATAAACACACTCGATGCGTTCCATGTGGATCTGATAGATCACCTGCTACATAAATTTGATGAGGCTTTATTTTCTGAATTAATCGGATAGTAATATCAATATCTTCTTGACTGACGGGTTTTTTCTTCACTGTACCAGTTTCATAAAAAGGGAGATTTAAGAAATGCATTTGTTCGTCAGCAATTCCCACATATCGCGCTGCGGCTTTAGCTTCACTTTTTCGAATCAATCCTTTGATTAATTTAATTTCGTCCGAATCAACATCACCTACATTTTTTTCTTTTATCGATTTTTTGACCATTTGATATATTGAAAAATCATTCTCGTTTTTGGTATGCCCCAAATGCCTTTCAATATCCTCGACAAAATCTGCAAACCGAATCACATCATCGTCAAAAACGGCAATATTTCCAGAGGTTTGGTAGGCAACATGTACTTCATGTCCTTGATCCACCAACCGTATAAAAGTTCCACCCATCGATATCACATCGTCATCAGGATGTGGACTGAATAACAGTACTCTTTTTTTGGCGGGTATGGCTCTTTCGGGTCTATTGGAATCATCTACATTGGGTTTTCCACCTGGCCATCCCGTTATAGTATGTTGCAAATGATTAAATACTTTAATATTAGTAGAATGTGCATTTCCTTTTTCGAGTATTAAATCATTCATTCCGTAATCAGAATAGTCACGATCGGTTAATTTCAAAATAGGTTTTTGTGTTTTTTGGCTAAGCCAAATAACGGCACGTTTTGCTAATTGTTCGTTCCAATTGATATTACCTAAAGTCCAAGGTATAGCAATTTGTGTCAATTCAGCACTGGCGGCACTGTCCATTACTAAAACCGTATTGGAATGTGCTTGTAAATAAGTAGCAGGTACTTGATCATTGATAACACCCTCTACAGCACGCTTTATAATGGGAGCTTTTCCTTCTCCCCAAGCCATTAAAATGATTTTTTTAGCTTTTAATATCGTTCCAATTCCCATGGTGATGGCCTTGGTAGGGACATTTTCTTCTTTAAAAAAATCACTTGCGGCATCCAATCTAGTAATATGATCTAAAGTAATCATTCGGGTTTTAGATGTTTGTAATGATCCTGGTTCATTAAACCCAATATGACCTGTTCGACCTATTCCCAAGAGTTGAATATCAATTCCGCCAGCTTGTTCTATTTGTCGTTCATAATTGATACAATATTCCTGTACTTGATCCTTTGGAATGGTTCCGTCTGGAACATGGATGTTTTCGGGTTTAATATCAATTGCGTCAAATAGATGTTCTTTCATGAACCGTACATAACTTTGTACTTCATAAGGTTGCATGGGGAAATATTCATCAAGATTAAAACTAATTACGTTTTTAAAACTCAAACTTTCTTGTTCATGTAATCGAATTAATTCTTGGTAAATCGTGATAGGAGAGGAGCCCGTAGCTAATCCCAAAACACACATTTTACCTTGGGAAGCAAGTGATTTGATAGTGTCTGCTATTTCATTAGCTATTTCCTTAGATGCCTTTTCTGAACTGTTGAAGATTTGAGTATGAATTTTTTCTTTTGTAGTAAAAGAAGATTGTTCCCAGTTTTCACGATTAAAAATTTCCATTTTAAACTTGTTTTGTAGTTTGTTATTTATAAAGTTAGGGAAAAAATTGTACAATTTCATTTTATAATTTAATACTATTTCTGTCTTCATTAAAGATAAAGCGATTTAGGTTTAATACATCTATTCTTTTAAAAAATAGTAATAGACAGTTGTCTAATAATTTAGTTTAATTAGATACACTGTTTTTTAAAGTGCATTAGTAAATCATAAAAAAAAATATTAGTTTTACCAATCTTGATTTTTGAACTATTTTTAAGATGTTTAGAGGTTTTTTTCAAGAATTAAAGGAGGTTTAATATATTTATGCAAAATTTGAAAAGATGAGTTATTACAAAATAGACAATTTAGAACAATATTTTAAGCACTATAATAAATCGGTGCGTGAACCAAGAAAATTTTGGGGAAAAATCGCCGAAGAAAACTTTACTTGGTACCAACAATGGGACAAAGTAGTAGAATTCAATATGGCTGAAGCTGAAATCGAATGGTTTTCAGGGGCTAAGGTGAATATTGTGAAAAATTGTATTGATAGACATTTAAATAAAAGAGGAGATAAAACGGCAATTATTTTTGAGCCAAATAATCCTGACGAAGAAGCGTTACACATAAGCTATAACGAATTGCACCAACGAGTGTGTAAAATGGCGAATGTTTTGCGTGAACAAGGAATCAAAAAAGGAGATAGAGTTTGTATCTATTTGCCAATGATTCCGGAACTAGCGGTTTCAGTTTTGGCTTGTGCGCGTATAGGAGCAATTCACTCTGTGGTTTTTGCTGGATTTTCTGCTTCGGCAGTGGCGAGCAGAATCAATGATAGTGAATGTAAAATGGTAATCACTTCTGACGGTGGATATCGTGGTCCAAAAACCATCGAGTTAAAACCTATTATTGATGAAGCATTAGAAAAATGTCCTTGTGTAGAATCTGTTTTGGTGGTTAAGAGAACCAATACAGCAATAAAGATGAAAGAAGGTAGAGATATCTATTTACAACCTTTATTAGACGAAGCGTCGGATAACAGCGTTGCTGAAATCATGGATGCCGAAGATCCGTTGTTTATTCTTTACACTTCTGGTTCTACAGGAAAACCAAAGGGAATGGTGCATACTACAGCTGGTTATATGGTGTATTCTGCTTATACCTTCAAAAACGTATTTAATTACGAAGAAAATGATATTTTTTGGTGTACTGCCGATATTGGGTGGATTACAGGACACTCTTATATTTTATACGGACCATTATTGAACGGAGCTACGACGGTGATTTTTGAAGGAGTTCCTTCATATCCTGATTTTAGCCGTTTTTGGGAAGTGATCGAAAAACACAAAGTAACACAGTTTTACACTGCTCCAACAGCAATTCGCGCATTGGCCAAAGAAAGTTTGGACTTTGTATTGAAATTCCCTTTTAAATCATTAAAAGTGGTAGGGTCAGTAGGTGAACCTCTAAATGAAGAAGCTTGGCACTGGTACAATGACCATGTGGGTGCTAAGAGATGTCCAGTGGTAGATACTTGGTGGCAAACAGAAACAGGTGGAATTATGATAGCACCAATTGCCTTTGTAACTCCTACTAAACCTACTTATGCAACTTTACCTTTGCCAGGTGTTCAAGCGGTTATTATGGATGATAAACGCAACGAAATTGAAGGTAATCAACAAGAAGGTAGTTTGTGTATTAAGTTCCCATGGCCGGGTATTGCTCGTACCATTTGGGGAGATCACGAACGCTATAAAGAAACTTATTTTTCACAATTTCCTGGTAAATATTTTACAGGTGATGGTGCTTTGAGAGATGAAGTAGGTTATTACCGAATTACAGGTCGCGTGGATGATGTGGTAATTGTTTCTGGACATAATCTAGGTACAGCACCTATTGAAGATGCTATTAACGAACATCCAGCAGTGGCTGAAAGTGCCATTGTAGGTTTTCCTCACGATGTGAAAGGTAAAGCATTGTATGGCTTTGTGATTTTGAAAGAAACTGGTGAACTAAGAAATAAAGAAAATTTATTTTTAGAAATCAATAGCCATATTGCAGATCATATTGGGCCAATAGCCAAATTGGATAAAATTCAATACGTATCAGGTTTACCTAAAACACGTTCTGGTAAAATTATGCGCCGTATTTTGAGAAAAATTGCCGAAGGTGATTATTCTAATTTTGGAGACACGAGTACTTTATTGAATCCAGAAATTGTGGACGAAATTAAAGAAGGTAGAATAGAATAAAGACTGTTTTTTATCTATAAAATTAAAGGCTCAAGATTTACTTCTTGAGCCTTTTTTTAGTTTTGGCCAAGAAGGTTTACAAGTGTAAAATAGATTTGAAATCTGCACTGAATTTAAAACACAAAAAAACCATTAAAAAATTAAGTCTCAAAGAATCTTAATTTCTTAATGGTTTATAAAAAGTATATATTTTAAATACCTTCTAGCTATTTACTTTGGTATTTCTTTTTCTTCAAAATATCCGAAGCCGTTTGATAGTACGATATCGTTTCGTTGATTAAATCAGGACGTTCTTTAGTCAATGGTTTTTGATCGTAATACAATTGGAAATCGGATTCAACTCCAGCTTTAGGTTGTAAAACCAATCCGAATTGTTTTACTTGTTGTTTTGGCGAAATAATCGTTAATACATTATCTTTTAACAATCCTAAATCTTGGTAGGTAGCTATCAAAGCTCTTGGTTGGTAACCTGGATTAAACACGTCTTGTCCAAAAAACTTAGATTGATAATCAAAATGTAGCAAACCAAACAATGTAGGCATAATGTCAATTTGTGACATCACCTGAGTAAAATGCTGCGGCTCCACGAAACCAGGGCTGTAAATCATAGCTGGAATTCTATATTTATCAACAGGCAATTCTGTTTTTCCAGCGCTTGAAGCACAATGATCAGATACTATTACAAAAACTGTATTCTTGAACCAAGGTTGTTTTTGAGCCATTGCAAAGAATTTTTTAATCGCATAATCCGTGTATTTTACGCCACCTTCACGAGATTTTGCATCGCCAGGAATATCAATTTTCCCATTAGGATAGGTAAAAGGTCTGTGGTTAGAAACTGTCATCCAATGGTTGAAGAATGGTTTTCCTGTTTGTGCTTCGGCATTCATGGTTTTTATGGCTTTGTTTACCATATCTTCATCACATACGCCCCAAACATTAGAAAAAGTAATTTCTTCAGGTTTGAAGGTTTTTTTATCTACAATATCATAGCCATTTCCAGAAAAGAAATCTTCCATATTGTCAAAGAATGCATCACCACCGTAAAGGTATTTTACTTGATATCCTTTCGATTTAAAAACACTTCCGGTAGTAAATTTATTTTTATTGTCCTTGCGTTTCACCACACTTTCTCCTGCAGTAGGAGGTAAGCATAAAGTTACTGCTTCCAATCCACGTACTGTTCTGTTTCCAGACGCATAAAAATTGGTAAACAATAGACTTTTAGTAGCCAAATCATCTAGGAACGGAGTGATATTTTGGTCGTTGCCGTACATTTTCATAAAATCAGCACTATAACTTTCGATAGTAATCAAAACTACATTTTTATGAACCTCGGTACTATCAGACTGTATTGTTCTTGTTGAAGATAACTTTTGAAGACCAGGAATTTGTTTGTCCAACAAAGCATAAGCTTCATTTTCGGGCAACGTTTTATAGAATTTAAAGTAGTCCAACTCGCTATTCATAAACGCCAAGTAGAAACGGTACATTCCGTTTGCTTGTAACTCATTGGTAAATACATTGGTTGCATTTTCGGTTTTAGCTAAGTTCGGAATGCTCCAAAGTGCCAATCCAAATAAAGAAAAGTAAATTACTGTAAGTTTAATTTTTTCGAAAATAGAAGGGATTTTTTGTACATAAATTTTTGATTTTTTTACAACGAAATAAGTAATCGTTCCAGCGACCAAAAATAAGGCCGAAAAAATAGGAACAACAGGATAAGATTCCATGATATTTCCAATAACCTCATTGGTATAAACCAAATAATTCACTGCGATAAAATTGTATTTTACTCCAAATTCATTCCAGAAAAAGTACTCACTAATGGCGTTTTGCAGAATTAAAACTACAAATAAGAACATTACAAATGAAAATAACCAAAATCTAATTTTATCTCTTTTTCTAGGTAAAAACAGTAATAAACCAAACAAAAAAGTTTTGATTCCAACAAATGCCAAACCAATTTCTGGCAAGGCTCCACCATATTCTGTCAAAATTGATTTTCCTGAATAAATATAGGCCAAGAGCCCAATTAACAATCCAAAATGAATGTATCCATAAGGTTTTTGATATTTCCCATTAGAAATAAAAATAAGGTAAAGCCATAAAAAACCACTGGCTAAAATGAATACAAACACATCTGAAACTAGCCCTAACGTGAAAATTTTTGCAGTATCAAGAAACGAAAAGGAAGATTGTGTAATGGGGTGAAAAAGCAACACCAACCTAAGAATTACACTTATAACGACATAAAAAATGGTAAGCGTGTAAAACGGAGCTAATTTTTTGGAAAAATTCATACTTATTGTTTTGTTTGGCTGCAAAATTAACATTTTTAAAGAAATTCTGTTACTATAAAGGAATCCTTTTCTTAAAGTTGACTTAAGATGAGATTTAATTTACACCGTTTGGCTAGTTTTCTTTAAGTTTGTTGTGCAATGTTCCCTTAAAGAAGTATGATAAATGGCTATGAAAATTTTAATTGTAGAAGATGAATTAGGAATCATGCAGTTTTTGCAGCAAGGACTTGAGGAAGAAGGGTATCAAATAACTACCGCTTCTGATGGAATGGCTGGACTTGAATTGGCACAAAAAGAAAAATTCGATTTACTACTGCTAGATTGGATGCTTCCAAAAATGTCTGGATTAGAGCTCTGTAAAGCCTTTCGAGAAAAAGATAAAACAACTCCAATATTGTTTTTGACTGCCAAAGATACCATCCAGGAAACTATAGAAGGTTTGCAAGCAGGAGCAAATGATTATATCAAAAAACCATTTGATTTTGCCGAATTATTGGAACGTATCAATATTCATTTTCGAAATAAAAAAACAGAAACCCGATTGCAATTGGGTGAAATCGCCATCAATGTTGCCGATTATACTGTAACCAATGCTGGTCTGGAGGTTGCATTAACACAACGAGAATTTGAATTACTAAAGTTCTTGGTCATCAATAAAGGGAAAGTTTGCACGCGAAAACAAATTATTGAAGAAGTTTGGGACATCCATTTTAATTATGATACTGGTGTGATAGATGTTTTTATCAATGCAATCCGAAAAAAATTAAAACTAAAAGTAGAACAAGATTACATCAAAACTGTCCGTGGAGTAGGGTATACTGCGTCTGATGTATTGTGATAAATAATTAATTGCTCAATGAATAGTTATTAGTTTAGAAATTTTAATTTGTAAAATTATTATTTTTAGGTTCAAACATTAGTGTGAATTCGTGAAATTCGTGTCACCTTTTTATCTCACCAAAACTAGCGTCATCTTCGTCCCAATATGCACGAATAGCAGTAATAAAGTAAACAATTATGAAGCCACTTTCATTCAAAAATAAAATTGCGTTTTACTACATCATAACCACGGCAATCCTTGTTTTTGTGGTGTTTTTTTCGATTTATACCATAGTGAAAAACAATGTAAATGCGCATTTGAATAATGACATTCTCAAAGAAGTCAAAAATCACTTGAACGAAATCACCATCAAAGAAGGGAAGTTTTACTTAATACATTTCGAAGAATGGAAAGAGAGAGAGCATAATACGGTAGACGTAAACCCTGTTTTTATCGAATTCCTGAATCAAGATAAACAACTTATAGCTAAGTCTCCCAATCTCAAAAAGCACAAATTAGTTTTCGATGCCACTAAGCCCGATAATGATTTGTTTGATGCCGAATTGGTACATGCCAAAATCAGACAGATTCAAGTTCCTATTTTAGAAAAAGGAACAACCATTGGCTATTTGGTAATCGCCATGTCTCTTGAAGGGACTTTGGTAGTGCTCAACGATTTATCACATATTTTGATAGTTTCTTACCCTGTAATCTTATTGGTTTTATTTCTCATTGCGCGATTAATTGCGGGCAGGAGCATTCAACCCATCAACGCTATAATCAAAACTTCAGACAAAATAACCAAAGACAATCTGTCGGCACGCATTCCGTTGCCACACAATAAAGACGAACTATTTGTTCTTTCGGATACCATAAATAATTTATTGAATCGAATCGAAAATGCTGTAGAACGGGAAAAACAGTTTACCTCTGATGCTTCACATGAACTCCGAACACCGTTGACTGTTATTAAAGGAACACTTGAAGTACTTGTTAGAAAACCTAGAACAGAAGCAGAGTACCACGAAAAAATAAAGTATTGCATTGCCGAAGTAAATCGTCTGAATCAGCTGGTAGACCAACTCTTGCTCTTGGCTCGTTTTGAAAACCAAAAGCAATCAATCCATATTCAGCAACTCGACCTACTTCCAGTCATTGAGGAAATTGTTAACAGAAAAAATGCGGAAAGTCAATTGGACCGATTGAAAATAAACATCCAGACCACTGTCCCAACATTGGTGCAATCTGATGGGTATTTACTTTCGATTATTCTAAATAATATAATCTCCAATGCCTTAAAATATTCCAATAAAGACCAAAACGTATTAGTCGAAATCCATTCGATAAACCAAAAAATAGAATGTCATATCATCGATTCAGGAATTGGAATTCCACCAGCCGATTTAGAAAAAGTATTCCAGCCTTTCTTTCGTGCCAAAAATCATGACGGTAGCACCAACAAAGGAATAGGTTTGGGATTATCTATTGTGAAACGACTTAGTGATTTATTGCGAATAGCCATTGTGGTAGAAAGTATTGAAAACAAAGGAACAATCATAAAACTACGATTCAACTAACTTTACAAAAAAGTAAAACAATGCAAACAGATATAGCAAAAGAAGATAATTATCTAGATAACCATTATATTGATCGTAGCAACTGGTTGCGAGCCGCAGTGCTTGGTGCCAATGACGGCATTATTTCCATCTCCAGTCTTGCCATTGGTATTGCCGCTGCAAGTAGTACTCGCGAACCGATAGTTTTGGCAACAATTGCAGGCTTGGTGGCAGGCGCTTTATCTATGGCGGCAGGAGAGTACGTTTCAGTAAGTTCGCAAACAGATATTGAAAGTGCCGACATCGAAAGAGAACGAATTGAACTCGCAGAAATGCCAGAAATAGAGTTGCAACGTCTTGCCGATATTTACGAAAATCGAGGTTTAAAAAAAGAAACTGCCATGATTGTAGCAAAAGAATTAACTGCCAAAGACGCTCTCGCAGCTCACATACGAGACGAATTAGGTATAAATGAAATTAGTCAAGCAAACCCTATACAAGCCGCATTTGCTTCAGGCGCAGCTTTTACCATCGGCGGAATTTTACCGCTATTAGTCGTTCTTATTACTTCAGTCAAGGGTATGGAATATTGGCTTTATGGAGCAACAATCGTGTTCTTAATCATCCTCGGTACCTTATCTGCCAAAACCGGTGGTTCCAGTATTTACAAAGCCATCATCCGCATAACTATTTGGGGAACCATCGCCATGGGATTGTCGGCATTGGTAGGGTATGTCTTTGGAGTAAATGTATAATTAATGGGTAGTGTACTAAAAATAATTTGGGCGTGCCCCTCCCGTAACCCCGATAGCTATCGGGGACGGGTCAGGCTTTTCGTTCCAATCTTGTGGCGGCATAAATGCCCGCCGCCACAAGGATTTCCACTCCAATCCTTCACGCAACTTCAAGTAGTCAAAAAAGATTCTGATAGAAATATTAATCTTCTCCTAAGCAATCCTTAAGCCAATCTTAAGTCTGTTCTGTTTTTTATAAATTAGTTTTGTAGAACTAAATTAGAATAGAAATGTTAGAAAAAATTATTGCTTTTAGTCTCAAAAACAAACTGATTATAGGCCTAATGGTATTGGCTTTAGTCATTTGGGGAGTTTATTCCGTTAGAAATTTACCTATAGACGCCGTTCCCGACATCACAAACAATCAAGTTCAAATCATCACCACTTCACCAAGTAATGGAGCCGAAGACATCGAAAGGTTTGTAACATTTCCTGTCGAGCAAACGATGGCAACCATCAAAGGTATTGAAGAAGTACGTTCTTTTAGTCGTTTTGGACTATCGGTTGTAACGGTAGTTTTCAAAGAAGAAGTGGATGTTTATTGGGCAAGGCAACAAGTAAGTGAACGGTTAAACGATGCTATTAGTCAGATTCCACAGGGTATGGGAACACCATATATGGCTCCAGTAACAACAGGTCTGGGAGAGATTTACCAATATGTAATTCATGCAAAAAAAGGGTATGAGTCCAAATACAATGCTACCCAATTACGAACTTTTCAAGATTGGATTGTACGTCGTCAATTATTAGGTGTAGAAGGAATTGCTGATGTGAGTAGTTTTGGTGGGTTCCTAAAGCAATACGAAATAGCATTAAATCCAGATAAATTGCGAAGCATGAATATTAGCATCAAAGATGTTTTTGATGCTTTGTCCAAAAACAACCAAAATACAGGTGGTGCTTATATTGATAAAAATCCAAATGCTTATTTCATTCGATCAGAAGGATTAATCAAAAGTATTGATGATATCGAAAATATTGTTGTCAAAACCAATACTAATAGCGTTCCTGTCCTGATTCGTAATGTGGCCGAAGTACAAATAGGCGCAGCCACACGTTACGGCGCCATGACTAGAAATGATGAAGGTGAAGTAGTTGGAGGATTGGTATTGATGCTTAAAGGTGCAAATTCCTCAAAAGTGATTGAAAGTGTAAAAACGCGAATGGCACAAATTGAAAAAACATTACCCGAAGGTGTAGTTGTTGAGCCCTTTTTGGACCGAACGAAATTAGTCGATAGCGCCATCAAAACCGTGTCTACTAACTTATTGGAAGGTGCCTTAATCGTAATTTTTATTTTGGTTTTATTTCTAGGTAATTTAAGAGCAGGTTTGATTGTAGCCTCTGTCATTCCCTTAGCCTTGCTGTTCGCTATTTGTCTAATGAATTTGTTTGGTGTAGATGGTAATTTAATGAGTCTTGGCGCTCTCGATTTTGGGTTAATTGTCGATGGAGCCGTGATTATCATTGAAGCGACCATGCATTATTTATATGTCAAACACAAAGGTCAAGTCTTAACGCAATCTCAAATGGATGAAAGTGTATTGAGCAATGCACGTAAAATGATGAGTTCGGCAGCATTTGGACAAATCGTAATCTTAATTGTGTATTTACCAATTTTAGCCCTTGTTGGTATTGAAGGCAAAATGTTTCGTCCTATGGCGCAAACTGTTTCCTTTGCTATTTTAGGAGCTTTCATATTGTCTTTAACCTACGTTCCTGTAATGAGTTCGTTGTTCTTGAGCAAAAAAATAGCGCATAAAGAGAATATTTCGGACCGAATCATTCAAGCTATTCAAAGAGTGTACACGCCAATGCTGAATTTCGCATTACAATTTAAAATGCTAATTATCAGTATTGCTCTTGGTTTATTGGTAATTAGTGGAATTATTTTTACTTTTTTGGGTGCGGAATTTATCCCAACTTTAGACGAAGGTGATTTTGCAGTGGAGATGCGAGTACTTACAGGAAGTAGTTTATCCTACACAGTAGAGCAAGCACAAAAATCAGCAAAGGTTTTAAAGGATAACTTTCCTGAAGTAAAAGAAGTTATAGGGAAAATAGGGTCATCAGAAATTCCAACAGATCCTATGCCTGTGGAAGCTACTGATCTAATTATAACTTTGAAAGATAAAAGTGAATGGACAACAGCTGATAACAGAATTGATTTGGCAGAAAAAATGCAAACGAAATTAGAGCAAAGCATAGCTGGAGTAACCTATAGTTTTCAGCAGCCTATTCAAATGCGTTTCAACGAATTAATTTCAGGTGTAAAACAAGATGTTGCCATAAAAATCTATGGTGAAGATTTGAATAAATTAGCTCAATACGCCAAACATATTGGTAAAATTGCCAGTAAAATTGAAGGCGCTTCGGATATTTACGTGGAGCAAGTTTCGGGTTTACCACAAGTGGTAATTAAATTTCATAGAGATAAAATTGCGCAATTTGGTTTGAATATAGAAGATGTAAATACCGTTATACGTTCTGGTTTTGCAGGCGAAACAGCAGGATTGGTTTTTGAAGGCGAAAAGAAATTTGACTTAGTGGTTCGTTTAGATAATGAAAACCGTCAGAGTTTGGATGATGTTCGTAACTTATTTGTAACCGCACCAAATGGAAATCAAATTCCACTAGACCAAGTTGCAAGTATTGATTTTAAAGAAGGACCAAACCAGATTCAGAGAGAAGATGCCAAACGTAGAATAATTGTTGGGTTTAATGTTCGAGGTCGCGACGTAGAAAGTACCGTTATAGAAATTCAACAAAAAATCAACGAACAATTAAAATTTGATGTAGGCTATTATGCCACTTATGGTGGTACTTTTGAGAATTTAATTGCTGCCAAAGAGCGTTTGGCTGTGGCGGTTCCAGCTTCATTATTATTAATTTTTATATTGTTGTTTTTTGCTTTTGGTTCTATCAAACAAGCTACTTTAATTTTTACTGCTATACCGCTTTCTGCAATTGGGGGCATATTTGGGCTTTGGCTTCGAGGAATGCCTTTTAGTATTTCGGCAGGAGTTGGATTTATCGCTTTGTTTGGAGTGGCTGTTTTGAACGGTATTGTACTTATTGCCGAATTTAACGCACTCAAAAAAGAAGGAATGACCGATTTGAGAGCCATTGTTCTCAAAGGAACTACAGTTAGACTACGACCTGTAATTATGACGGCATTGGTAGCTTCCTTAGGCTTTTTGCCAATGGCATTGTCTCATGGCGCTGGTGGCGAAGTGCAAAAACCATTAGCAACTGTAGTCATTGGAGGGTTATTTACCGCAACGTTATTGACACTTTTGATTTTGCCAATTTTGTATATATGGTTCGAAAAATTTAATAAAAAAACGATGAAAACAAATGCAACAGTTGTTACAATAATTTTGTTGCTTACTGCCAATTTTGCCTCAGCACAAATACAATCATTAACTTTAAACCAAGCAATAGCACAAGGATTGCAGAACAATAAGGAAATTATCAATTCGCAGCTGGAAGTGGAATACCAACAACAACTGAAACGAGCGAGCATCAATATTTCAAAAACGCATTTTTCAGGGCAATTTGGGCAATTCAACAGCTATGTTAAAACGGATAATAGTTTTAGCGTTTCTCAAACGATACCGTTTCCAACAGTGTTTGCTGCCAATGCGTCTTTAGGGAACGCATTGATAAAAAGTAGTGAACTAAAAGCGAATATTACAAAAAGTGAATTGGTTTATCGTATTAGCCAAACCTATTCGAATTTACAATATTTATATACTAGAGAATCTCTTTTGCAAAAACAAGATAGCATTTATCAAGGTTTTGTAAAGTCGGCATCATTGCGTTATAAAACAGGGGAAAGTACTCAACTAGAGCAAAGTACTGCTGAAACCCAATTATACGAAACGCAAAATATTCTAAAGGAAAACAAGGCAAATGTTAATGTCTATTTATCGCAATTACAAACACTTTTAGGAAGCCAAGAAGCGATTGTAATAGCAGATAGAATACTTGTAGAACAATCTTTTTTAGATACAAATAAGGATAAAGCAATAGCTGAAAGCCCTATTTTAGCGTACGTTAATCAACAGGTAGAAGTAGCCGAAAAACAGAAAAAAGTAGAAACAGCCAAAGCACTACCAGATATTACTTTTGGTTATTTCAATCAATCGCTTATAGGTTCTCAAATTAATGCTACAAGTTCTGATTTGGCCACATCTAACAATCGTTTTCAGGGAATTAATTTAGGATTGTCGATTCCAATATTTTATGGTTCGTACAGCGCTAAAATAAAATCTGAAAGTACAAATCAAGAAATCGCTAGAATGAATCTAGAGAATAATGAAATTAGTTTGAAAGGGCAATATGCACAAGCGGGAATGGAGTTTCAAAAAAACAAAACCAGTTTGGAATATTATAAAAAATCGGGAGTGCCAAATGCTAATTTGATTTTGTCGAAAAGTCAATCGGCTTACAAAAATGGAGAAATCAGCTATTCCGAAAATCTTTTAAATTTAAGAACGGCCAACGGAATTCAGGAAAATTTCTTGTCAGCAATTTTACAATACAATCTAAGTATCGCACTTTTAGAACATCTTTCAGGAAAAACGAATTAAATAAAATCAACAGAACATGAAATCAATATATAAAGTAATATCCTTATTAATCGTAACTGCAATCGTAATTAGTTGTGGGAACAAAAACAAGGAGGAAACAGCAGTAGCTGAAGAGCCAGCTGTTGCTGCTAATATGGTAGAATTAACAGCGGAGCAGTACAAAACATCTAATATTCAATTTGGAGTAATTGAAGAAAAAGAATTAAGTGGCACCACCAAAGTCAACGGAATGCTCGATGTGCCTCCGCAAAATTTGGTTTCCGTTTCTGCACCTTTTGGTGGATTTGTAAAAAGCACGGAAATGCTTCAAGGTCTGAAGGTGAAAAAAGGGCAAGTAATCGCGATGATGCAAAATCCAGAATATGTACAACCACAACAGGATTATATCGATTACAAAAGTCAATTAAATTACCTGAAATTGGAGTATGAGCGTCAACAAGAATTAGCTAAAGAAAACGTGAATGCCCAAAAAACGCTGCAAAAATCCAAATCGGACTATGACAGTATGAAAGCAAGAGTGTTGGGCTTAAAAACTAAGCTTCAGTTGATGAATGTTAACATGGCAAGTTTAGAGAAAGGGAATATTCAGAGTGTACTTCCACTATATTCGTCTATAAATGGTTATGTTACGCAAGTGAATACCAATGTGGGTGCCTTTGTAACACCTACAGATGTGTTGTTTAAAATTGCTGATACAGAACATTTACACGCTGAATTGACCGTTTTTGAAAAAGATGTTCCTAAGCTTAAGATTGGTCAAAAAGTTCGTTTTACCTTGGCTAATGAAAGTAAGGAACGAATGGCAACGGTTCATTTGGTTGGGAAAGAAATAAGTCAAGAGAGAACCGTTCAAATTCATTGTCATTTAGACCAAGAAGACACTCATTTGTTACCTGGAATGTTTTTAAAAGCTTTGGTTGAAAGTGGGAGTAACAAAGTGCCTGCAGTAATTTCAAAAGCTATTGTCGAATTCGAAGGGAATAAATATATTTTTATTGCAGAAAAGAATACGTCAAAAGAAAGTGGAGTAACCCAATACAAAATGGTGCAAATAAAAGCTGGAGTTTCGGAACTGAATTATACCGAACTTATTTTTGATACTCCAAAGGATTGGCAAAACTGGAAAGTAGTTACTACTGGTGCTTATGATTTACTTTCGAAAATGAAAAACAGCGAGGAAGAGGAATAAAACAATTGAATTATTGGTATGGAAAATACAACTTTAAAACAACAATGTTCACCAAGTGATGAAAAAGGAAGTAGTTGTTGCACAACAGATGAAAAAATAACTTTCAATACAAAGCATCGACATAATGACGATGATGGTCATAATCATGGTGGTGATGATGAAAACGAATCTACTTTCATAAAATACCTACCTGCATCCATTAGTTTTATGCTTTTGGTTTCAGGAATCATTTTTGAACAAACGGATAGAGGTTTTTTTAAGTATCCAATTAATTTAATTTGGTTCGGAATCGCTTATGTTTTTGTTGGACTTCCAGTAAATATTCAAGCTTTAAAACAAATCAAAAAAGGAAATTTCTTCTCAGAATTCTTCTTAATGTCTATTGCTACAATTGGAGCTTTTTTTATTGGGCAATATTCTGAAGGAGTGGCTGTAATGTTATTTTACGCTGTTGGCGAGTTGTTTCAAGATGCAGCAGTAAACAATGCTAAACGAAGTATAAAAGCCTTGCTAGACGTTCGACCTGACACGGTAAATGTTTTTCGAAAGGGAGAATTAAAAACTATTAATCCTTTTGAAGTAGCTATTGGCGAAACAATTCAAGTGCGTGCAGGAGAAAAAGTAGCCTTAGATGGAATATTGATTTCAGATAGTGCTTCCTTCAATACAGCTGCGCTTACGGGCGAAAGCAAACCTGATACCAAGAAAAAAGAAGAAGTTGTTCTAGCAGGAATGATAAACTTAAATTCAGTTGCGGAAATAAAGGTAACTACGCTTTTTAAAGATAGCAAACTGTCTAAAATTCTCGAAATGGTACAAGATGCCACGGCTCGAAAATCAAAAACGCAATTGTTTATTTCTAAATTCGCAAAAATCTATACACCAATTGTAGTGTATTTAGCCATTGCAATTGTAATAGTTCCCTACTTTTTTGAACAAAATTATGTGTTTTCAGATTGGTTGTATCGTGCTTTGGTTTTCTTAGTTATCTCTTGCCCTTGCGCCTTGGTTATTTCGATTCCACTAGGTTATTTTGGTGGAATAGGTTTGGCTTCACGAAACGGAATACTTTTCAAAGGAAGTAATTTTTTGGATGTAATGACTACAATCACAGCAGTGGTCATGGACAAAACAGGAACCTTAACCAAAGGTGTATTTAAAGTTCAAAAGGTGGTTGCTCAAAATTATGATGAAGAAGAATTAATCCAACTTACAGCAGCTTTAGAAAGTAAATCTACACATCCTATTGCCATTGCAGTTGTGCAATACGCAGCTGATTCTTATAGTAATGTGACAATTGGGCAGGTTGAAGAAATTGCAGGCCATGGACTAAAAGGAATAGTAAACGGAAAAGAAGTTCTAGCAGGGAATGTCAAATTACTCAAAAAGTTTAATATTGAGTATGACTCAGCAATTGAAACTGTTGATGACACAATTGTAGTCGTGGCTGTAAACAATGTTTACGCAGGATACATCACTATTGCCGATGAAATCAAAGAAGATGCACTCCAAACTATAAAATCATTACATCAATTAGGTATAAAAACAGTTATGCTTTCGGGTGACAAACAGACTGTAGTAGATAAAGTTGCAAAAACTTTGGGAATTGATACTGCTTTCGGGAATTTATTACCTGAGGATAAGGTCGAAAAAGTACAGGAACTCAAGAATCAGAATTACAAAATTGCTTTTGTTGGAGATGGAGTAAATGATGCGCTGGTCATTGCTTTAGCAGATGCTGGTATTGCCATGGGAGGATTAGGAAGTGACGCTACGATTGAAACAGCTGATATTGTGATTCAAAACGACCAACCTAGAAAAATACCAATTGCAATTCAAATTGGGAAAGAAACCCGAAAAATTGTAATTCAAAATATAAGTTTTGCTTTTGCTGTTAAAGTGATTGTTCTTTCACTAGGGGCAGGTGGACTTGCAACATTATGGGAAGCTGTTTTTGCAGATGTAGGTGTGGCCTTATTGGCGATTTTGAATGCCGTTAGAATTCAGAAGATGAAGTTTTAGTTATTACAAACAGTCTTCATTACAGTATAAAACGCAATTGAATAGCATAAAAAAACAATAAAATGGATTATTATTTTTCGTACCAAAAAAAACTATTCTATATTTGAATTCAGAATAAATTATTGAGACACTTTTACAATTAATAGAACATAATATGAACGACGCACATTTGCATTTAATGGTCAACCATTTTCCAATCGTTGGAGTGGTATTTGGTTTTGGGATTTTAATTTCAGGCATCTATTTTCGAAATAACGGAATAAAAAACACGGCCTATTCGGTATTTATAGTTGCTGCCATCGCGGCTTTTTTGAGTATGTACACTGGAGAAGGAGCAGAAGAATTAGTCGAAGATATGCCAAATATCGGACATCAAATCATTCACGAACATGAGGAGTATGCAGAGAAATTGGCATTAATTCTATACGCAATGGGACTTTTGTCTATTTATGGTTTTTATTTGAATGTAAAAACGCATGCCAAAGCAAGGTTATTATCAATTATTATTTTGGTTATTGCAGGAGTGGCTCTTGTTTTTGCATTGAAAACGGGCAAATCTGGAGGTGAAGTGAGACATACAGAAATTCGTGATACTACAACGGTGTCAATTCCTGTACAAAGTCCTGACGGGGATTAAATTATTGTTTTAAAATAAAATAAAAATTGCTTATTTTTAAAATAAAAAGTATATTTGCAATCGAAATAAAGTAGTTAATTTTACAAAATATGTTATCAAATCAAGTACATCATCATCATTCTCATTTTTGCTCTCAAGCGATGTGTTAATGGTATGCGTGTAATCATCATATTAAAAAACCCGTTTGAGTACATCAAACGGGTTTTTCATTGTGTGTTAAGTCCTTTGTACTCAAGCACATTAAATAAAATATAAAAAAAACAAAACAATGAGTACGTTAAAAATTGCAATTCAAAAATCAGGTAGATTAAACGAAGAAAGTATTCAAATCCTTAAAGATGCGGGGATTTCTATCAACAACGGTATTGACCAATTAAAGGCAGAAGCTTCTAATTTCCCTTTGGAAGTGTTGTATTTACGAAATTCAGATATTCCTCAATATTTGATTGATGGAGTAGTAGATATCGCTATTGTTGGTGATAATTTATTGGTTGAAAAAGGAAAAGATATTGAAGTTATCCAAAAGTTAGGATTTTCAAAATGTAAAGTTTCGATTGCAGTTCCTAAAGCTTTCGAATATAATTCTATTCAAGATTTGAACGGATTGCGTGTTGCAACTTCGTATCCAAATACAGTAATTGATTTTTGTAATTCGAAAGGAGTGTCTGTTGATATTCACCAAATTTCGGG
This sequence comes from Flavobacterium ovatum, assembly GCF_040703125.1. NCBI lineage: Bacteria > Pseudomonadati > Bacteroidota > Flavobacteriia > Flavobacteriales > Flavobacteriaceae > Flavobacterium > Flavobacterium ovatum. The sequence continues at coordinate 2,925,867 of NZ_CP160035.1, forward strand.
GTCAGTAGAAATTGCTCCAAATATCGGTTTAGCAGATGCTATTGTAGATATCGTTTCTAGCGGAAGTACTTTGTTTAAAAACAATTTGAAAGAAGTAGAGGTGATTTTCAAAAGTGAAGCAGTTTTGGCGGTTTCTCCAAAAGTTTCTCCTGAATCTCAAAAAATCATTGATACTTTAAAATTCAGAATCGAATCTGTTCTAAGAGCGCGTAAATCAAAATACATTTTGATGAACGTACCGAATGATAAAATTGAAGCGATCAGCAGTATTCTTCCAGTTTTGAAAAGTGCAACGGTAATGCCATTGGCTCAAGAAGGTTGGAGTAGTGTGCACACGGTAATTGATAAAGATACTTTTTGGGAAGTAATCGACCAATTGAAAGAAGCTGGTGCCGAAGGAATTTTGGTTTGTCCAATTGAGAAAATGGTGCTTTAAATAAGTTAGAAATTAGAGGGTAGAAGTTAGAGGTTCTGGGAGTGAACTTGAAACTTGAAACCTTAAACTAAAAACTATGAATAAAATATACAATCCCGTTAAGGAAACTTGGGCTTCTATTTTAGAAAGACCCACCAAAACGGTAAACGATATAGAACAAACGGTAAAAGAAATTTTTGCGGCTGTTCAAAAAGACGGAGATGCGGCTGTGGCCAAATATACGACGCAGTTTGATGGAGTGTACTTTGAAAATAGCGAAGTGACTTCTGAAGAAATTGAAACGGCAGTTGCTTCTATTTCAATTGAATTAAAGGAAGCTATTGCTTTGGCAAAAGCCAATGTAGAAAAGTTTCACCAAGCACAAAAAACAGCTCGTGTTTCTGTAGAAACGGCGCCTGGAGTACAATGCTGGCAAGAAAAAAGACCAATTCAAAAAGTAGGTTTGTACATTCCGGGAGGAACTGCACCTTTGTTTTCGACGGTTTTGATGTTGGCGGTTCCTGCTAAAATTGCCGGTTGTAACGAAATTGTTTTGTGTTCACCACCGGATAAAAACGGAAATATAAATCCTGCGATTTTATATGCTGCTAATCTATGTGGCGTAACCAAAATTATCAAAGTAGGCGGAATACAAGCCATCGCTGGAATGACGTTTGGAACAAAAGCGATTCCGAAAGTGTACAAGATTTTCGGACCAGGAAACCAATATGTGACAGTAGCCAAACAATTGGCAACGCAGTTTGGTGTAGCGATTGATATGCCAGCTGGACCTTCTGAATTATTGGTTGTTGCAGATGATACTGCAATACCTGCTTTTGTAGCTTCTGATTTACTTTCTCAGGCAGAGCACGGTGTTGATAGTCAAGTGATTTTGGTTGCGACATCTAAAGTGATTATTGATGCAGTAGAGAAAGAGATTGAACTGCAATTAGAACAATTACCTCGTAAAAATATTGCCGAAAAGGCCATTGCTAATTCCAAATTAATCTATGTCGAAAACGATAAAATCGCTTTAGAATTAATAGATGAATATGGTCCTGAGCATTTTATTGTTTGCGTGAAAGACCAAGATTTTTATGTAAATAATATTGGGAATGCAGGTTCGGTTTTTATTGGAAATTACACGCCCGAAAGTGCAGGTGATTATGCTTCGGGAACCAATCATACTTTACCAACAAATGGCTATGCAAAGAACTACAGCGGCGTAAATTTGGATAGTTTTATGAAATCAATGACGTTTCAAAAAATATCAGCCGTTGGAATTCAGAACATTGGAAACGCAATCGAACTAATGGCAGAAGCCGAAGGTTTGCAAGCGCACAAAAATGCAGTTAGTTTGAGGTTAGCAGAGATAAAAAAAGGAAAATAGAACAAAGAATATAGAGAAGAGAGCGAAGACATGATGAAAGATAGGTGTATATTAAAATCTATTTTCTATTCTCTATATTCTAATCTCTTTTAAAGATAAGAAAGATGAAATTTGATATAAATACACTTGTTCGTGAGAACGTAAAGGTTTTAAAACCATATTCGTCAGCGAGAGATGAGTTTGAAGATTTTGATACTGCTCAAATGGTTTTTTTGGATGCGAATGAGAATCCGTTTGAAAATGGAGTGAATCGTTATCCAGACCCACAACAAGCTTCAGTGAAAGCAGTTTTGGGAAAGATGAAAAACCTTAGTACCAAACAAATCTTGTTAGGAAACGGAAGTGACGAAGTATTGGATTTATTATTTAGAGCTTTTTGTGAGCCTAAAATAGATAATGTAATCACTTTGCCTCCAACGTACGGAATGTATGGTGTTTTGGCAAATATCAATAATGTTGAAAATAAAGAGATTTTATTATCGAATGACTTTCATCCAGAAGTAGAAAGCATTTTGGCAGCAGTAACGCATTCGACAAAAATCATCTTTTTGTGTTCGCCAAATAACCCAACCGGAAATTCATTTTCGACAGAAAGTGTTACTACTTTGTTGGAGAAATTCAACGGATTTGTGGTTATTGATGAAGCGTATATCGACTTTTCAGAAAAGGCGAGTTGGTTGGCAAAATTAGACCTATATCCAAATTTGATTATCACGCAAACCTTATCAAAAGCGTATGGTTTGGCGGGAATTCGTTTAGGAATATGTTATGCTTCTGCAGAAGTAATTGCAGTTATCAACAAAATTAAACCTCCTTATAACGTAAACGAATTAACGCAACAAAGAGCTTTAGAACGTTTGAGTAATGAAGCTAAGATTCAGAACGAAATAACCTCAATTATAGCACAAAGGACTGAATTGCTTCAAGTTTTAGATAAAGTATCTTTCGTAGAGAAAATCTATCCAACCGAAGCAAATTTTATTCTAATTAAAGTTGATAATGCTAACCAACGTTACGCTGAATTAATTGCCAAAGGAATTGTAATTCGAAATAGAACTACACAACCACTTTGCGAAAATTGTTTGCGTTTGACTATTGGAACTGCAGAAGAGAATAAGAAGTTGATGGAAGCTTTGAAAAATTGTTAAACTAACTAACCCTCTAAGGGTTAAAACCCTTAGAGGGTTATTATTTAAAATAAAATGAAAAAAGTACTTTTTATAGATCGTGATGGAACGATTGTTTTGGAACCAGCAGGATTGCAATTAGACAGTTTAGAGAAATTGGAGTTTTATCCAAAATCGTTTCAATATTTGGCTAAAATAGCTACCGAATTGGATTATGAATTGGCGATGGTAACCAACCAAGACGGTTTGGGAACAGATAGCTTTCCTGAAGATACGTTTTGGCCAACCCAAAACTTTATATTGAGAGCGTTTCAAAATGAAGGAGTGCTTTTTGATGATATTTTTGTAGACCGCTCTTTTCCAGAGGACAATGCGCCTACACGTAAGCCACGTACAGGAATGTTAACTAAATACATAGGAAATCCAAATTATGATTTGGCAAACTCTTTTGTATTAGGGGACCGTTTGACAGATGTGGAATTGGCAAAAAATTTGGGTGCAAAAGCAATCTTCATGAACACTACTGATGGAGCTGGAAGCGAAGAAATTAGTGCTAAACGTGAAGAGTTAGACGAAACAATCGTTTTGCAATCTACAGATTGGAAAAAGATATACGAGTTCTTAAAGCTAGAAGAGCGTACGGCTTCTATCACTAGAAAAACACACGAAACGGATATTTACATCAAATTGAACTTGGACGGAACAGGTCAAAGTAAAATTGATACCGGAATTGCTTTTTTCGACCATATGTTAGACCAAATTTCGCGTCACGGGCAAATGGATTTAGAAATAAAAGTAGTAGGTGATTTAGAAGTTGACGAACACCATACTATTGAAGATACAGCAATTGCATTGGGAGAAGTCTATGCAAAAGCATTAGGAAATAAACTAGGAATTGAGCGTTACGGTTTCTGCTTACCAATGGATGATTGTTTAGCGCAAGTAGCGATCGATTTTGGAGGAAGAAACTGGTTGATTTGGGAAACGGAATTCAAACGTGAAATGGTGGGTAAAATGCCAACAGAGATGTTTTTCCACTTTTTTAAATCGTTTTCTGATGGTGCTAAAGCCAACATCAATATAAAAGCGGAAGGTGATAATGAGCACCACAAAATCGAAGCCATTTTTAAAGCTTTCGCGAAAGCGATAAAAGTAGCGGTGAAACGTGATACAGAAAAAATGATTTTGCCAAGTACGAAGGGAATGTTGTAAAATAAAGTTAAAAGTTAAGAGTGAGGAGTTTGGGTACTTCTGACTTCTAACTTTTAACTTCTAACTTAAGTTAATGAAAATAGTAATCATAAATTACGGAGCAGGAAATATTCAGAGCATTATGTTTGCCATCGAAAGATTGGGATTTCATGCCGTTTTGAGTAATGATCCTGACGAAATAAGAGCAGCTGATAAAGTGATTTTCCCAGGAGTGGGAGAGGCGAGTTATGCAATGAAAATGTTGAAAGAAAGTGGATTGGATAGTTTGATTCCGACCTTGACGCAACCGGTTCTAGGAATTTGTCTCGGAATGCAATTGATGTGCCATCACTCGGAAGAGGGCGATACAACTGGTATGGGTATTTTCGATGTAAATGTATACAAATACACCAACAAAGTAAAAGTCCCTCATATGGGGTGGAATACCATTTATAATTTGAAATCGGACTTGTTTAAAGACATTGCCGAAAATGATTATATGTATTTGGTACACAGTTTTTATGCGCCATTATGCAAAGAAACCATCGCAACGACAAATTATGAATTAGAATATTCATCGGCATTAGAAAATAAAAATTTCTTTGGAACTCAATTTCACCCAGAGAAAAGTGGTGATGTAGGAGAACAAATTCTTAAAAATTTTTTACTTCTAAACTCTAACTTCTAACTTTTAACCTCTACCCTTATCATGAGAATAATACCAGCAATAGACATCATCGACGGAAAATGTGTTCGTTTGTCCAAAGGAGATTATAATACCAAAATTATTTATAACGAAAATCCATTGGAAGTTGCCAAAGAATTTGAGGCACATGGAATAGAATTTTTGCATTTAGTAGATTTGGATGGAGCAAAATCAAGCCGCATTATCAATCACAAAATTTTGGAGCAAATTGCTACTCAAACCAAATTGAAAATCGATTTTGGTGGTGGTTTAAAATCGGATGAAGATTTAAAAATAGCTTTCGAATCTGGAGCAAACCAAATTACAGGAGGAAGTATCGCGGTTAAAAACCGTGAAGTTTTCGAAAAGTGGATATCAAAATTTGGTGCAGACAAAATCATTTTGGGAGCTGATGCTAATAACGAAAAAGTTGCAGTATCTGGATGGTTGGAAGAGTCAGACCAAGAGTTAGTTCCTTTTATTCAAGGTTATCAGTCGAAAGGAATTCAGTACGTAATTTGTACGGATATTGCCAAAGACGGAATGTTAGAAGGTCCAAGTTTTGATTTATACGAAAAGATTTTGAAACAAGCGGAAGGTTTAAAACTAATCGCTTCGGGTGGTATTTCAACTTTCGACGAATTGCCTAAATTAGCCGAATTGGGTTGTGAAGGTACCATCATTGGTAAAGCGATTTACGAAGGAAGAATATCGTTGAAACAATTGGAACAGTATATCATATCGTAGAGACGTTGCATTGCAACGTCTCTACGCAAACAACAAAATCATGTTAACAAAAAGAATCATACCCTGTTTAGATATTAAAAACGGTCGAACGGTAAAAGGCGTAAATTTTGTAGATTTGCGTGATGCAGGTGACCCTGTGGAATTGGCCAAAATTTATTCTGACGAAGGTGCAGATGAATTGGTGTTTCTTGATATTTCGGCAACCGAAGAAAGAAGACGTACCTTGTTTGATTTAGTTCGAAAAGTAGCGGCAACTATAAATATTCCGTTTACTGTTGGTGGTGGAATCTCAGCTGTGGAAGATGTAGAAGTATTATTGCAAAACGGTGCTGATAAAGTTTCTATCAATTCCTCAGCAGTTAAGAATCCGCAGTTGATTAACGATTTAGCTCAGAAATTTGGTAGCCAATGTGTGGTTGTTGCTATAGATGCCAAACAAATAGATGGTCAATGGATTGTGCATTTGGTTGGTGGAAAAGTACCAACGGAACTGAATCTTTTTGATTGGGCTGTAGAAGTAGAACAACGTGGCGCAGGAGAAATTTTGTTTACCTCGATGAACCATGACGGAACCAAAAATGGATTTGCAAATGAAGCTTTGGCAAAATTATCAAGCTTAGTTAATATTCCAATTATCGCTTCAGGTGGTGCGGGTAATGTGCAGCATTTTATCGATACTTTTGTGGACGGAAAATCTGATGCAGCTTTGGCAGCAAGTGTTTTCCATTTTAAGGAAATCGAAATCAAAGCATTGAAGCAAGAATTAAAAAATAATAATATAGAAGTAAGACTTTAGAAGTAAGAGGTAGAAAGTAAGAGGTTTGAAGTGTAAACATCGAACTCTAACTACTGATACTTAATTTCTAATTTCTAACTTCGAATCTCAAACTTTATATAATGGAAATAGATTTTTCAAAAAGTGCACACGGATTAATTCCAGCAGTTATCCAAGATAGTGAAACTAAAAATGTCTTGATGTTGGGTTACATGAATGCCGAAGCGTATCAAAAAACAGTTGAAACAGGAAAAGTAACTTTCTACAGCCGTTCGAAACAAAGACTTTGGACAAAAGGCGAGGAGAGCGGGAATTTCTTGAACTTAGTAGATATCAAGAATGATTGTGATGGTGATACGTTGTTGATTCAAGTACAACCTGTGGGACCAACTTGTCACACAGGAGCAGATACTTGCTGGCAGACGCCAAATGATGCAAACTATGGTTTTATTTCAGACTTAGAAAATACTATTGAGTCTAGAATTAAAAATGCTGATTCTGAAAAGAGTTACGTAGCCTCGTTATTCAAATTGGGAATGAATAAAATTATTCAGAAAGTAGGTGAAGAAGCAGTGGAAGTTGTAATCGAAGCTAAAGACACTAATGATGATTTGTTCTTAGGTGAAAGTGCTGATTTGTTGTTTCATTACTTAATGCTTTTGCAAGCCAAAGGTTTTAAGATGAACGACGTAATTTCGGTCTTAAAAAGTCGTAAGAAATAACATACGTGTATTATTATAAATACTTTAAACCCAATAGTTCTAAAATTAGCTATTGGGTTTTCTTTTTTTAAAATCCAAAAAACTATCTTTGTATTATCCTTAAATTTACCTATACAATTTTGCAAATAATGGAACCTGATAATACTACAATTAATTTTAACACAAAATATACAACTAATACAAGCAGTCTAACTATTATTTTACGAACTGATGAAGTAGATGGACGCCCTATTTACATAGCTGGGAATTTTAATAATTGGAATACACAAGATCCTAATTGTGTTTTGGAACAAATTGGAGAAAATACCTATCGCTACGATTTTAACCTTGACCATACCTTCCCTGATACACTTTTATATAAATTTACCAAAGGTGATTGGAGTGCAGTTGAAATAGGCGAGAATGAAGAGATTACTTCAAATCGTTCTACTAAATTAAAATCAGGAATTCAAACTGATTTTGTACCCAAATGGAGAAGAAATTGGATGCCATTTAAACCTAATTTTTTGCCACAAGTCGTATTGCTTTCAGATGAATTTGAAATTCCGCAATTGAATACCACACGAAAAGTATGGGCTTTATTGCCACATGATTATGATAATACAGAAGAGAGATACCCAGTAATGTATTTGCAAGATGCTCAAAATTTATTTCATGAAAATGCGCCTTATGGAAATTGGGAAATTGATAAAAAACTAGCCGTAATGGCAGAGTATCAAATTGGAAGAATCATTATTGTAGCTGTTGAACACGCTGATGATGACAGATTGAAAGAGTATACGGTAGGTAAGACCATATTAGGAAAAGGGGAAGGTAAGAAGTACATTCGGTTTTTAACGGAAACCTTAAAACCCTATATTGATGAAAACTTCAGAACTCTAACCGATAGAAGAAATACAGGTATAGGTGGAAGTTCTATGGGAGGATTGATAAGTATCTTTAGTGGTTTACGTAATCCCGAAATATTTGGCAAATTAATGATTTTTTCACCATCATTGTGGGTTGTACCACAACTCAAAATTGATGTGGATGTTGAAAATACAGATGATACCAAAATTTATCTTTATGCAGGAGTTGAAGAGAGTGATAATATGGTAGAACATGTTAAAAAATTTAAAGAAAGACTACTTCATAGTGAGTTTGTCAAAAACAAAATGAAAATTAATTTGAGCATCAATAAATTAGGAGAACATAACGCAACCTATTGGAGTGATGAATTTCCTAAAGCTATCGAATGGTTGTTTTTTAGTATAAAAGATTAAATTAATACGATGAAAACAAAGCATATAAGTAGTTTAAGTGGTTTTTTAGGGACAGTTATTGTTCCAGTTTATGAAACGAATTCTCAATCCATTACTTTTGAAGGTATTACAGTCACAGCTAAAATTTTTAGTGGTAAAAAAGATTCTTTTTATATATCGGAACAAAACGAAAACTTATTTCTTTTTGTAGGGATTGGAAAGCAGATTGATTATAAGTCTTTAAAAACTATTTTTCGTCGTGTTTCCAATAATCAAAAAGAGATTTTAGATAAAAATATCGCATTATTTATTCCAAATGAAATTGAGGGTAATAATGTGGAAGCTATTATTTCAGGAATGGTATTAGGAACCTATGATTTAGGACATTTTAAAAATATAATTACTCATCCTTTTTTAAATCCTAATTTTGAATTACAAATTCTAAGTAAACAGGAATATAGCTCGGTAATTAATAAAGCAATAAAAATTGCTAGCGCACAGCTTGAAACGTTAGTATTAGTGGATTTACCTCCCAATAAAGTGACGCCGAAATATTTGGCTGAATGGGCGCAAAATAAAGGTGCTAAATTTGGTTTTGACGTCAAAGTTCTTGGTCGTGAAGAAAGTGAAAAAGAAGGTTTAGGTGCTTTTTTAGCCGTTGGAAAAGGAAGTGAGAATGAACCCCAATTTGTGATCATGAGTTACGAACCAAAAGGAAGTAGTTCCGATTTGAAACATATTGGTTTAGTTGGTAAAGGAATCACTTTTGATACAGGTGGGTTGAATATTAAAACAGCGGGAATGCTACACATGAAATGTGATATGGCAGGAGGTGCAGCTGTTTTTGGAACCATGCAGTTGATTGCTGACTTGGAATTACCAATTAAAGTTACAGCAATTGTGCCTTGTGCTGAAAATTCAGTGGATGCTAAATCGTTTTTACCATCAGATGTGATTACGAGTTATAGCGGAAAAACTATTGAAATCATAGATACTGATGCTGAAGGACGTTTAGTTTTAGCGGACGGTTTATCGTATTTAATTCAAAATTACAATCCAGAATATATTGTTGATGTTGCTACCTTAACAGGAAGTGCTGTTGGGACTTTTGGATATGAATGTGCCGCTTTGTTTACCAATAATACTGAAGTTTCTAAAAAAATTCAAGCTTCTGGAGATGCCGTAGGAGAACGATTATGGCCTTTGCCTTTATGGGATGCTTACAAACCAGACATTGAAAGCGAAATTGCTGATGTCAAAAATTATAGCGGTAAACCCGTTGCGGGAGCTATTAGTGCTGCTAAATTTTTAGAGTTTTTTACCAATGAACATCCCGCTTGGGTACACCTTGATATTGCAGGAGTTGCCTTTGGAGATGATGAATTTGCAAAATCGAAGCATGCAACTGCTTATGGTGTTCATTTATTGACTAAATTCATAGAAAATTTATAAACTATGTCACAATCCAAAACCTTCGTTTGTATTTCAAATTTCTTTAAAGGATCAGATTTTTTAACACATTTAAATCAACTAGGGAATAAAGTCTACTTGGTCACGAGTGAAAAAATGAAAGACAAACCTTGGCCTACAGATTCTATCGAGGAGATTTTCTATATGCCCGGACAAGATGTGGACTGGAATATGGAGCATTTATTGTTAGGGATTGGAAATTTGATGAAATCTAAAAAAGTGGATGCTATTGTTGCACTAGATGATTTTGATGTAGAAAAAGCGACTTATTTACGTGAAAATCTACGTATTGACGGAATGGGACAAACCACAGGAAGGTATTTTAGAGATAAATTGGCCATGCGTATGAGAGCTAAAAGTTGTGGGATTTCTATTCCGGCTTTTGTTTCCCTATTTAACGACCATGATATCAATACTTTTTTGGACACGATTCCAGCTCCTTGGATTTTAAAACCAAGATCAGAAGCCAATTCACTTGGGATAATAACAATAGGAGATAAAGAAACAGCTTGGATTCATATTAACGGAATGGGGAATAATCGTTTTAAATACCTGTTGGAGAAATTTATTCCAGGCAACGTATTTCATTGCGATAGCTTGATTAAAGATAAAACAGTACTCTTTAGTTTGACTTCACAGTATTTAGCCACACCACTTGAAATTTCGCAAGGAGGAGGTGTTTTTAGAAGTGTTACTATCGTTAAGGAGTCTGAAGATGACAAAATCATAAAAGAGAAAAACGAGCGAGTAGTTAAAGGTTTTGGACTTAAACATGGTGCTTCACATACGGAGTTTATTAAATCAAAAGAAACAGGCGAAATATATTTTCTAGAAACCTCTTCTAGAGTAGGAGGCGCACATTTAGCGGAAATGGTAGAAGGTGCTTCTGGACTCAATTTATGGAAGGAATGGGCTGCTATTGAAGATGTATTAGTCAAAGATAAAAAATATAAACTACCTAAAGTGGTTGATGGGTATGCTGGAATAGTTTTGACTTTGGCTACTAGTCAATTTCCAGATTTATCTTCATTTTCAGATCCTGAGATTTGTTTTAGAGTTTCATTAGAATATCATGCAGGTTTGGTAGTGAAGTCAGAAAATCAAGAACGTGTATTAACACTTTTGGACGACTATACCAACCGATTGACAAACGGAATATCAGCTATTGGACAACAAAAAACAGTTTCTAATTTACATTAAGTCCTTATTTTAATTTTTAGTTATCTATGAAGAATGCTTTGATTTTTCATTGTTTCTTATTCTTTTTTGCAAATTCTATTTTTGCACAAATCAATCATTTAAATAGTGAAAATAAATTCACGATTGACGATAGTTTGCGGGGAAGTATTACTAACGAAAGAGCCTGGTGGGATGTAAAAAAATACAATCTTAATTTAAAAACAAACCTAAAAGACAGTTCGATTGTTGGTTCAAATGAGATTACTTATTTAGTTTTAAATGAGTCTACTGTCATGCAAATTGATTTGCAAGCTCCATTAAAAATAACTAAAATAATTCAAGATGGTAACTCTTTAAATTTCAATAAAAACGGAAATGCCTTTTTTGTGAATTTAGAGAAATTTCAAAAAAAAGGAGATCTAAATGTAATCACAGTTTTTTATCAAGGCAAACCTAGATCAGCTATTCGCGCACCTTGGGATGGAGGAATAGTTTGGGATAAGGATGCTAATGGTAATCCTTTTATAGCTTCTTCTTGTCAAGGAATAGGAGCGAGCGTTTGGTGGCCAAATAAAGATCATTTGTACGATGAAGTCGACGGCATGGATATTAGTATCAATGTTTCTTCAGGTTTAGTTGCTGTTTCCAATGGGAGATTAAAAAACAAGGAAGTGTTAAGTGACGGTACAACAACTTATAATTGGTCGGTTGTGAATCCTATTAATAATTACGGGGTTAATTTTAACGTAGGGGATTATGTTTCTTTTTCTGAAAAATATCAAGGAGAGAAAGGTAATTTAGATTGTACTTATTATGTGTTGAAACCAAATTTAGAGAAAGCTAAAATTCAATTCAAAGATGTTGGTAGGATGTTGAAAGCTTTTGAATATTGGTTTGGACCCTATCCATTTTATGAAGACGGGTATAAATTGGTAGAAACGCCCTTTTTAGGAATGGAACATCAAAGTGATATTAGTTATGGTAATGGTTTTAAAAATGGTTATCAAGGTTCCGATTTAAGTAGAACAGGCTGGGGGATGAAATTTGACTTTATTATTATTCATGAGTCTGGGCACGAGTGGTTTGGGAATAGTATCACAAACCAAGATAGAGCAGATATGTGGATTCATGAAAGTTTTACGAGCTACTCGGAAAGTCTGTTCGTAGAATATTACTACGGAAAAGAGGCTGGTTTTGAATACGTAAGAGGTACTCGACGTAATGTTTTAAATGATAAGCCTATCATTGGTAATTATAATGTAAATAATCAAGGTTCCGGTGATATGTATTTTAAAGGTGCCAATATGTTGCATACACTTAGGCAAATTGTGGATAATGATACTAAATGGAGGCAAGTTTTACGAGGTTTAAATTCTAAATTTCACCACCAAACAGTTACCACCAAACAAATTGAGGATTATCTCTCTAAATCTGTTGGCATTGATTTAACTCCAATTTTAAATCAATATTTAAGAGATATTAGAATACCAACTTTAGAATATAAAATCATAAAAAACAAACTTCAATTCCGATGGGCTAATTGTGTTTCCGGTTTCAATATGCCGGTAAAAGTTCTTATTGGTGCTGAAATGTTGTGGATCAAGCCAAATCAGGATTGGAAATGTAAGTCAATTTCTTCAGAAACTACTAAAATTAGAATTGATAACAATTTTTATATAATCGAAAATCAAATTAGAAAGTAAAAAAGACTAATTTTACCTTTTAGTTGAAAAATCAACTTAGTTTATTTTATGAAAAATACAACCACACTTTTATTTGCTTTTCTATCTTTAGGTATGGCTACTTTGGCACAGAGCAGCGCTAAGGCTAAAGAAGTATTGATAAAAACGAATGTTTCAAACGAAATTATTCCAGTTGTTGTTTTTGATTCGATTCATTTTGAAAAATCTTCCGAAATGCTTGACGAAGATCAGTATTGGGGGATTATTGATAAAACTATTATTGCTAATTTAAGCCAAGCAGATCAAGAAATATTTTTAACGAATGAGTTAGAAAAATTGACTCCAAAAGAGATTATAGGTTTTCGTTTAAGAACGGATAAATTACTTTTTGACACCTATAAATCCAATTTGTGGTGTGCTGCATATATCATGAATGGCGGAAGCACAGATGGCGGTTTTGACTATTTCAGATGTTGGGTTATTTCTCAAGGGAAAGAAGTTTTTTACAATGCAGTAGCTAACCCTGATAGTTTAATTAGTCAAGTAAAAGAAGGTAAAGATACTTATGAATTTGAAGGTTTTTGGTTTGTTGCTATGAATGCTTTTTTAAATAAAACAGATCACGAAATTTATAATTTTATTGATTACAAAACATTTGTAACTAATGATGAACATTATCCATTTTTGACCTTTAATTGGAGTGTTGACGAACCGAAGACAATGGGAAATATTTGTCCACTCTTGTTTGAAAAATTATGGAAAAATTAAAAATGTACTAAAGTCTTTTTTGTGGCTTTAAATTAAAGTTTTTTATTCTTTTGCTAATGTTTCTTCAGAAAAAAAAACAGTTAGATAACCCTTCAGTTCTTCACATTAGAATTAAATATCACAAATAGTTATTGCTTCTTTTAAAGATTTTAATTTGTCTGGATTTTTAGCTAAGAATTCTTGTCCCACGTATCCTTTGAAGCCAGTTTCGGCTATTGCTTTCATGATTGCAGGGTAATTTAATTCTTGCGAATCGTCAATTTCATGGCGTCCAGGTACCCCCGCAGTATGATAATGTGAAATGTATTGATGGTTTTCTTTAATTGTTCGAATAACATCACCTTCATCAATTTGCATGTGATATATATCGTAAAGTAATTTGAAATTTTCTGATTTTATACGTTTGGCTAATTCAACACCCCACGAGGTTTTGTCACACTGATTGTCTTTATGGTCAATTTTGCTGTTTAATAGTTCCATTACCAATGTAACATTGTGTTTTTCGGCTAAAGGAATTAATTTTTGCAATCCAATAACACAATTATTCCATCCTTCTTCGTCTGTTTTACCTCTTCGTTTACCACTAAAACAAATTAGATTTTTATACCCCGCCTTCGCTACTAAAGGAATCATTTCTGTATAATTAATGATAAGTATTTCATGAAATTGTGTATCATTAAAACCGTCAAGTAAATTGATTTCGGCACCATTACACATTGTAGAAGTGATTCCGTATTTTTGTAATAGAGGCCAGTCTTTTGGTCCAACTAAATCAATACCCCTAATTCCCATTTTTTTTACTTCAATACATAGTGTTTCTAATTCAATATCTTTAAAGCACCAACGAGCAACCGAATGATTGATATTTCCTTTTAGAGGACTTACTGTTTCATTATTAAGATTATTTTCTGCTGAAAGGGCGAAAAAGCGATTAGAGATCCCAAGAGTAAGTGTTCCTGCTAAGATACTTTTGAGTACAGATCGTCGATTTGTTGGTCTTCTCATTATGTTAGATTTTCAAGTCATAGGATAATGGGGGGGATAATCAAATATAAGCAATTGATTCATCCATTATATTCTATTCGATTCGATGGTCGCAATAAATAAGTTATCTTATTTATCTTTTTTATTATTAGTATTTAAAAACCATAACTGATTTTTAAATAAGTTGAATTGTAAGCTAGTCATAAACTAAATAAACCTATATAGTATGAAAAGTAAAATTTCATCAATAATACTAGTTTAGCGCTACTAATTTAACATTTGGACAAACAAAAACCAAATTAAACTATAGAGATTATTTATGAAACATGCGGATCGTGCTTTGATCGCTATAGAAGTAAAAGCTAATGATATAAATGCAAAGGGTGTTGCAATAGTCTGTTTTATTTCTGGAAATAGTGTTCAATCATGGATATCAAAAATAAAAGTGATAGGAACTTTGTCTGATGAAAAAGCAAATTTATTAGCCATTACCAGTGCAAAGGCTGCCGAAATTGCTGAAACACTTAAAAATAGTGACGATAAAAACAGAAAACTGAAAGTAGGCGAACTAGGCTGGATAGGAGTAGTAGTCTGGTTATCTTTTAGCGTCTTTTTCAGGAGCAGTGAGTGAACAAGATGTGGTACTTTCTACTATTGGTGTTGATATTCTTGTACCGTTTTTTAAATAACTTTAGAATGGTTGGTCATCTTTCAAACAGTCCAATCGTTCCACCAACCCAGTTTTTGTCTTGGTTATATTTTACACCAATCATTTCACCGCGACTCAATCGCACTAAATTGCATAGTAGAATAGGGTTTTCATCTCCATTTTTCCAAGTGCATAACATTCTCACTTCTACTTTTATTTTGCCTTCAGGAGCTTGTAGAATCGGGAAGTAATTTACTTTTTTCTGTAGGATATAAAGTTCTTTCTCAACGACGGATTCAATATCTTCTCTCTTTACATGAAAAATAACACCTGAACCAGAGAAAGAGAAGAGTGGTTTTAATACATAGTTTTCTAAATCATCTGGAATTTTTTTTAATTCGCTTAATAAAGTTGTTTCAATGAAATATTTCCCTTTGAGGAGCGGAAGAATAAATTTACTAATTCTAAAAAACCAATTGGGGTGTCCCGCCCATTCCACATCTAATTCGTCAGTGAAGTGGAAATTCAATTGTAAGTCGGTTCTTGCGTTTAGTTCGTCAAAAATTACTCGATTGTAGATTCGTTTAATTAAAACATCAATACCTTTTTCATTGGTGTAAAACAATTGATTGTCTTTCTTGATAACCTCAGTAACACAGACAAAGTTGACACCCAAGTCCCTTTTACAATAATAAAAATCAATTTTTGTATTTTGTTTTTCAGGCTCAATTTCGAGTAGAATTACATTTTCTTTTGGGTGGCCGTTGCAAATAACTTCCTCGAGAGTTTTTAGATATTCATCATTCGTAATTTTGTTTACAAAAGGAGAAAATTCACTTAAAAAGGGATACTGATTTGTGAATTTTTCAAATAAATTATTTTGATAATTAAACAAAGAAGGGAATCCTTGTACTTCAATTAATTTAGGAATCACCTGTCCTTCTTCTTCACAAATTCCAAAATCTATCGCAATAAAGTTAGTGTGATTGTCTTCGTTAGGCACTCTATTATTTAGTTCTAATGATTTGTTTGTAAGTTGTTTGAAGTTGTTACTCTTAATTAAAGCTATAACTTCATTGGAGCCTTCAATTAATTGTGATTTTAATTCTTTTGAAATAAAAAAAGGAGTTTCTCCGACTCTAAAAGTTGGGGAGTAATCAAAGTCAGAGGTAACATCAATTTTTAGATTTCGATATTTTTCTTCTGAAAATTCGGCATTGAATTGTTCCCTATATTTCGCAATCATACAAAGGTAATTTACTTAATTGGACATAATTTTTTTAGTTTTCATCAAATCATTTACTGCAATTCGAAGAAAATTTGGAATCAATGTTTCGTTAGTTTTATAAATTTTATCATCGTCTAATAAGTCCTCTAACATGTTTCTAAATTTTCTTTTCCCTTTCATTTTTCGGATTTTATCTTTGGCTTCCTTATCTCTTAAATGAGCAACAAAACTAATAGGATCTGCTTCAGGGTGAAATTGTGTTCCAACGAAATAATCGGTGAATCGAACCGCCATTATGGCTCTTTCATATTGAACATAGTCTCTTATTTTTTCTAAGGAAAGTATTTTGGCACCTTTCTTTTTAAAAATAGTTAGCTTGGGTTGTACTACTTGATAATCTCTGGAGTCAATCGCATAAAAAGGGTCGTCTAGGCCTTCAAATAAAGGATCTATTTTACCTTCGGGAGTTTTATGGATAGTCATTACGCCAAAAGAAGTGCCTTTTCTTTTGGTGATTTCAGCCAAACCAAAATGTTTACAAGCCATCTGAAACGAATGGCATATAAATAGCATATGTTTTTTTACTGAACTCTCTTGATTCCATTTCGTGAGTTCATCAATAAATTTATAATATTTAATTTCCCAATTTCCATCTCCTTCTAATGGGTTTCCAGGGCCCCCAGTAGAGATGTAAATGTCATATTTTTCAATTTCGGGCAATTCACATTTAGAACGTACATCAAAAATGTCAAACCTAACCAAAGGTGAAAATCGATTAACTATTTCAATAATGCATCGCATTCCTTGATTGGGTTGGCCATCATACATATCTAAAATGGCCATCCTGATTGATTTCTTATTATTCATTTTGTGGTATTTAAAATAAAACACAAATATAAGGTATTATTTTTAGAGACCTTTTGTGAACTGATTGGTGATAAAATCAACAACTTTCTTTAAGTCTTTAGTTTCTTCGTAAACAGCTAATTGCTGCGCTGCACCTGTACCGTTTTTTAAAATTTCATGGACATAATTGATATGTTCTCGACTACCTAATTCGTCAACTACATCATCAATAAAGTCAAGTAATTCATGTATTAAAATTCTAGTTTCAACTTCTTTTTGAAGTCCAAAATCAATCATATGCCCTTCGATTCCGTAGCGTGCTGCTCTAAATTTATTTTCTTTTATAAGTGCCAGTCTATAAATATTGAAACTCATATTACCTTGATTCATTCGGTATAATTTGGCTACAACAGCTTGAATTACAGATACAATACACATGGTTTCTTCTACTGTTAAACTCATGTCACAAATACGAAACTCAATGGTGTCATAAAATGGGTGTAAACGTAAGTCCCACCAGATTTTTTTAGGATTGTCGATACATTTGGTTTTAACTAAAGTATCCAGAAAATTATCATAAGCAGCTAAACATTCAAAATATTCAGGCAATCCCGTTCTTGGGAATTTATCAAATACTTTGGTTCTGTATGATTTATAACCTGTTTGTCTTCCTTCCCAAAAAGGGGAATTAGTGGAGAGCGCAAAGATATGAGGTAAAAAATAACAAGCTTGATTCATTAATTGTAGCCCTATTTCTCTATTTTCAATACCCACATGACAGTGCATTCCAAATATCAAATTGGATCGTGCTGCATCTTGTAATTCATTGACAATATTGTGATATCTAGGGTCGTCTGTAATGAGTTGGTCTTGCCATTTGGCAAAAGGATGTGTGCCAGCTCCACCTACAATTAATTCTTGATTGGCAGCCAATTCCACTATTTTAGAGCGTAAAAATTTAATTTCACTTTCAGCTTCTTGTACGTTATTGCAAATATTAGTTCCTACTTCGACAACAGATTGGTGCATTTCCGCCTTTACTTGTTCTTTTAGTAAGGTTTTTGCTCCATCCACAATTTTGGACAAATGCGAACGTAGATCTCTAGTTTCAGGATCAATAATTTGATATTCCTCTTCAACACCAAGTGTGAAAACTGGTAATTTTTTCATTTTTGGAAAAATAAATATAAATTTATAATTGGTTCGCTTTTTGGGTTGATAGTTATTATTTCTGTAGGATAGCTTCTTTAATAAAGTTACCCCAAGTTAGGTTAATTTTTCCGAATTTCTGTTTTTTTGCGGCTGTAATTGCCATTTTCGCAGCTTCTTCAACTACCCATTCAAAATTTCCAGCACCAACAGAGGTTATTTCTGCATCTGGTGCTGGATTTCCAAAATCAATTGCATAAGGAATTCCGTCACGTACAGCAAATTCTACGGTATTAAAATCATATCCTAAGCCTTTGCATAAACGTATGGTGTAGTCTTTTATAGTCGCTAATAATTTTTTATCGGTAGGAGGCCCGTCGTGAACGTACCTTAAATGGTGTGGGTTTCTAGGTTCGTATTGCATAATTCTAACTGCTTTACACCCCAAACAATACACTCTAAAATATTCTGTGAATACAATTTCTTCTTGAAGCATCATAACTAGTTGTCCTGTTTCTTGATGCTTTTCCCAAAATTCTTCTTTGTTTTCAAGTCGATATACGTTTTTCCATCCACCTCCAGAGTATGGTTTCATATAGGCTGGAAATTGTATATAGTCAAATATTCCTTCCCAATCCATAGGATATTTTAAGTTTCTAAAGGAAGTAGTACTCGTGTCATCGGGATGTTGTGCAGATGGTAAAATGACAGTTTTAGGTAAAGGAACACCTAGAGTATCAGCTAGTGCATTGTTGAAAAATTTATCATCAGCACTCCACCAAAAGGGGTTGTTAATTACATTAGTACCTGTCAAAGCAGCATTTTTCAAAGCAGCTCTATAAAAAGGGACATCATGTGAAATACGATCTATAATAACGACATATTCTCCTCCTTTGTTTTGAATAACTTTGTCAATTGAGACCGCTTCTGCTATAATCCCTTTTTCATTTTTCGAATTTACTCTGTCGATAAATGCTTGTGGGAAACTGTTTTCCATTCCAAATAAAATACCTATTTTTTTCATAGTTATGTTGTTGTTATTTACTTGGGTTAATATTGAAATCGGATTCGGGATAAATAATGAGGAAACATCTCCTTCCAGACAGGCCAGTCATGTTCACGGTCTTGTCGAATGTCTAACCAATGTGATATATTTTTATTATTTAAAATTTTACTTAGTTTGAGATTAGCGTCGTAACAAATATCCCAGTTAGATGTTCCTAAGGCTACGTCCATATTCCATAATTCATTGTCTTCAATTCCGTGTAAATAATCTTCAGGATTGTTGTAATATACATCATCATTATAAAAGCCATCCATAAAGCTTTTGATATTAAAAGCTCCGCTCATAGAAAAAAGATGGCTAACATATCCTGGATGTTTGAAGGCAAAATTGGCTGCGTGATAACCACCAAAACTACATCCAGCAACTACAACTTTACCAGAAACAGTGTTGTTTTTTACTTTTTCAACAATTTCATGACAAATCATTTTATGATACAAAATATGATTAGTGATGCGATGAATCGGATAAATACTGGTATTATAAAAACTGTCTTTGTCAATACTATCAGGGCAATATATTTGAATCAGTCCTTGCTCAATATACCATCGGGCAGATTCAATCAATCCCATATCTTTATTTTCATGAAAACTACCCATTGAGGTTGGAAACAATATAACGGGTTGTCCAGAATGGCCAAAAACCAACATTTCAATCTCTCGACTTAAGTTAGGTGAATACCATTTGAAATATGCTTCTTTCATGCTTTTTGTTTCAACAAGTATAGTGAAAAAAGTATAGCAAAAAACCTTTTTATGTTTAACTTATAATCACCTTTTCGATAAAAATAAATAAGTTTATAAAAGTTTATAAAAGTGCGATTTGGGTTAAAACAGATCTGTAAAATTAAAGGCTGTCAAACGGAAGAATTTTCAAATAGTTGTACTTGACTTTTCAATCGTTCAATGAGTAAATTCATCATTCGCTTGTTTAGGCTTGATGAATTTTTAATATAGGTAACGTATTCCTCAACAGTAAACAATGCAATCACCATTCCTTTTAGTGCATTCCTGAATTTAATGTCTTTTTGAATCGCATTTTCAATAGTAAATAATTTTTTTTCTATTGATTGCGAATAAAAATCAATTTTATTCTTAGAAATGTAATTATGAAAAGATGCCACAAATAAATCATTTTGTAATTTTAAAACGGGGCGTAGCACTTGATTTTGAAAAATTTCATCTGAGGAAGATTCTGTGCTGATTGTTCCAATTGATTCCCCTCTAAACTCTTTTAAAAATAGATCTCTTTGGTTCATTTTTTATTTAAAATTAACGAAAAAAACTTAAGCAAGTTGTATTTTAGCATTATAAAATAAATTTAATGAGATTTCATACAAGAAAGTGGGTAAAGCCCCAAGACTTAAATCCAAACGGAACATTATTTGGAGGACAATTATTAGCATGGATAGATGAAGAGTTGGCATTATATTCTATTATTCAATTAGAAAATTCGAGAGTAGTTACCAAATCAATGTCAGAAATTAATTTTCGGAGTTCTGCTAAGCAGGGAGATGTTATAGAGATTGGTATTGCAGTGGTGAAATTTGGACACACATCACTCACCTTGAAATGCGAGGTACGTAATATGATGACTCGTGAAACCATTATTACCATTGATGCTACAACTATGGTTAATTTAGGGACTGACGGGAAACCAAAAGCACATGGGAAAACAAAAATTGAGTTTGTTAAAGATCGATTGGAATAAAATAAAAAAGTTCTAATTTGTATCTTTGTGAATACAAATTAGAACTTCATTTTTTTGTAAATAAAAATATTAAGCAGTTGCTAAATATTTTTTATCAATATAAAACGTTCCAAAAGGAATTAATGATGCGGCTAGAATGATACCAAATGTTTTCCAATCCCAGTTTTGAGCATTTTTTAATAAAATAGCTAAACCAATATATCCAATAAATAAAATACCATGACTCATTCCAATTGGATATAATAAAGTGTGGTACAATTCTTTATGAGTAGGTTTGATAAAAAGCATATTTGAAAATAAAACCAAATATGAAATTCCTTCTAGTATAGCTGTAATTTTAAAAATTTTGAACATGATGATTTTTTTAATTCGGTGCAAAAATAAGTAATATCGTTGGGTTGAATACCATAAGTTGAACTAATTTAACGTTGTTTTTGTAATTTTTAATTATGAGTAAGAGAGATTTAAAAAAATATTTGTCGGAATTGAATAAAGTACAACTCGAAGAACAAATTTTGGAGTTGTATGAAAAATTCCCTCCAGTTAAGGTGTACTATAATTTTGTATTCAATCCCAAAGAAGATTCCTTATTACAGGAAAGTAAGCTGAAGATTTCAAATGAATACTTTCCTGTAAAATCATCGGGAAGGAAGAGTAAACCAAAAATGCGCCGTTCAGTTGCTCAAAAATATATTAAGCAATTTATACTTTTGGGAGTAGATCCGTTTGTAATAGCAGATTTAATGCTCTATAATATTGAAATAGCACAAACATTTTCAGCAGAAAACACCATCAAGCAGGAGCTTTTTTATAAAAGCATCCTCAATTCATTTGAACAAGTGGTACAATTTGTCATTGCAAATGGCATTTTTACAGAATTTAAAGGAAGAATAATCACTATTTATAATGAAACTTTGATGCAAAAATGGAGAAATCAAGCGCAATTTAGTGCGATTATTGAGTCATTTGATTACTAAATCAATTATAATTCCTATTTATTAGAAGATTCTGCATCTTTTTGTTTAAATATGACGGTTTACCTGTTTTTTAGCCGTATTTTTGCAAAAAATCAATATTAGATAATGGTTGAAAACATTTTAGAAGTAGAAAAAGAAGATAGAAAAGAACTTTATGCATATCAGAAGGGCGATATCGATGCCATTTTTGATCGTATAGATAATGGACCTAAGCAACATCACTTACTTTATCAACTTCCAACAGGTGGTGGAAAGACGGTGATTTTTTCTGAAATTGTTCGTAGATACATTTCAAAACATGATAAGAAAGTTGTCGTGTTAACGCACAGAATCGAGTTGTGTAAGCAAACATCCAAAATGCTAAAGGGGTTTGGTGTGAAAAACAAAATAATCAATAGTAAGGTAAAAGATCTTCCTGACCAAAATGAATTTTCTTGTTTTGTTGCTATGGTTGAAACTTTGAAAAACCGTATTAACGATGAAAAACTACATTTAGATAATATAGGTTTAGTAATCATTGATGAAGCGCATTACAATTCCTTTAGAAAACTATTAAGTTCTTTTAAAAACGCCTTCATATTAGGAGTTACAGCAACACCGCTGAGTTCTAATATTAAGTTACCAATGCATCAAAGTTATGATGAATTGATTGTAGGGGATACTATTGCGTCCTTAATCGATCAAGGCTTTTTGGCAAAAGCAGTAACGTATAGTTATGATGTAGGATTAACCTCTTTGAAAGTTGGTATAAACGGAGATTATACCGTTAAATCATCGGATGATTTATATACCAATACTCTCATGCAAGAGAAATTACTGCATGCTTATACTGAAAGGTCTATGGGGAAAAAGACTTTGATTTTTAATAACGGAATTAACACGTCACTATATGTTTACGAAACATTTAGAGAAGCAGGATATCCCATTCGTCATTTAGATAATACGAGTAGCACCGAAGAAAGAAAAGAAATTTTACATTGGTTCAAACATGCACCCGATGCAATTTTGACCTCTGTTGGAATTCTTACTACGGGTTTTGATGAACCTACAGTTGAAACAATTATCCTTAATAGAGCAACTAAGTCATTGACTTTATACTATCAAATGATTGGTCGTGGTTCTCGTAAATTACCTAAAAAGGATGAGTTTTCAGTAATCGATTTAGGAAATAATGCAGCTCGATTTGGACTTTGGAGTGAACCTGTCAACTGGCAACATATTTTTAAATCACCTGAATTTTACCTTGAAAATTTACGTGAGGATTCGGAAATCGAATTACATTTTAAATACACGATGCCACCAGAATTGCGTGCAAAATTCAGCAAAACGGCAGATGTGGGTTTTGATGTGGATGAAGAACACAAACTAGCTATTGCTCAAAATTCACGTTCTAAGGTAGTTCTTGAAAAATCTTTGGATCAGCATGCGGGAATGTGTGTGGATAATACTGAGGAATTGAGGGATGCTAGAATGTTATCCAAAGAGCTTGCTGCCGATATAGAATGTCGTATCAAACGTTATTCTAAATGTTTGAGTCAGTGTAGTAAAAACTACCGTGAATGGTTAGTTGAAGATTACACCTTGAAATTAACCTTATTAATAGGTAAAAAATACAGAGAGAAAATATTACGTGAAATAGAAGAAGAGGAAGAAGAAGAAAATGAAAATGAAGATTAATCTCCATTCTAAAAAATAATTCACACTAAAACAATAACATTCAAATGCCAAAACAATTCTTAGATTTAGGAATTTCAGCACCAATTCTAAAAGCAATTACCGAATTGAACATTGTTGAACCTACAGAAATTCAACAAAAAACAATTCCGTTACTTTTAAGCAACACTACTGATGTAGTGGGAATTGCTAAAACAGGAACTGGTAAAACTGCCGCGTTTGGATTACCATTGTTGCAACTTATTGATACAAATAATTCAGCCGTTCAAGCTGTAATTTTAGCACCAACTAGAGAATTAGGTCACCAAATTTTCAAGAACTTAGAGTTATTTGTTAAATATTCGCCTGAAATTTCAATTGCAGCTACTTGCGGTGGAATTCCTATCAAACCACAAATGGAACGATTACAATCCACGACTCATATTGTGGTTGCTACTCCGGGACGTTTAATTGATTTGCTAGAACGTAAAGCAATTGATTTATCAGCAACTTCATTTTTAGTCCTTGATGAGGCTGATGAGATGGTAACTATTTTAAAAGAAAGTTTAGATATAATAGTTGCTGCTTTGCCCAAGGTACACAAAACCATTCTATTCTCAGCAACTATGCCTGGAACAATTAAACAATTGATTCAGAATTACTTGAATAAGAATGTGGTGCAAGTAAGTGCTAATATGGAAACAATAGGGAATCAAGGAATTGATCACCAATATATTGTAGTAGATCCCATTGAAAAACTAGATGTTTTGATGCATTTTTTAAATAGCAAAGAAGGAGAAAGAGGAATTATCTTTTGTAAAACCAAAGCTGCGGTTAATAAATTAGCTAAAAATTTAGCAATTAATCGTTTTTCATCAGGTGCTATTCATGGAAGTTTGAGCCAAGGAATTCGTGATAGAATCATGGAACAATTTCGTGAAGGACATATCAATATATTAGTTGCAACAGATTTAGCAGCTAGAGGAATTGATGTCAAAGAAGTATCTTATGTGGTTAATTATCATTTGCCAGATGTGTATGAAGCCTATGTACACCGAAGTGGTCGTACAGCTAGAGCAGGAGCAAAGGGACTTTCGTTAACGGTATTACAACAAGAAGAAGTAAAAGAAATAGCTGATTTTGAAAAAGAATTGGGAATTAAATTCAATCTTTTTCAGAAACCATCAGAAACTAGTATTGAAAATAATAACACCTTATTATGGGCAAAACAAATTTTTAAAACTAAACCGAATCACGATGTTGATTCTGAATTAAAATCGAAAATTAAAACCATTTTTCATCATTTAACCAAAGATGAATTGGTAGAAAAAATTTTAGCTAATTATTTGCTGCAAAATAAAAACACACCCACAGAGAAACCTGTAAAAAAATTAAAAAAGAACTAAAAACCCAAAATTATACTAAAAAAGAACATATGGAAATCGTAATTATCGGAGGTGGTTTTGCAGGAATGAATGTTGCAAAAGAGCTATTAAATCAAGATGGAGTTCATGTAACTTTAGTTGATAAAAATAACTACAATTTTTTTCCACCCCTTATATATCAAGTTGCAACAGCTTATTTAGAGCCTTCAAGTATTAGTTATCCTTTTCGTAAATTTTTTGCAGGTAAGAAGAATTTACAATTTCGTTTAGGTGAATTTCAAGAAGTTATTCCAGCCGAAAATAAAGTTATTTTAAGTAATGGTGAATTGTTTTACGATCAATTGATTTTTGCTACGGGCGCTGAAACCAGTTATTTTGGAATGGAGAACGTTAAAAAGAACGCCATCCCAATGAAAACATTGAATGATGCTATTGTCATGCGTAATACTTTGTTGAAAAATTTAGAAAAAGCTGCAATTACCAAGGATATTCGAAAAAGACGTAAATTATTAACAGTTGTTGTAGCGGGTGGTGGTCCTACTGGAGTTGAAATATCAGGAATGTTTGCTGAAATGCGTAAGAATATTTTTTTGAAAGAGTATCCAGAATTAGGAACAACAGCTAGTAATATTTATTTAGTTGACGGTGCTTCAGCTTTGTTAACCCCGATGAGTAAAAAATCTCAAGAAGATACATATAAAGCGATTACAGAACTTGGAGTTATAGTAAAATTAAATAATAATGTAGTGGATTATGTAGATGACACTGTATATTTTGCTAATGGAGAAACAATTCAAACTAAAAATTTAATTTGGGCTGCAGGTGTTACCGCTAGAGAATTTAAAGGAATATCTACAGATTGTTATGGTCGCGGAAAACGTTTAAAAACAGACCCTTATAATAAAATCGAGGGTACTGAAAACATTTATGCTATTGGAGATACTTGTATTCAGTTTAATGATCCAAGTTTTGCTCAAGGACATCCACAAGTTGCACAAGTAGCAATTCAACAAGGAATTAATTTAGCTAAAAATTTCAAGCTAAAATTAAATAACAAAGTGTTAGTACCTTTTATCTATAATGATAAAGGAGCCATGGCAATTATTGGGAAAAATAAAGCAGTTGTTGATTTACCCAAACCTGAAATGCATTTCAAAGGGTTCTTTGCCTGGATAATTTGGTTATTTATTCACTTAATTTCATTGATAACGTATAGAAATAAAGTGAAAACATTCTATAACTGGATGGTAGCTTATTTTTCAAAAGACAATTCATTACGAATGATTATTAGACCCGATAAAAAAGCACCAAAAACTGTGACGGAAATATAACAATTTGTTTTTGTTAAAATATAAAAAAACCAATTAAGGACTCATAAAAGTATTTAATTGGTTTTTTAGTTATTATACGTAGCCTCAATAATTTTTATAGGACTACTTCTTGATTTTAATAGTTTTTTTTCCAATTTGGAGTATCATTAATGCAGTAATTGTGGTAGTTGACATGATCATAACCATAGGAACTATAGAGTCAGTTACAAATGCACTTACAGCAAAAGAAGCAATTGCTCCTAAACCTAATTGTATGGCTCCCATCAATGCAGATGCACTTCCTGTATTTTTGGTAAAAGGGGCCAAGGTAAGCCCTGTAGTATTTGGGTTTGAAATACCTAAACATCCTAAAAATAAAAATAATAAAGCAATAGTTTCATACAATCCTAATAAGTTATTGAGAGCTGTAATTAAAAAAACAATACTAATAAGGGATTGAGTTGCTAAAGCAGTAAAGACCATTTGTTCACTTGAGAATTTCCTTAATAAAAGTGAATTAAGTTGGCTGGCTCCAATAAAACTGACAGACATAAAAGCAAAAATCCATCCATAAGTTTTAGCATCAACCTCATAGATATCCATAAAAAGAATAGGAGAGGCTGCTACGTATGTAAATAAACCCGAAAAGGAAATTGCACCAGTAAAAGCATAAGTGTAAAACTGAGGTTCTCTAAGGACCTTTAGAAAATTATGGATTATAGGTTTTGGCTTTAACGAAATGGACTCATCTGGAATGTAAGTGTTTGGTAATCCTAATTGTGCCGCAGCCAAGATTATTAAACCAAGAAGCATTAAAATAAAAAATACGGCTTGCCAACCAAATCCTGCCGTTACATAACCTCCTACAGTAGGAGCTAGCATTGGAGATAGTCCTACAACGAGCATTAACATTGAAAATACTTTTGGTATCTCTTTAACAGGAAACAAATCTCTGACCATTGTAATTGATGTTACAGTAGCTGCGCAACTTCCAACTGCTTGAATAAACCGTAATCCTATAAAAGTATCTATATCTGTTACAAAAATACATCCCAAAGAAGCGAATATATAAACTAATAAGCCAACAAATAGTGGGGTTTTTCTACCATAACGATCTAATAGAGGTCCATACAGTAATTGTCCCGCTGAAATTCCAATAAAATAACTAGATAAAGTCATGGCAACGTTAGCTACACTGGTATCCAGGTCTTTTGCAATTCCTGAAAAACCAGGTAAATACATGTCTATAGAGAATGGACCAAGAGCGGTAAGTGACCCTAAAATTAAAATTGTTTTGAATTTATTAGACTTTATCATTAAATAGTTTTTTATTTGCGACAAGAAACACTTTTACAAATCATTAAATTTTTTTTTATTGAAATGGGATTGTAAAAAAGTTTTTTTAATTTTTATATAACTGAAAACAAAATGTTAATGATGTGTTAAAATAAAGGAATGAATTAAACCAAATGATGTTTACGTATTCTAACTTCTAAATGTTTTAAAAATAATTTTAATAGTTTAAAATCCAATATTTAAAAGTTGTAGTCGTATACAGTTTATTTTAATTTTTTAAATAACATTTTAGAAGAGTAATATTCATTGGTTGGTTTGACGGTTCACCTTATTTATTTAGGGTGAATCGTTTTTTTTTATTTTAAATCTTCCATTTTTTAGTAAAAAAAAAGCTGTCTAAAATAAGACAGCTTTTTTACTATAATTTCTCAGATATTTACTTAATCTTGATTGATTGTTTTTCTGTAAGGAAAAGCATTGAAAATATGTCTTTTAGCAAAACGACCTGGAGATTCAGCATTAACCATTTTTACATAGGTTGCTTTTGGTACACTGATATATTCATATACACTACCATTAGAAAAATTAACGATTAATCTACCTTCTACAAATTTATAATCTGTAATGGTTGCAGTAGTAGTAGTTTCAGTATATTCAGGTAAATTAGCTTTGATAGTTTCAGGATTGATACTCACTAAAAAATGGTAAGCTTCAATAATTTTTTTACTATTTTCTTCTGCTTCTTTAAGACCCGCATCATCACCTTGAAACTTATCAGGATGTGCATCTTTCATCGAATTACGATAAATGGTTTTTAGATCTTTTAATTGTACTGTTTTATCTACATTAAGTAGTTTGCGGTATTCAACTATTTTTTTCATAAATTATGGTAACTGCTTGTCTATTAGTATGAAATTATTATTTTTTAAATTTCAAAATCAACAATTTTTTGCAAAGGTACAATTTTTTTTAGGTTTTAGGTGGTGTTCTAAAAAATAATAAAAAAGAGTTTTTTTATCGTAGTAATTTTATATCTGTTTAAGATTGTTCAGGTTTGTTATTCGCTTTGTCAAATCTTTTTGATTTTTTAGGATATTTTTTAAAGCTAATGTCGCTAGGATTTTCAATGATTGATTTTATAGTAATCATGTCACCTACAACATGTTTAGCCATAACCATTTTGTAATCTAAAAGATATTCTCCACAAAAGAAATTGTTGTTTTCATCTTTTTCAATTACACCTGTATAAATTCCTTTTTGTAACATTTGTTTCTTTTTTTAAGTTTTGTCTATTTCTATTATTGTCGCAAAGTTAATCATTTGAAAGGACTAATTTTCTGTTTCGTTCCTTCTTGTTATATTTGCCTATGGAAAAAAAATTCAGACCTAGTCCAAATTCGTTTAAGAATACTTTTTGTGTCTTTAAAGAGGTTTTAATTGATGAAATTAAAGGACTCCAGTCACAATTTCAAAGTAAAGCAGGAAGTTCGTATTATTATACTTCCAAAGGGATGTATAGATTGTCAAACCATTGGGGGAGATTAGCCAATAGTAAATGGAGATTAACTGCATTAGAAACTGCTTCGGAATCTAAAAATAAATTAGGTTTTGCTTTATGGGAAGAATTTTATCCTGACAATGCAGAGGAGGAATTATATTTTATTGAGGTAGATTATTTAAAAAACACAGTGAATTACCAACATAAGAATAGTATTAGTTATGACGATAAGGCTATTTTACGCACAAGTTTTGAAACTACTAAAAAAATAAAACAAATTAGAAATTTACAACAACTTTCTTCATGGGCAAAATATTTTGAATATGAAGATATTGATGTACTGCGTAAAAGAATAATTGAAGTTTTAGTCTATACTAATCGAAATTTAGATGAAATCAAAGGGGAGATATTAAAAGAGCAGACCTAATTATTATTAGCTATTAAAACTAAATCTTCAAGTTTTATTGGTTTTGACATATAGCCCAGGATTAATTTATTATTTTTTGCTTTTTCTTTGTCATCCGCTGCAATAGAAGAACTGGAAATGTAAATGGGTATATTACGCATTAATTGAGGGTTGATTTTTGCAATTTCATCCATGAAGCCCCAGCCGTCCATTATTGGCATTTCAATGTCTAATAATATAATGTCAGGTATATTACAGTTGTTTTCTAACGATTTATTAAGAGCAGTAAAAGCTTCTTTACCATCAGAAAAAGTAGATATTGAAGAAAATAATTCTGATTTATTAATTATTTTTTTCATAATAATTTTGTAAATGGGATCATCATCAACTACCCAAATTGTTTTCTTTATCATGAGATGTAAATTTTAAATGTAGTTCCAATATTGACTTGACTCTCGATCATTATTTTTCCGCCCATTGCATCTATTTGATTTTTAGTAATAAATAACCCAATCCCTCTTGATTCAGGATTATTACTAAACGTTTTAAACATACCAAATATTTTAGATCCATTTTTTTCTAAATCAATTCCTATTCCATTGTCTGAAATTTGAAGTGTTTTTTTGTTATTTTCAGTTGACATCGAAATTGAAACCTCAGGTTTTCGGTTTGGATGCCTGTAACGAATAGCATTTGAAATTAAATTATACAAAATACTTTCTAAGTAAGCCGGATTATATATTACTTCTACATCTTCGTTTATAGTAGAAACGACACTAACTTCTTGAGATTTTATTTTATTGGAAAGAATTCTTAAAGTATTGTCAATATATTGCTTTAAGTTTATGTTTTCAGTAACTAACCCGATGTTAGATTGTATATTAACTACTTCGTTCAGGTTTTCTAATGTTTCATTTAAAGCATTAGATACCCTTTTTAATAATTGAACATATTCTTTGGTTTCTTCTTCAGATTCTGAAGTTTCCAATAAGTCCATTAAAGACGAAATATTACTTGTATGGGATCTTAAATTATGCGAAATAATATAGGAGAAATTTAATAAACGCTTATTTTGTTCTGTTACTAATTTGAATGAATTATTTAAGTCGTTCTGAATTTCCTTAGTTTTAGTAATATCAATCATAATTCCACGTAGTAATACTGTTTTACCATTTTCAGTGATTACATTCACAATATCTCTAAGCCATATTGTATTACCGTTTTTGGCTATAATTCGATATTCAAAATCATGATCTGAATTTTTAGCCGTTTTTTCACAACAATAATTTAAAACGGAGTATTTGTCATCAGGATGAATATGATTTTCCCAAAAATTAGGAGTAGATAACCATTCTTCAGAAGTGTATCCCAAAATATCTTTTACTTTTTTACTGACAAAAGTAAAATTGAAGGTATCAGCACTACATTCCCAAACGATTCCGTCAATAGTATTTATTAAAGATTCGATTCTTTTTTGGTATTCATTAGATTTTTGCTCAGCAATCTTACGTTTGGATATATTCTCAATGATAGAGATATAGCTGGATTCTTCATCGTTGGTTTTTAATAAATGTGATACAGTAAGTTTAACCCAAATAATAGCTCCATTTTTCTTAAAATATCTTTTTTCTAAAGAATATTTATTAATCAAACCATTTTTGAGTTTTTCTAAATACTCTAAATCTTTTTCTAAATCCTCTGGATGTGTAATGTCTTTGAAACTTTTGCTTTTTAATTCCTCTTGAGTGTATCCAAGCAGTTCACAAAATTTAGTATTCATTTCGATAAATATTCCAGAATCTTTCTTAACATTTGCCATACCAACAGCAGCTTGTTCAAAAAAAGCTTTAAATTTTAGTTCACTATTAAGGAGGTTGTCAGCCTGTTCAGCAACTAATAATCGTAATTTTGCAGGTTTTTCTAATACTGAAGCAGTAAAAAAACCAAAAAGAATAGATGTTATGAAACCAAATATAGAAATAACTATTAATTGAGAATCAAAATAGGAGTAAGAGTGCTTGTCTATTAAATATAATTTCCAATCTCCATCTGTTACAGTACTAGATACATAGTTTGATTTTAAAAAGTTTTTAGAGCCTTTTAAGTAAAATATTTCCTTTAGTGTGTTTGGGTCTTTTTTTGAAAGTTGAAGGTAGTATTTTGAGCTATCTGTGGGGTTAAGCTCAAAAAAATTCAATAATTTTTCTAAACGAATAACTACTGCAGAAAACCCCCAAAATTTATTGTTCTTATAAACAGGTAATCGGCCTACTATTCCTTTACCTCCTTGCAATAAATCAAATGGCCCAGCAAAGTACATTTTTTGATTTGCGATTGATTTTATAGCTTCTTTTTGGTGTTTTTTGGAATTTAATATATCTAATCCAATTGCGGCTTTATTCTCTTCGTAAGGATAAACATACTTAATAACTCCATGTGGAACCAGTTGAACAGAATTAATATTTTGATTTGACGCTAAAAGTTTTTTAGAAATTGTATCAAAATTAACAGGGACTCCATTATCATTGATAGTCAAAGCAAGTGTTAATGTAGTAGTGTAACTATTTTTTAAAGATTTCTCAACATCTAGTTGAATAACTTTAAGGTAGTTATTCATCTCGTTTTGTTTTTCCTCTTTAACAATAGAATATTGCTGAAAAACAATGTAAGTTATTACTAAACTAAGACATAAGAAAATTATGAACCCAATTGTTTTTGGCTTGTTTAAAATATTTTTAGAAAGTACTGCTGTCAAAATTGAATTCATGCTTTGATTAAAGTCTGTTTAATCTGCCATATCATTCGGCTGACTTTTAATTTGAAGTATTTATGATAACAAATATACATATTAATGTATACACTAAGAAAGGAAGTCAAGATTTACTTTACTTTTTTAACATTCACTTATCAATAAAAGAAGTGCATCGTATTGTTGTTTATTATTTAGGATTTCAATTTTTAGTATTATTTAAAACGATGTGTGATTTGATTTGTGTATGTCTTAATTTACATTGAAATAAAATAAGAATTAATATATTTGCTACCGAACCACTTATCAAAAAACTAAAACCTTTGCATCTTAGTGCCTTTGAGGTAAAAATAAATATATGAAAATAATAGCAGTTATTCCCGCACGTTACGCTTCCACACGTTTTCACGCCAAACTCATGCAAGATTTGGGAGGAAAAACAGTGATTTTAAGAACTTATGAAGCTGCTTTAAACACGCAATTGTTTGACGATGTTTTTGTGGTAACGGATTCTAATTTAATTTTTGATGAAATTATAACTCATGGTGGAAAAGCCATAATGAGTATTAAAGAACACGAATCAGGGAGTGATCGTATTGCAGAAGCTATTGAAAGCATTGATGTAGATGTTGTTATCAATGTACAAGGAGATGAGCCTTTTATAAACTCCGAACCATTAAAGGAATTGATTGAGGTTTTTAAAAATGATACAGCTAAAAAAGTAGACTTGGCTTCACTGATGTTTGAGATTAAAGAGGAAGAAGAAATCAATAATCCTAATAATGTAAAAGTTGTTGTGAATCAAAATAACTTCGCCTTATACTTTTCTCGTTCGGTAATTCCGTATCCGAGAGATCAAAATGTTGGAGTACGTTATATGAAACATATTGGGGTGTATGCCTTTAGAAGGCAGGCCTTGATAGATTTTTATCATTTACCCATGAAATCATTAGAAGCATCTGAAAAATTAGAGCAATTACGTTATTTGGAATTTGGAAAGCAAATCAAGATGATTGAAACTTCTCACGCAGGTATTGGTATTGATACCAAAGAAGATTTAGAAAAAGCTCGGAAAATGATTTAAATACACTTTTAAAACATTTTTTCAATTACAATTAACTCATTATGCTTTTCCACTCTGGGAAGCGATTTAATACTAAAATTCTCCTTGTTGAAGCTAGAGATATAGGCCTCATTAAGGAGATTTTGTTTTTCGTCCAAAATCATAGTATTAAACAAGATGATTCCTTTGCTTTTAAGGATCAAGCAAATACGGTCTCTGAAATAAGATTCGTAAACAAAATTCGGCATTCTAATATCTTGAAAGATATCTACTATGACTAAATCATATTTTTCTTTGGTTTTTAAAACAAATTCAAAAGCATCTTCAATAACAATATCTAATTGAGGTATTCTGTTAATGTTAAAGTATTTATTGGCTAATTCAATGATTTTAGGATCTATCTCTACGCCAGTTATTTTTCCATCATATTTTATTTCGTCTGTCAAAGTTTTAACAACACTTGCACCGGCGACACCAAGTACTAAAACATGGTCCATTGTTCTTATTTTTTCAAAACCAATATCTTTTAATCCTAGTTTTAGGAAATGTTGTAAGTGACCATAAGAATAATTAGTGTTTTCAGAATCAATTACCAATTCACCATTGTCCCAGTTAATATCAATTGATTTACTTACTTCTGATTTTTCAGAGTGAATGGTTACAGGGATAAAATAGCTTAGTAATTTTTTAAACATCAGTGATAGATTTTCTCAAAAATAAGTTTTAATTCTATATTTCTTGCAAAAAATTAACATAAAATACGAGTATTCGTGTTGTTATTGTTCAGGCAAGTAGGTTTTAAATGTTCCGTTTTTATAAAAAACAACCATTTTCTCTATTGCAGGTTCCGTTGTGTTTTGTGAATCAGGAATATGTATAGTCTTGTTTTTCTCCTGTGTTGGAGCAGTAGTTTTTATTTTTTCAGAACTAAATAAATCATTTATTTTTTCAGTTTCTGGAACTTGAAGATTACTCTTGTTATCCGTAATTAAAGGTTCTTCATTTCTTTTTGGAAACTGTCCCTTTCCGTTTAAGATCCAATACAAATCTACTTCAGGGAACTCTTCTAGAATCTTTAGAATAAAGTCTAAACTGGGTTTATTTCTACCTGAAAGAAGGTGAGATAAACTAGAGCGTTGCACACCTATTTTATCTGCAAATGCAGAAGCGTTTAAACTGTAGTAATCCAGTATAACCTCTAATCTTTTTATAAAATCATCTGTGTTTACCATTGTGAAATACTTTTGTTAATTCGGTTGTTACAAATGTAATCAATTCAGTTGTAACAAGCAAAATTACAATTGCAAAACGATTTAAAACACATTTTACATATAAAGTTAAGCTTATTGTCGCGAACACTATAACATTGATTTACAATTATTTAGTTACGATTAAATGAATTAGTAACATTTGTTAATTAGTGCATGGGAATAAGAAGGGGTTTCAGCTAATAATATGTTTACAAAATTAATTTTGACGCTCAAATCATTGTTTACAATTGTAAAAATAAAGATGTTTACTTTTGTAAATTAAATATTTGTATTATGAATTTAGAACAATTGTTCACTGAAAATAAAGAACAATCTATAAATGGAAGGTATTTGACTTTAGATGAAGTTGAGCCACTTTTGAAGCAATTAAGTGAGATTGGTGAGTTGTCAATAATAGGTAAATCTGTTTTAGAAGAGTCTATTTATAAGTTTCAAATTGGGACTGGAAAAATCAAAATTTTTCTTTGGTCACAGATGCATGGTAATGAAAGTACAACGACTAAAGGTCTTTTTGATTTTTTTAATTTGTTGAAAAGCGATTCGGATTTAGCAAAGCAATTATTAGCTAATTTCACTTTTTGTGTACTACCAATGCTTAATCCTGATGGCGCAAGATTGTACACTCGTGAGAATGCCAATAAAGTTGATTTGAATAGAGATTCTCAGGATTTGACTCAGCCTGAAAGTCAATTATTGCGTGAAACGTTTGAATTGTTTAAACCAGATTATTGTTATAATTTACATGATCAACGTACTATTTTTGGTGTAGATATGACCGGAGTCCCTGCAACTATGTCATTTTTAGCTCCTTCCTATAATGAAGAGCGGGAAGTAAATTATTCTAGGCTAAAAGCTATTGAGCTTATAGCTGGGATTAATGCCGTCTTACAGGAGTTTATCCCTGGTCAAGTAGGGCGTTTTGATGACTCCTTTAATATTAACTGCATTGGGGATACATTTCAACATCTAGGAGTGTCTACATTATTATTTGAAGCAGGACATTTTCAAGGTGATTATCAGCGTGAAATTACACGAAAATTTGTTTTCATGTCTTTATTGGCGAGTTTTAAGATACTTAGCGAAAACGATGTAGATCTTAAAGGAATTGAAGATTATTTAATTATTCCTCAAAATAAGCAGTCTTTTTATGATTTTATATACAAAAACATAAAAATAAATTATGATGGTATTGAAAAAATAACGAATTTTGCTGCACAATACAAAGAGGAATTAGTTAATGGTGTAATTGTTTTCAATGCCTATATTGTTGAGATTGGAGAATTAGAAAACCGCTTTGGTCATTTTGTTTATGATGCTAAAGGAGCAAAATATAGTGACGAAGAGGTGAATTTTCCACAATTAAACAAAAAAGCAAGTTTCTGTTTAGAAAATAATATTAAATTTGTTAATGGATTGATAAAAAAGTAATATTTTGCATCTGTTTTTCATTTTTATGTATATTTTTATACTTTGTAAGTGCTGATAATAAATTAATTAAAGAAATATGAGTAAGTTCCGTTTAGATGAAGTTGATCATCAAATTTTAGACATGTTAATTGATAACACTAGAGTACCTTTCACAGATATTGCGAAAAAGTTATTAATTTCTGCTGGTACAGTACATGTTAGGGTAAAGAAGATGGAAGATGCTGGTATTATTATGGGCTCTTCTTTGGTTTTAGATTACGATAAACTAGGTTATTCATTTATTGCTTACGTAGGAGTTTTTCTAAATAATACTTCTCAGACTAAATTTGTTTTAGAACGTATTAATGAAATCCCTTTTGTTACTGTTGCCTCAGTTACTACAGGAAAATTTAATATATTTTGTAAAATTAGAGCAAAAGATACCAAGCATGCTAAAGATGTAATCTTTATGATTGATGATATTGACGGTGTATATAGAACTGAAACTATGATTTCTCTAGAAGAGAGCATTAACGACAAGAAGCGTTTGATGCATACTATCTTCAAAAACATGTAATTGACTTAAATGCTATATTTTAAATATAACCTTAAGTTAATTCTTGAGGTTATTTTTTTATAAACCCATCAAAAAAATAAAATAATATATGTACATACACCCTAAAATTGAGCGATTTAACCAAAATGTTCTTTCGAAATACAATATATATAATAGTGTTTTTATAACCTTACCATTTGACTCAATCGATAATACTGGAGTAATGCTTCCTTTGTTTACTGATGTATGTGAAACTGGATTTAAAAAACAAGAAACTCCAAAAGAAATTATGGAGTTCTTTTCTAATAAATATTTACACAGCAATAACGAAAAAGATAAAATTGATTTGATGTTTCGTTTTATTCAATATATTGAACGTCAAATTGTTTTGTTTGATGCAGTTGAAGATGCTTCTTTTTCTGTAGTGAATAATATGGAAGGAAGAGGTTCTTTGAGAGATATTAAAGAAAAGGCAGATGCTAAAGGAAAACAAGAAGAATTAATTGAATTCTTTAAGAATTTCAATGTTAGAACTGTTTTAACGGCACATCCTACTCAGTTTTATCCCGGGGCTGTTCTGGGTATTATCAATGATTTAACTGAAGCAATAAAAGAAAATGATTTATTAGGAATCAAACAACTTTTAGCTCAATTAGGAAAAACACCTTTCATTAAAAATGAAAAACCAAATCCTTTTGATGAAGCTGTTAGTTTGATTTGGTATCTTGAAAATGTTTTTTATCCTACTTCTAGTGATATGATCCATTATCTTCAAAAAAATGTTTTTCCTGGACAAACAGTTGAGAACCCAATTGTGAAATTAGGTTTCTGGCCTGGTGGTGATCGTGATGGAAATCCGTTTGTAACTACTGAAATTACTTTGAAAGTTGC
Source organism: Flavobacterium ovatum (assembly GCF_040703125.1). Lineage (NCBI taxonomy): Bacteria > Pseudomonadati > Bacteroidota > Flavobacteriia > Flavobacteriales > Flavobacteriaceae > Flavobacterium > Flavobacterium ovatum. Next base: position 2,963,350 of record NZ_CP160035.1, read on the forward strand.
AGAGCGTTTGAGGTTGTCTATTTTGAAATGTTACTACATTGAAGTTAGACGTCTGAAAAGAAAGCTTACGTTTTTCAATGTGGATACATTAGTAGCCGAATTAGAAAGTAAATTATACCGTTCTGTTTTTTATTCTCAAGGTGAGATTTTTATCACTTTGGATGAGTTGAAAGCACAATTAAATAAAATCAGAAGTATTGTTATTGAACAACATCAATCTTTGTATTTAGATGAATTAGAATCGTTGATTATTAATGTTAATCTTTTTGGATTCTATTTTGCTACTTTAGACATTCGTCAAAATAGTAGAATTCACGATTCGGTTTTTAGAGATATTTTTGATTTTTACCAAAAAACAAATCCTTCTGTTTTTCCTGCTAACTATTATGACTTAACAGAGGCTGAAAAATTTGAAGTTTTAGCTAATGTAAAAGGGAACTTGGATTCAAAAGATTTTGATAACGAGATGACTCGTGCTACTATTGAGTCTGTACAAGCAATTAAAGTAATTCAAGCTAAGAATGGTGAAGAAGGGGCAAATCGTTATATTATTAGTAATAACGAAAGTGCTTTGAATGTAATGGAAACATTGGCGTTGATTCATTTGCAGGACTGGGAAAAACCAACGGTAGATGTGATTCCTCTTTTCGAGTCAGTAGATGACTTGTTGGACGCTCATAATATTATGGAAAAGTTATATACTAATCCAATGTATGCTGGTCATTTGAAAAGCAGAGGTAATATTCAAACTATTATGTTAGGTTTTTCTGACGGCACAAAAGATGGTGGTTATTTAATGGCTAACTGGAGTATTTATCAAGCAAAAGAATCTTTGACAGCAATTTCTAGAAAATACAATGTTGAAGTAATATTCTTTGATGGTCGTGGTGGACCACCTGCTCGTGGAGGAGGAAAAACACATAAATTCTATGCATCTCTAGGTCCAAAGATTGAAAATAAAGAAATTCAAATTACGGTTCAAGGACAAACTATTAGTTCTAACTTTGGTACTCTAGATTCTTGTCGTCATAACTTAGAAAACTTATTGAGTGCAGGTGTTACTAATCAAGTATTTAATAAAAATAAAAATATTTTTGCTCCAGAAGACAAAGTGGTGATGGATAAGCTATCCCGTTTAGGATATGAGAAATATTTGAATTTCAAAAATCATCCAAAGTTCATTCCTTATTTAGAACAAATGAGTACTTTGAAATATTATGCTAAAACCAATATTGGAAGTCGTCCGTCTAAAAGGAGTAAATCAGCACAATTAGATTTCAAAGATTTAAGAGCGATTCCGTTTGTAGGTTCTTGGAGTCAATTAAAACAAAACGTTCCTGGTTTTTACGGAGTTGGTGCTGCATTAAAGCATTATGAAGAAGCCGGAGAATGGGATAAGGTACAAGCGTTGTATGATAATTCTATGTTCTTTAGAACCTTGTTAGAAAATAGTATGATGTCATTGGCAAAATCATTTTTCCCATTAACAGCATACATGAAAAACGATCCTGAATTTGGTGAATTTTGGCAAATGATTTACGATGAATTCTTGGATAGCAAGCGTTTATTATTGAAAATCGCAGGTCATAAAGAGTTAATGGAGAACTATCCTGATGGTAAAGCTTCAATTGACATAAGAGAACGTATTGTGCTGCCTTTGTTAACTATACAACAATATGCATTGCTAAGAATTAACGAATTAAACAAAGAGAGTGTTCCAGACGAAGCTTTAATTAAAGTATATGAAAAAATCGTTATGCGTTCCCTTTTTGGAAATACAAACGCAAGTAGAAATTCAGCGTAATTAATATAAGATGAAGATAAGCGAATTAAATACTACGGAATATTCGAATTATTTTTTGACTTATATCAATGCACTAGAAAATGAGGATTTGATTGAAGACTTAGAAATAAGTCTTCATCAATTCATCAAATTTGTGCAAAATATTCCAATGGAAAAATTTGATTTTCGATATGCCGAAGGGAAATGGACGATCAAAGATATTATTCAGCATTTGATTGATGTTGAAAGAATATTTTCTTATCGCGCCATGAGAATTTCAAGAAATGACCAGACCGCTTTGCCTGGTTTTGATGAAAATAATTATATTATCAATACCAATGCAAATGCTAGAGGAATTCAGGATCTGTTAGCTGAACTGTCTGCTGTTCGATTTTCTACTTTATTTTTGTTTAAAAGTTTATCTCAAGAACAATTAATTATAAAGGGAACTGCATCAGGTTCGACTGTTTCTGTTAGAGCATTAGGGTTCTTGATCATTGGACATCAAAAACACCATCAAAACGTTTTTCAAGAACGCTATTTATAATTTAAATTATTAAAAAATACAAGCCACGAATTTTTCTAGATTCGTGGCTTTTTTTATGCGGTATTTTCTTTTAAAATTATAGATAAGCTCAATCGGATTTTGTCATAAGAAATCTGTCCTTCAAAATGATCGAAATAAGGTTTTAAAGCTGTTGGACTTTCAAGCAGAATTTTTGCTTTTGCAATTTTATCAACTTCTTCTTTGGTTACAAATTGGTATAAATCTATAGAAACTCCGTCTTCATATAATTTAGCAATATGTGACATGATTGTACTTAATCCAAGATTGCGTTTTTCGGCAATTTCTATAACGGTTAATCCACTTTGAAACATAGATAAGGTTTCTTTGTAAGTTGTTGATGCCTTTTTTTGTTGTATCACTTTGGTTTTATGAAAATCAATAACAGCATTGATAAAAATGGTACCGTATTTTTCTAATTTGGCTTTTCCAACTCCGTCAATGGCGATTAGTTCATCCTCACTCATTGGGCGATGCGTTTCGATTTCACGCAAAACAGCATCACTAAAGATGACGTAGGCAGGAACCTTGTCTTTTTTTGAAATGTCATAACGAATGATACGCAATATTTCAAATAAAGAATCTTTCTTTGGCTTGGTAGTTTTGGTTTCCTTGACTTTTCCTTTTTCTGTAATTTCTTTTTGTACGGTAGTTAATTGAACTTTTTCACCATTAAACAAAACCTCATGGGCTAGAGTCGTAAGTTTTATTTGGTTTTTTAGATGAAAAGCAATTTCGCAATACCCTTGATTAATTAATTGAATAATGTATTGGTTCCAATCGAACCAAGACACGTCAGTTCCAATGCCGTAGGTTTTGAGATTTTGATATTCTTTTTCAATAATATATGCATTTTTAGAACCTCTTAAAAAATCAACAATTATAGGAAGTGGTTCTGATTCTTTTAATCGTATGATAGCGGATAGTGCTTTTTGTGCCAGAATTGTTCCGTCAAAAAAAGCGGGTGGATTTTTACAGACATCACAATTACCACAATTTTCGGTTACAATTTCACCAAAATAGGAAAGTAATATTTTTCGACGGCAACTTACGGCGTCTGCATATTGCTTCATGCGCTCCAATTTGGACAACTGCACTTCGGAATTCAAACCTTGTGAAGCAAATTTTTGTAACTGAATCACATCGCCATAACTTTCGAACAAAACTGTTTCAGAAGGTAGTCCATCTCGTCCAGCACGACCAATTTCTTGGTAATAGCCTTCAATGTTTTTAGGAAGGTTATAATGGATTACCCAGCGCACATTAGATTTGTCAATTCCCATTCCAAAGGCAATTGTTGCACAAACTACTTGGCAATCATCATTAATAAATTCGTCCTGAGTTTTGGCTCTAGTATTATTACCTAGTCCTGCATGATATGCTTTGGCATTGATGCCTGTTTTTTGCAACTTCTCAGCAAGTTCTTCAGTGGTTTTACGACTTAAACAATAAATTATTCCACACTCATTTGGTTTTTGAGTGATAAAATCTATAATTTGCTTGACTCTGTCTAAAGCAGGACGAACTTCCAAACTTAAATTTTTCCTATCGAAAGAAGAAATCGAAACTACGGGGTCAGTTAGATTCAGTTGCTGACTAATGTCTTCGCGTGTTGCTTTGTCGGCTGTGGCGGTTAAGGCTAGAATTGGAGTAGAAGGGAAGCGCTTTTTAAGATATCCTAAATTAGTATAGGCTGGTCTAAAGTCGTGTCCCCAAGACGAAATACAATGTGCTTCGTCAATAGCTATTAAACTTACGGTGATTTGCTTGAAGGTGTTTTCTAGATAAGACAAACTTTCTGGAGCTACATAAACTAGTTTTATTTTTTGACTAATAATGTTCTCAATATGTGCCTGCTGTTCTACACTAGATTGACTACTGTTGATGTAACAAGCTTCAATTCCGTTGGCTTTTAAGCTGTCTACCTGGTCTTTCATCAAAGCGATTAATGGCGAAATCACAATGGTTATCCCAGGAAATAGTAATGCTGGCAATTGAAAACAAATTGATTTTCCTCCACCAGTTGGCATAATTGCTAAAGCATCCTTTCCTGTTAAGATAGAATTAATAATTTTTTCTTGATTTGGTCTGAATTTTTCAAAACCAAAATTATCTTTAAGCGTATCGTGAAGCAGGGCGGAAGTTATCATTCAGTAAAGTAAAAAAAGTATAATACAATATAAAAAAAAAGGAACTCAATGTGGAGTTCCTTTTGTATTTAAGAGAAGAAATTAATCTTCGTCATCGTCATCGTCGTCATCTGAACTATTTCTGTCGTCTGAATCTTCGTCATCGTCATCCAAATCTGGTTTATCATGATTATCATCTTCGTCATCGTCATCATCTACGTCATCGTCCATATCCACACCTTTAATCGGAGTGATTGGTTCGATTTCATCATCTATTTCATCATCTTCATCATAATTTTCGATTCTGTCTGCTAATTTGGTACTCACTTTTACTAAATAAATAGTGTCTTCAGTGCGTACTTCCACAGCTTCAATCAATTCGTTTTTAGCATTTCTAAAACGAATGATATCTGAATCATCGTAGCCATCAGGGAAACGTTCCACTAATAGGTTTAAAATTTCGTTTGTAAGTTTTACGTAATCAACAATTACTCTTTTCATAATGATATTCTATAAATCTAATAAATAAGCAAAAATTAATGGAGCTACAATCGTAGCATCTGATTCAATAATAAACTTAGGCGTTTTAATATCTAACTTACCCCAAGTTATTTTTTCGTTTGGAACTGCTCCTGAATAGGATCCGTAACTCGTTGTAGAGTCAGAAATTTGACAGAAATAACTCCAAAATGGAATATCATGCATTTCCATGTCTTGGTACAACATTGGAACTACACAAATTGGGAAATCACCTGCAATTCCACCACCAATTTGGAAAAAACCAATTCCGTTAGCACTATTTTTCGGATACCAATCTGAAAGGTAAACCATGTATTCAATACCGGATTTCATGGTAGAAGCTTTTAATTCTCCTTTGATTACATATGAAGCAAAAATATTACCCATCGTACTATCTTCCCATCCTGGAACAATAATAGGCAGGTTTTTCTCTGCTGCAGCATACATCCAGCTATCCTTTAAATCAATTTCATAATATTCTTCCAGTACACCTGATAGCAACATTTTGTACATGAACTCATGAGGAAAGTAACGTTCCCCTTTGTCGTCAGCGTCTTTCCAAATTTTAAAAATATGTTTTTGTAAACGTCTGAACGCTTCGTGCTCAGGGATACAAGTATCAGTAACTCTATTTAATCCTCTTTCTAATAAATCCCATTCGTCTTGAGGAGTTAAATCTCTATAGTTAGGTACTCTTTCATAGTGAGAATGTGCTACTAAGTTCATAATGTCTTCTTCAAGATTAGCTCCTGTACAAGAAATGATTTGAACTTTGTCTTGACGAATAATTTCAGCAAATATTTTACCAATTTCTGCAGTACTCATGGCACCAGCCATACTAACCATCATTTTAGCACCATTGGCTAATTGTTGTTCGTATGCTTTTGCTGCATCTACTAAAGAGGCTGAATTGAAATGCAAATAATGCTTTTCTATAAATTGGCTAATAGGTCCCTTGCTCATTATTATTTTTTTTAAAGATATTAAAATAGAACATTTGAAAAGGATTCTATTTTCAAATGTAAAGATTTTTTAATTTAACTATGTACTAAATTGAATTATTATTTGTTGTAACCTAAAATTTTTAGAACATCATCTGAGGTTTGTTGCTCAGAAAAAATTTCAGTCCCAATAATACCGTTTTCATCTCTGTCAATCAAGATATGTTTGGGTTGAGGAATCAAACAGTGGTGTAATCCTCCATAACCACCAATAGTCTCTTGGTATGCACCGGTATTGAAAAAACCAATATACAGTGGTTTTTCTTTGTTATATTTAGGTAAATAGATGGCGTTCATGTTTTGCTCTGAGTTGTAATAATCATCACTATCACAGGTCATACCTCCTAATAAAACTCTTTCATAAGTATCATTCCAGCGGTTTATAGCTAGCATGATAAAACGTTTGTTAATTGCCCAAGTGTCTGGCAAAGTGGTGATGAAAGAAGAATCGATCATGTTCCATTTTTCTCTATCGTTTTGTTGTTTTTGATACAAAACTTGATAAATAGCGCCACCGCTTTCACCTACTGTAAACGAACCAAACTCTGTAAATATATTGGGAACATCAACTTCGGCCTCGTCACAAGCTATTTTAATTTGATTGATAATTTCATCAATCATGTATTGATAATCATATTCAAAAGTCAATGAATTTTTGATAGGGAAACCACCTCCAATATTCAATCCATCAAGTCCTGGACATTCTTTCTTAAGTGCAATGTAGACTTTGATACATTTGACTAATTCGTTCCAGTAATACGCATTGTCATTTATTCCAGTATTAATGAAAAAGTGCAACATTTTCAGTTCTAATTTTGGATTATCCTGAATTTGTTTTTTATAAAAAGTGACAATATTTTTATATCCAATACCTAATCTAGAAGTGTAGAATTCAAACTTAGGCTCTTCCTCTGCAGCAATACGAATTCCTATTTTGAATTTCCCTTTAATTTCTGCTTGAAGTAAGTCTAATTCTTCATAATTATCAATAATTGGAATAGTATTTTTATGTCCATGATTGATCAGTCTTGCAATATTTTCTATATATTGATCTCTTTTAAAACCATTACAGATTACATATGTACTTTTGTTGATTTTACCGTTTTGTAATAATTTTTCAACAATATTAATATCAAAAGCGGATGAAGTTTCAATATGAATGTTATTTTTGAATGCTTCATTCATAACGTATTCAAAGTGAGAGCTTTTGGTGCAGTAGCAATAGTAATATTTAGCCTCGTACTTGTTTTTTTCCATCGATTTACGAAACCAATTTTTCGCTTTATTGATGTTATTTGAAATTTGAGGTAAATAAGTAAATTTTAATGGAGTGCCGTATTGTTCCACTAATTTCATTAAATCAATGTTATGAAATTGAAGATTGTCCTTGTTTAAAGTAAATTCTTCTTGTGGGAAATAGTAGGTTTGATTGATTAAGTCTGAATATTTTGTATTCATTTTTAGTTTATTTTTTTTTAAAGAATGATTTAATTATGTTGTAAATTATTCTAAAATTCAAACTCTAATATTGGCATAAATAATCTGAAGTTTTTTATTCTCCATTTTTAAATACTGAAAAATATCAAAAATAAAGTTACCACTAATAGAGTAGAAACACTTCAATAAACTCAAAAAGGATCTATTGTTTTGACGGTCACTAGTGTTTTTTTTTCTCTGTTCTTGATTTGTTTTCATTGCGGCAAATGTAAAAAATATTATATACGTAATGCAATCCTTTTTGGTAAAAAATAATTAAGATTGATAATCGTTGAATGCATTAAGAATCAATTCATTTTCAACTGTTTGATTGATGATAATCTTTCCAATACCGTCAATCAAGGCAAACTGAATTGTTCCATATTCATTTTTTTTGTCATGAATCAATAATTCTAGGATTGGATCGATGTCTTTTTCTTCAAAACTGATATCTTCATAGATTGATTTTAATGTAGTTTTTATCTGATTGAACTCGTCCTCATTGATTAAGTTTTTGTTCAAAGAAATATAACTTTCCAAAATCATTCCCACAGCGATTGCTTCACCGTGTAGCAAAGTAGTTTTATTTTCGTTTTCCAAAAAGTAACTTTCGATTGCGTGACCTAAAGTATGACCAAAATTCAAAGCTTTCCTAAGGTTTTTTTCAGTTGGGTCTTGGGTTACAATTTCATTTTTGATTTCAACAGAACGGAAAATTAATTCGTCTAATTGTGAAAAATCAATTGTTTTTATGTCTAAAAACTGTTCCCAGTATTTTTTGTCGTAAATCAATCCATGTTTTAGCATTTCGGCTAAACCCGAACGCATTTCGTTTTGCGGGACAGTTTCAAGATATTCAGTATCTACAATAACCATTTTAGGCAAGTTGAAAACTCCAATTTGATTTTTCAAGTTTCCTAAATCAACTCCATTTTTACCACCTACTGAAGCATCCACCATAGATAATAGAGTAGTAGGAATGTTAATGAAATCAACACCACGCTTGAAAGTAGAAGCTACAAAGCCTCCCAGATCAGTTACTACACCACCACCAAGATTTATGACAAGTGTTTTTCTGTCCCCACCTAGCTCTGTTAATACATTCCAAATTTGGACGCAAGTATCAATATTTTTATTGATCTCGCCTGCTTCAAATTCGATTATTTCAATAGTTAAATCTGTCTCTACAAGCGGAAGGAACTTAGGCAAACAATATTCATTGGTATTGCTATCAACTATGATAAATAAATTAGAATATTTATTTTCTTTTAAATGTAAATTTAAAGCTTCATATCCCTTTTCGTTAAAGTGGATAGGATGGTCAACGGCTTGTATTGTGTTGGTTTGTAATGACATAACTATTATATAATTAGCAATTTCGAATAAAAATTAAATTCTTAGTAAACATTGTCTTAATCAAAAGATATGTTGGCTTTATTTCTTCTTTTATGATTAAAAAGAACCAAGTGCTTGTCCTAAAAAAGTTTTGCAAATCTAAGGTTTTTTTGATTTTATATGGACGAAACTGAAAAAATAAGCACTTTTATTTATACTTGAATTTTATTTAATATAAAAAGAAAGATTGTACTGAAATATTCCAACAAATGGTTATTTTTAGTTAAAATTTCAATGAAATGGATGATTTTTTTAAAAATACAGAAGTTGCATTTGCATTAAAAACAGATACAGAACTCGAAAGAGCTTATTTTCTTTTTAAAATGATTGCTAATGAGCCTTTAGTTAGAATTGGAACTGCAGTTACTAATTTTGCTCTCAAAGCCCATTTACCAGTTGAAGGCTTGATTCGTGCCACAGTTTTTGATCACTTTTGTGGTGGAATTAATGAAGTAGATTGTCTGGAAGTGGTCGATAAAATGTTTACTAAAGGAGTTTCTTCCGTCTTAGATTTTTCAGTGGAAGGAAAAGAAGAGGAGGCACAGTTTGAATCTGCAACCCAAATGATTTTAAAGACGATAGCTTTTGGCAAAGAAAAGTTAGCAATTCCCTTTGCTGTGTTTAAACCTACTGGAGTTGGTAGATTGATTTTGTTCGAAAAAGTATCCTCCAATACAATGCTATCTAATCAAGAACAAGAGGAATGGAAAAGGGTAGAGGCACGTTTTGATTTAATTTGTAAAACAGCTTTTGAGTCTGGAGTTTCCTTGTTAATAGATGCTGAAGAGAGTTGGATGCAAAATGCTGCTGATGATTTGATTCTGGAAATGATGCGAAAATACAACAAAGAACAAGCCATCATCTTTAATACGATGCAAATGTACCGTTGGGATCGACTGGATTATTTGAAAAAATTAAGAGATTATTCGGAGGAAGAAGGATTTTATATTGGTGTTAAATTAGTCCGTGGAGCGTATCTTGAAAAAGAAAGAGATAGAGCCGAGGAATTAAAATATCCTTCACCCATTTGTGTTACAAAAGAAATCACGGACCATAATTACAATAACGCCCTAGTTTTTTTGATTGAAAACTCATCAAAAATGTCATTATTCCTAGGTACTCACAACGAACAAAGTTGCTACCTCTTAATAGAATTGATGAAACAAAAAGGAATTGAGTCTAATCATTTTAAAATTTGGTTTGGACAATTATATGGCATGAGTGATCATATTAGTTACAATTTAGCAGAACAAGGTTATAATGTTGCTAAATATTTACCTTTTGGCCCTGTAAAAGATGTTATGCCGTACTTAATTCGGCGTGCAGAAGAAAATACTTCTGTATTGGGGCAAACTAACAGGGAGTTAAGATTATTAAAAACGGAACGGGAACGTAGGAAAAAAAAATAGTATAAAAAAAGCTCTAATAATTTTACATATTAGAGCTGTTATATTTTAAATATTAAAATTTAAGAATGACTAAACTGTAAGTTACTTAAATTTTTATAAATTCCATTTTCAAGATTTATTAATTCTTGATGTGTTCCTTGTTCAGAAATTCTTCCGTTGTCCAATACTAATATTTGATCTGCAGAACGAATAGTAGAGAGTCGGTGTGCAATTATGATACTGGTTCTTCCTTGCATCAAAATTTCTAAAGCTTCCTGCACTAGTTTTTCGCTTTCACTGTCCAATGACGAAGTAGCTTCGTCTAGGATTAAAATACTAGGGTTTTTAAGCAAAGCACGAGCAATGGCAATACGTTGTCTTTGACCACCAGAAAGTTTAATTCCGCGTTCTCCTACGATTGTTTCAAATTTCTCTGGAAAACCTTCAACAAAGTCAAATGCATTCGCTTGTTTGGCAGCAATCAAAATTTCATCATTGGTAGCATTTGGCTTTCCATAAGCAATATTTTCTCTGATAGTTCCCCCAAAAAGAATCACATCCTGAGGGACGATACTCATATTACCACGTAATTCTTCAAGGTCATAGTCATAGATATTCTTGCCATCAATAATAATGGCGCCACTTTCAATATCATAAAAACGTAATAGCAAGGATGCAATAGTTGATTTACCAGCACCAGAAGGACCTACAACGGCAATTTTTTGTCCAAAACTAGCAGTAAAATTAACATTTTTTAAAACCTGAATTTCTTTACGAGAAGGATAGCTAAAAGCAACGTTCTTAAAACTAACCGTTCCTTTTATTTTTTCAACTGGATTAGGATTCGGTTTTGTGTTGATATTTTCAGGTGTTTCGTCTAATAATTCAAAAACACGTTCAGTAGCTCCAACTGCTTTTTGAATTTGTGCATACATTTCGGCAATTCCACCAAAAGAAGCACCGATAAAAGTAGTATATAAAATAAATGAAATTAAATCACCCACACCTTCAACTTCCCCTTTAATAGTCAAAGTGATACCGTACCAAACTACAGCAACCACACAACCAAAGAGGCAAAGAATAATAAAAGAAGCAAAATAACCTCTGTATTGACCACCTTTTATGGCAATGGCAACAATTTCTTTGATTTTGTTTTTATAACGTTCCAATTCATACCATTCATTAGCGAAAGATTTTACATTCGTAATCCCTTGTAAGGTTTCTTCAACAATTACTTGGCTTTCGGCTACTTTATCTTGAGTCATTTTGCCATACTTGCGAATGAATCTACCGAAAATAACCGCAGCAACTGCCACTACAGGAACAATGCAAAGCATCATAATTGTTAGGTTAGGGCTAATGCTTCCTAAAATAATGAATCCACCAATAATCAAAATGAATTGGCGTAAAAATTCAGCTATAGTTGTGGTAAGTGTATCTTGTAATTGTGAAATATCTGCACTGATGCGGCTGTTCAATTCGCCCACACGTTTTTGAGAGAAAAACGACATGGGGAGTTTTATTAGGTTTTCATACAATGCAAAACGGATATTCGATAAAGTGTTTTCAGTAAAGTTGACAAATAACGAAATTCTGAAAAACGAAAAAACAGCTTGAAGAACTAAAATCCCCATTAAAGCCAATGCTATTTCGTTAGCTTTATTTAAATCTTTATTAGAGACACAGTCTACAAGCATTCCCATTAGTTTAGGAAAGGCTAGGGCAGTAGCGCTGGTTAATAATAAAAAGACCAAACCAACAAAAAATTTCCATTTTTGATTTTTGGAGTATTTAAAAATTCGTAATGCTTTGTGGAGAGAACTTGAATTTAATTTCGCTTTGGGTAAATCATTTTCTTTAAAACGAGCCATTGAGTTATTTTTTTGTTACAAATGTACTATAATATAGTTAGTACAAAAAAAACTATTCTCTTATGATTTTCTTAATTTGTTGTTATTGAGCAACAAAGGAAAAAAGGTTGTTTTTTTATTCATTTATTTTTAAAAAACAGTTGCAAATACAAAATCTAGTGTTATATTTGCACACGCAATCACACAATGATAGCGACCTAGTAAAACAGGGCGATTAGCTCAGCTGGTTCAGAGCACCTCGTTTACACCGAGGGGGTCGGGGGTTCGAACCCCTCATCGCCCACAAAAACTTCAACAGAAATGTTGGAGTTTTTTTTTGCGCTAATTTGTTATTCCTTAAAATCAATCGATAACGAGTTTACGCAAAAGCGTTCACCAGTTGGAGTAGGGCCATCATTAAAAACGTGACCTAGATGTCCACCACAATTGGTACACACGATTTCAGTCCGAATCATACCGTGTGTTTTGTCAAGCACATTTTTTACTTTTCCTGGTATAGCTTCATCAAATGATGGCCAACCGCAATGCGCATCAAATTTTGAGTCACTTTCGAATAATTGCTCTCCACAAGCGCCACAACAATAGATACCCTTTTCGTAATGGGAGTTATAAGCTCCTGTGTGAGCGTATTCCGTACCTTTTTGTCGTAAAATTCGATATCTTTCTTCGCCTAATTGTTCTTTCCATTCGGCTTCTGTTTTTTCAATTGGATATTTCATTGTATTCAAATTTAATGGTGAAAAATAAATTAAACGGTTTTTATTGGTAGCTTAAAATAAAAATTAGAACCCTCATTTAAAGTGCTTTTTAAACCAATTGAACCTTTGTGTAAATCTACAATTTGTTTTGCAATCGCTAAGCCAAGACCTGTACTGCTTTCGCCTTGCGTTGGCTGGGTACTTGATTTTTGAAAATAATAAAATAATTTTTCCTGTTCATTTTGAGGTATTCCTTTGCCTTGATCGATAATTTCGGTTACTATAAAGCCTTCTTTTTGAGATACTTTTACAATGATTTTACCTCCAGAATAAGAAAACTTAATAGCATTAGAAAGCAAATTACTAGTTACTTCACTCAAATAATGATCATCAAACAGCAATATAGCTAATTGTGAATCAGTCTCAAGATGAATATTGATACTTTTGTTTTTAGCTATTATTTGGTTGTAAATTATCTGTTTTTTTATAAAATCAATATAATTGTGTGTTTCAATTTTTAAATCTATTTTCCCTGATTCAATTACAGAAACATTTAATAAATTCTTTAAAACTCCCAGAGTATTTGAGCTTAAATCTTTAATGATTTGTAAGCCTTCGTTAATGTCTTCTTCAGTATTTTCTAGTTTGTTTTCGATTAATAAATCAGAAAAGGCGTAAATTGAAGCAATTGGATTAGCTAAATCATGAGCGGCAATACCAATGAATTTATTTTTCTCAAGGTTCAATTCATTTAGTTTTTTATTGACTAACCGAATTTTTCTTTCTTTTTCTTTAAATCTAAAAAATAATAAACCTATGGTAAGATAAATGGCAAAACGAACAAATGAATTCCAAATTGGAAAAAAAACATGAGATAATATAACATTTGAATACTCAGAATATGACCAAGAAATAGCCGCAATTGTTGCACATAGGAATATTTCTTGAATTTGAACTTTGTTATGTAATGACAGTAGTACAATTGGCCCTATATAAAACAACGAGAATGCCATTTCTGTACCAGTATTATAATCTATAACTCCAATTGTTAAAATAAAAATTACAGCAAGTACTGTGTTTATAGTCCGATTGTTTTTAATAAATTTTAAAATTACCATAAATCATTAAGTTTGATATTCTGTATAAAAACGATACTAATTATTATTTGTTATGCTTTTATATTAATTTTTTAGACAAAAGTACGTTATACAAATAGGTCTTCCAAGATAATTTGGATAACATTAAAACCATTTAACAGATAAGTTTCCAGGTTACTTAAATCTCCTTTTCAACCTATTTAATTTTATTATTTAAAGATTAAAGTCCGTTTCTTGAATATTTTTCAAAAACATTCTTTGTTTTAAGAGAATGTGAGAACGGTAAACATCTTCTATTTTGTCTATAATTATAATAAAATGTAGATTATTTTGATATAAATAGGTGTGATTCGTACAATTTTCAAATGATTACGACTGTTTTTTGATTATTTATTAAAATTATTATTTAGTTTTTGTTTTCTTAATTTTTCACTAAATTTAAAAAAAGATAATAGTGGTAATTTTATTAACCATTTGAGATATTAACATTTGCATACTGAGATCTTTTAATTTTTTATTATTGATATGAATTGTATTAAACTGTTGAAATGGAAATAATTCATATAAGTGCGGAATGTTATCCTGTCGCGAAAGTAGGAGGCTTAGCGGATGTAGTAGGTGTTTTATCAAATTACCAATATAAGAGAGGGCATTCAGTAAAAGTGGTCATTCCTTGTTATGAAACGGAATTTATCCAAAAAAATGAATTTGAAACTGTCTTTTGGTCACAAGTACAATTAGGGCAATTCCATTTCCCTTTTAGTGTACTTAAAGGAATTAATAATGATTTAGGTTTTGACTTATACCTTATAGCTATTCCCGAACTTTTTGACAGGGCTGATATTTATGGGTATAAAGATGATATAGAACGATTTTTAGCTTTTCAAAAAGCCTTTTTAGATTGGTTAGCTACTCGTAAGGAACTCCCTGAAGTTATTAATTGTCATGACCATCATACATCGCTTATTCCGTTTATGATGACTTATGGTAGGCAATATGAAAAGCTTAAAGAAATTCCAACATTATTGATTGTACATAATGCCTTGTATCAAGGACAATTTGGTTTTGATAAACTCAACTATTTTCCAGATTATGATTTGTATAAAACTCATATTTTAGAATGGGGTGGTTGTATTAACTCACTTGCTGTAGGATTAAAATGTGCTAGAGCTATTACTACAGTTTCGCCCAATTATTTGAATGAAATAAATGATTCAGGAAATGGATTAGAAATTTTATTCAATCAAGTTCGCTACAAATCCAAAGGAATATTGAACGGAATTGACAATGAAACTTGGAATCCTGAAAATGATAGTAAGATAGAATTTAATTATTCGATTAAAAATCATCACATTGGGAAGCAAAAAAATAAAGAAAAATTATGTGATTTATTTGATTTAGATCCAAATAAACCACTTTTTAGTTTTGTAGGAAGGCTATTTGAAGAAAAAGGAATAGACTTGTTGTGTGAATTTTTAAAAAAAACAACAAAGGAAAACGCTAGAAAAATTAATATTCTTATATTGGGCTCAGGAAATAAAGAAATTGAAGATCAATTAAGCAAGTTATTAACTGAATTTAAAGGAAATTACAATGTTTACATTGGCTTTAATGAAGATTTAGCACATTTGATTTATGCTGGTTCGGACTTCCTACTAATACCTTCTCGTATGGAATCATGTGGGTTAAATCAAATGTATGCTTATCGTTATGGTGCAATTCCTGTAGTAAGAAGTACTGGAGGCTTAAAAGATACTGTTGTAGATATTAGTGAAGATGGTTGTGGAATATGTTTTGATCAAGCAACTGTAACTGATATTGAAATAGCTATTGGTAGAGCTGTAATATTGTATAAAGACCAAGAAAAAGTAAATTCAATTATAAAATCAGGAATGATGCTCGATTATTCCTGGGAAAATGCATATCAAGAATATTTAAAAATGTATAATTTAATAATAAAATAAAAGATGAAAGCGAAAAAGAAAAATGTGATTGCAATTATTCTAGGTGGTGGTCAAGGTTCAAGGTTGTATCCTTTAACTGAAACGAGGTCGAAGCCTGCTGTGCCGATAGGAGGTAAATATAGATTAGTTGACATTCCAATTTCTAATTGTATGAATTCAGACATTTATAGAATGTTTGTATTGACACAATTTAATTCGGCTTCGTTGAATAAACATATCAAAAACACCTATGTTTTTAGTGCTTTTAGTCAAGCTTTCGTAGATATTCTTGCTGCAGAACAAACTGTAGACAACCCAAATTGGTTTCAAGGTACTGCAGATGCTGTACGTCAATGTATGCCTCATTTTTTAAATCATGATTTTGATTATGCTCTAATTCTTTCTGGAGATCAATTATATCAAATGGATTTGAATGAAATGATTGAAGAACATATCAAAAAAGACGCTGATATCTCCATAGCTACTTTACCTGTAAATGATAAAGATGCACCAGAATTTGGTATATTAAAAACTAATAGTGATAGTTTTATTGAATCTTTTATCGAAAAACCAGCTAAAGAATTATTGCCAGACTGGACATCTGATGTAAGTGATCAAATGAAGTCTGAAGGCAAACATTATTTGGCTTCTATGGGGATTTATATTTTCAACAGACAGCTGTTGGTAGATTTGATGGCTAATCAAGAAACCAAAGATTTTGGAAAAGAAATTATCCCTCAAGCAGTACTAACAAATAAAGTACTGAGTTACCAATACGAAGGGTATTGGACAGATATTGGTAATATTGATTCTTTCTTTGAAGCAAATATTGGTTTGACAGATGATGTTCCTCAATTTAATTTATTTGACAATGATAATAAAATTTACACAAGACCAAGGATGTTGCCTCCTTCAAAATTTCAAAATACAAAACTTGATCGTTCGTTGATTTCTGAAGGTTGTATTTTGAATGCTAAAGAAATTACAAAATCGGTTATCGGAATTCGTTCTAGAATCGGTAAAGATACTGTGATACAAAATTGTTATGTTATGGGTAGCGATATTTATCAAAGTATAGAGGAAATGGAAAATGATAAAAACAATAATACTACGCTAGTCGGTATTGGTGAAAGATGTTTTATCAAAAATGCTTTGATTGATAAAAATAGTCGCATAGGAAATGATGTTTACATCAGTGGTGGTGATCACTTGGAGAATACTACAAATGAATTGTATTGTATTAAACAAGGAATTGTAGTAATTAAAAAAGGAGTTACAATACCAGATAATTTTATTATTAAGTAATATTCCTTTATCTCCAAAAATAAATTATAAAATTAGACTAGATATAAATTTATAAAATGCAGAATCAAACCAGAATAGTAATAGAAAATGTTTCACCTCAATTAGACGGTGGAGCATTCGCAATAAAGAGAATTGTTGGTCAAACAGTACGCGTAACTGCGGCTGTTTTTGCAGATGGCCATGACGTTATTGAGGCTTGTGTGAAATACAAACACGAGAATGAAGATAATTGGCAAGAAGTACGAATGATTCCTACTCATAATGATGAATGGTACGCGGATTTTAAAGTCGAAAAACAAGGAAACTATAGTTATTTTGTTCAAAGTTGGGTAGATTATGCTCTAAACTGGCAACATGGTACAGATCGAAAAATCCAAGACAATCAATATGTAAAGTCAGAATTGCTAGAAGGAGCAGAATATGTAAATGCGATTCTTGAGATGGCAACACATGATGAAAGAGGATATTTGGGACATCTTGAATATTTATTAAAAACAGAATCTGAGTATAATCAGGCGATTCCTGAAGTTACTTCCGAGAGATTAACACAAATTTTCAAAAAATACCCAAGTCGTTTATTAGCTAATCAATCACAAGAACTGAAAGTATATGTAGATCGTAAAAAAGCATTATTTAGTACTTGGTATGAGTTTTTTCCACGTTCCGCTTCAGAAGAAGATGGTAAGCATGGAACATTCAAAGACTGTGAAAGATTACTACCCAGAGTAGCTCAGATGGGATTTGATACTTTGTATTTCCCACCGATTCATCCTATAGGAGAAGTGAATAGAAAAGGTAAAAACAATGCTACTAATGCAGAAGATGGTGATGTGGGTTCCCCTTGGGGAATTGGATCTGCTAAAGGCGGCCATAAATCTACGCACCCTGAATTGGGGTCTATAGATGATTTCAAACAATTAGTCAAAAAAGCACAAGATTGGGGAATTGAGGTAGCTATGGATTATGCTTTGCAAGCAGCTCCAGATCATCCATATGTGAAAGATTTTCCACAATGGTTCAAATGGAGACCTGATGGAACGGTACAATATGCTGAAAATCCACCAAAAAAATACCAAGATATTCAACCTATTTATTTTGAAAGTTCCGACTGGAAAAATTTATGGAAAGAATTATTGGACGTGGCTTTATTTTGGATTGAAGATTGTAATATAAAAATATTTAGAGTTGATAATCCGCATACTAAACCCTTTTACTTCTGGGGATGGTTGATAGGTGAAATCAAGAAAAAACATCCAGATGTTCTCTTTTTAGCCGAAGCTTTTACGCGTCCTAAAATTATGAATGAGTTGGCTAAACAAGGCTTTAGTCAATCTTATACTTATTTTACTTGGAGAAATTCAAAAGCGGAGCTAACAGAATATGTTACAGAGTTAACACAATCAGAACAAAAAGAGTTTTATCGTCCTAACTTTTGGCCAAATACTCCTGACATCAATCCTTTTGCATTGCAAAGCGGAAGTGAGTCAATGCATTTACAAAAGTATTTCCTTGCTGCAACCTTAAGTTCTAGTGTTGGGATATATGGGCCTGTATTTGAATACAGAGTTTCTGAACCAATGGCTCATGGGAAAGAAGAATATCTAAATTCTGAGAAATATGAGGTTTACAAATGGGATTGGACGATACAGAATAAGATAACTCGATTGATTACCAAAATCAACCAAATTCGTAAAGAACAAGCTTCATTACAGCAAACCAATAACATTATTTTTTGTGATACTAATAATGAGAATATTATGGCTTATTACAAGTATGATGATGATTTACAAAATAAAACGTTGATGGTTGTCAATTTAGATTCTTCAAATTCACAACAAGGGTCGGTGAGACTTCCTATTGATAAATTAGGAATTAATCCTGTACACATCGTTGATTTGATTACAGGGAATAGTTATCTTTGGGATAAGGAGTGGAATTATGTAGATATAAGCCCAGATTTACCTTTTCATTTGTTCAAAATTCAACAATAGTCAAGCTATTAATAACGATGACATTACTTCTAAAAAGTAGTAACGTTTAAGAAAAATAAACCAAAAAAAATGAATAAAGTACAAACACATTCTCTTTTTACCGATTTTGATATAGATTTATTTAAAGCTGGAAAGCATTTCAGATTATATGAAAAATTAGGTGCACATCTTATTGAAGTGGACGGAGTAAAAGGAGTTTATTTCGCTGTTTGGGCACCTACCGCTCGCTCAGTTTCAGTTGTTGGTGATTTTAATTACTGGATTCAAGGAGAACACCAATTACAAGTACGCTGGGATTCCTCTGGAATTTGGGAAGGATTTATTCCCAATATTGGAAAAGGAACAACCTATAAATATAAAATACAATCTGATAACGGCGGAATTATTACCGAAAAAGCAGATCCTTTTGCTTTTTATTGTGAAAAACCACCACATACGGCTTCTGTAGTTTGGGATTTAGACTACAAATGGGATGATTCCAAATGGATGAAAACCAGAAAAGACCACAATGGTCTAGATAAGCCTTACTCAGTTTATGAAGTTCATTTAGGATCTTGGAAACGTCATGGCAAAGAGAATCGTTTTTTAACTTATTTAGAATTTGCTGAGGATTTAGTGGATTACGTTAAAGAAACAGGTTTTACACACATAGAATTTATGCCAGTAATGGAATATCCTTATGATCCATCATGGGGTTACCAATTGGTTGGTTATTTTGCGCCAACTTCTCGTTTTGGGAATCCACAAGAATTCATGGTTTTGGTTGATAAATTACACCAGGCTGGAATTGGAGTTATTATGGATTGGGTTCCTTCTCATTTTCCTGATGATGCTCACGGTTTAGGATTTTTTGACGGATCAAATCTATACGAACATCCCGATCGTAGAAAAGGATATCATCCTGATTGGAAAAGTTTGGTATTTAACTATGGACGTAACGAAGTTCGCTCGTTCTTAATTAGTAATGCTATCTTTTGGTTGCAACATTACCATGTTGATTCCCTACGTGTAGACGCAGTTGCATCTATGTTGTATTTAGATTATTCTAGAGAAGAAGGAGAGTGGGAGCCAAATGAATTTGGTGGTAGAGAGAATCTAGACACCATCAGTTTCTTAAAAGAGTTTAATGAAGCCGTTTATTCTAATTTTGAAGGAGTTCAAACAATTGCAGAAGAAAGCACTTCGTTTCCAATGGTTTCTAGGCCTACATTTGTAGGTGGATTAGGTTTTGGAATGAAATGGATGATGGGTTGGATGCATGATACTTTAGACTATTTCCAAAAAGAGACGGTTTATAGAAAATACCACCAGAATGACTTGACTTTTTCTATGACCTATGCTTTTACTGAAAATTTCATGTTGCCTCTTTCACATGATGAAGTGGTGTATGGTAAACATTCAATTGCTGGAAGAATGCCCGGTGATGAATGGCAGAAATTTGCCAACCTGAGATTACTTTATGGCTATATGTTTACACACCCTGGTACAAAATTATTGTTCATGGGGTCTGAATTTGGTCAAAGCGCGGAATGGAATTTTGAGGAAAGTTTAGATTGGCATTTATTACAATATCCGTTCCATGAGGGGATTAAAAAAGTTGTTACTGATTTGAATGGTTTATATAGATCGGAACCTGCATTGCATGAAAAGCAATTTAGTCCAGAAGGATTTGAATGGATCAATTATTCAGACCATCAAAATGCGGTGATGTCTTATATCCGAAATGGAAATAATCCAAAAGATAGTGTCATAGTAGTTTGTAATTTCACACAAGTGGTTAGAGAAAATTATAGAATTGGTTTACCTAGAAAAGGAAAATTGACTGAAATTTTCAATAGTGATGATGTGATTTACGGTGGTAGTGGTATGGTTAATCCAAATAAAATTACGATTGAATCTTCTCCTTACGACGGTAGAGATTTTTCAGCAGCAGTAACATTACCACCATTAGCAGTAATTGCTTATAAAATTTCAAAATAAACAAACTTGATTCGTTTGATTATTTGAACTCAGTTTAATTATAACATCTTTATCGTATCACTACTTATTTTAATTAATAAATGGTGATATGATATTTTTGTTTTACATCATTAATTAATGATACTATTTTTACCAATAAAGCCTTTAATTAAAGTGAGGTAACTGAGAATATTTGTAAATTTGAACCTTACAATAAGAGTCTTAAAATAATTAGTATATGATTACAAATACAGAACTAGAATATAAGGGGGATTTATATCCATCAAAAATAATTTCCCATGAACACGAAGTAGATTCTGTTTATTTTTACACCAATAATAGTGTTATTCTAAAAGTTACAATATTAAGAGATAGCATGTTACGTTTTAGGTATACCACCAAAGGATATTTTAGTAATGATTTTTCATATGCAATAGATGAAAATCATTCCCATGGGTATAATTTTCTTGAAGTTGATGAAAAAGCAACTTACTTTCAGATTAAAACAAGTAAAGTTATTTGTAAAATCCAAAAAGATGATCTTCGAATTTCTATTTTAGATATTGAAGGAAAAGTTATTTTAGAGGATGAGTTGGGTTTTCACTGGGAAGAAAGTTACGAGTTTGGTGGAAACATAGTTAAGATGAGTAAAGCTTCCAGGGATGGAGAATCTTTCTACGGACTTGGGGATAAAGCGACTCAAATGAATCTAAAAGGAAAGAGATTAGAAAACTTTGCCACAGATCAATATGCATATCAAAAAGACCAAGAGCCGCTTTACAAAGTAGTTCCATTTTATATTGGATTACACAATAAACAATCATACGGGATATTCTTTGACAATACTTTTAGAACAAATTTTGACTTTTGTCATGATCGAAGAAATGTGACTAGTTTTTGGGCTGAAGGAGGGGAAATGAACTACTATTTTATTTATGGGCCTAAAATGCAAGACGTTGTGGTTTCCTATACTGATTTAACAGGGAAACCAGAATTACCGCCTTTGTGGACTTTAGGCTTTCACCAATGTAAATGGAGCTATTATCCAGAGAGTAATGTCAAAGAAGTAACAGCAAAATTTAGAGAACTTAAAATTCCATGTGATGCTATCTATTTGGATATTGATTACATGGACGGTTTTAGGTGTTTTACTTGGAACAAAGAATATTTTCCAGATCCAAAACGAATGGTTTCAGAATTAGCCGCTGACGGTTTTAAAACAGTAGTTATCATTGACCCTGGTATAAAAATAGACAAGGAATATTCAGTTTATCAAGAAGCGCTGGCTAAAGATTATTTTTGTAAAAGAGCCGATGGTCCTTATATGAAAGGAAAAGTGTGGCCCGGAGAATGTAATTTTCCAGACTATACAAATCCTGAGGTTAGAGAGTGGTGGGCAGGATTATTTAAAGAATTAGTTGCAGATATAGGAGTAAAAGGAGTTTGGAATGATATGAATGAACCTGCCGTTATGGAAGTCCCTAATAAAACATTCCCAATGGATGTTCGGCATGATTATGATGGTAATCCATGTAGTCACAGGAAAGCGCATAATATTTATGGTACGCAAATGGCAAGAGCAACTTATCATGGTATGAAGAAATTTGCTTACCCAAAACGACCTTTTGTGATTACGCGTTCAGCCTATTCTGGAGCACAACGTTATACTTCGTCATGGACAGGTGATAATGTCGCCACTTGGGAGCATTTATGGTTAGCTAACATTCAAGTTCAACGTCTAAATATTTCAGGAATGGGATTCACAGGTTCTGATATAGGAGGATTTGCAGAACAACCTACGGGTGAATTATACGCTCGTTGGATTCAATTGGGAGTATTTCATCCATTTTGTAGAACGCATTCTTCCGGTGATCACGGAAACCAAGAACCTTGGGCATTTGACGAAGAAGTAGTCGATATTACACGAAAATTTATAAATCTCCGTTACCAATTACTCCCATATCTATATACTATGTTCTGGCAATATATTGAAGATGGAATTCCGATGTTGAAACCTTTGGTTTATTTTGATCAAGAAGATATACAAACACATTATCGTAATGACGAATTTATTTTTGGTAATCAGATTTTGGTTTGTCCAATTTTAGAACCTAATTCTTTAGGTAGGAGAATGTATGTCCCTAGAGGTCAGTGGTATAATTATTGGACTAATTCTTTGTTAAAAGGAGGGAAAGAAAAGTGGGTAGATTCAAAATTTGATGAAATCCCTATTTTTGTAAAAGCAGGTGCCATTATTCCAAAATATCCTGTGCAACAATATGTGGGTGAATTAGATTTTGACGAATTAACTCTAGACTTATATTATAAAGAAGGAGTTGAAAAATCTGTAGTTTATGAAGATGCTCAAGATGGGTATGATTACAAAAAAGGACGATTCAGTTTCTTGTCTTTTCAGGTTACAGGTAAGGAGAACGAATTAATAATTCAGTTGCATAAAGACGGGAAATACGAAACAAATTATTCTAAATATAAAATTAACTTAATTGGTTTGCCTTTTAAAGTGAAAAATATTGAAATTAACAATGAAAAGATAGTTTTTGAAAAAAAAACATTAGTAAAAGAAAATTATCTGATTGTGCCTAAGGAGTTTAATGTATTGCATATTATTGGGGAATAAGAAAAATAACAATATTGAAACATTTGAGTTTAATTTTGCAAATAGAATATCCATTATTGTCGTATTTTTGTTAAAATAAAAATAAATATCATGAAAAAACATTCACTATTAATAGGAATTTGCTCATTAGGATTATTATTCTCGTGTGCAACTAATCCACTCACAGGAAAGAAAACGTTAAATTTTGTTTCGAATAGTGAGCTTTTTCCTTCAGCTTTTCAACAATACGGTGAATTCTTAAAAGAAAACAAAGTCATTTCGGGTACAACAGATGCAAGAAGAGTAGAAAATGTAGGTGTTAGAATAAAAGGAGCAGCCGAAAGGTATTTAGCTTCTTTGGGACAGACTGAATACTTAAAAGATTATCGTTGGGAATATAAATTAGTCGAAAGCAAAGATATTAATGCTTGGTGTATGCCAGGAGGTAAAATAGTTGTCTATTCAGGGATTATGCCTATTGCTAAAAATGATGCAGGACTAGCAACTGTTATGGGTCACGAAGTTTCTCATGCTTTGGCTAATCATGGAGCACAACGTATGAGTGCTTCACAAATTCAATCACTTGGCGCAGTTGGTGTTGCAGTTGCTACAGGAGGTCAAAGTGCCGAAAAACAGCAAATGTGGCAACAATATTACGGTATTGGATCTCAAGTAGGAGGTATGTTGCCGTTTAGTCGTAGTCATGAAACAGAAGCTGATAAAATTGGATTAGTATTAATGGCTATTGCGGGTTATAATCCAGAAGAATCCATTGATTTTTGGACTAGAATGTCAGCTAATTCAGGAGGTCAAGCTCCAGCAGAAATGCTAAGCACGCACCCTTCTGATGCTACTAGGATTGCAAACCTTAAAGCTATGGTACCAGAAGCAAAAGCAATTGCTGCTAAATTTGGAGTTAATTTTAAATAAAAAAAAATTAAAAGTTATAGAGCCAATTCGAAAGAATTGGCTTTTTTTGTACAACAATAGTAAATATAAGAATTATCTAAATAAAAGAAGCAATATGTCAATTTTACAAAAAGGAGATAAGAAATTACTAAATGCTTGGGCATTTTACGATTGGGCAAATTCCGTTTACACACTTACTATTGCATCGGCTATTTTTCCTATTTTTTATGATGCGCTGTTTACAGAAGGTAATCATTATATTGATGTTTTTGGACTACATTTAAAAAACTCTGCTTTAATTAGTTTTGTTACGGCCATAGCATTTTTGGTGGTTTCGTTTATTTCTCCGTTGTTATCTGGTATAGCGGATTATGTGGGTAATAAAAAGACATTTATGAAGTTTTTTTGTTATTTGGGAGCTTTTTCATGTATGGGATTATATTGGTTTGAATTAGAAAACATATACTCCAGCTTAGTATTTTATTTTTTAGGATTAATTGGCTATTGGGGGAGTTTGGTATTTTATAACTCCTATCTTCCAGATATTGCTTTTCCAGAACAACAAGACAAGATAAGTGCCAAAGGATATTCATTAGGATACATTGGTAGTGTTTTGTTATTGGTAATCAATCTAGCAATGATTATGAAGCCAAAGTTTTTTGGAATATCAGGAACAGAGGGAGAAGCTGCAATGAAAGCAATGCGGTATTCATTTGTAATGGTTGGTGTTTGGTGGATAATATTTAGTCAATATTCCTATTATTATTTACCGAAGGGAAATAAAGAATCACAAAAAAAAATCACCAAAGCAATTTTCTTTAATGGCTTTAAAGAGCTTAAAAAAGTTTGGCATTTACTTTCGGATAATATTCGATTGAAAATGTATTTAAAAAGCTTTTTTGTTTATAGTATGGCGGTACAAACCGTAATGTTGGTCGCAACTTACTTTGGTGCTCAAGAAATTCAATGGTCATCAAAAGAAGAAAGTACCATTGGATTGATAATCTGTATTTTGTTGATACAATTGGTAGCGGTTTTAGGCGCAATTTTGACTTCGAAAGCTTCAGGAAGATGGGGGAATATTCCAACCTTAATTGTTATAAATATCGCTTGGGTACTATTTTGTATGCTCGCTTATTTTATAACTTTGCCTATGCATTTTTATATCATGGCAATTTATGCAGGACTCGTTATGGGTGGAGTTCAATCTTTGTCGCGCTCAACTTATTCAAAATTATTACCAGAAACAGAGGATACTGCATCCTTTTTTAGTTTTTATGACGTTGCTGAGAAAATTGGAATTGTTATAGGGATGCTAGTGTATGGGTTAATTGACCAAATCACAGGAAGTCCTAGATTTGCAATTGTATTTTTAGCTGTATTTTTCATAACTGGAGTCTTATTATTATATAAGATTCCTAAAAAATCAGAATTAATAGTTTAAATTTAAAACGCAGTAGGCAATCGTTATGGTATTATGGCATAATGATTGTTTTTTATATTAAAAATATTAATATAATAATACGTTAGTATTTGATTTCCAGTTAAATAAATTACACTATATATTAACTTTGTCATTAAACGACGTTTTGTTTGGTGACAAAATGACTTAAATACAATTATGTCAAATCATAAAATAAGTACTATTGACAATCTGTCACTTCAGGAAATTGATTCACAAGCGGAATTAATCCCATTATTGACTCCCGAGGACGAGGAGGAAATGATGAATGAAGTTTTACCTGAAACAATACCAATTCTTCCGTTACGAAATATGGTTTTGTTTCCGGGTGTTGTTATCCCAATAACTGCTGGCCGTGATAAATCAATCAAATTGATTGATGATGCCAATGCAGTTGGAAAAATTATTGGAGTTGTAGCTCAAATCGACGAAGAGGTAGAAGAGCCTAATAAAAATGATATCCATAAGATAGGTACCGTTGCCCGAATTTTACGTGTTTTAAAAATGCCTGATGGAAACACTACAGTAATTTTGCAAGGGAAAAAGCGATTCGAAATAACAGAAGTTATTTCTGAAGAGCCTTATATGACTGCTACTATCAAGGACATTATTGAAAAAAAACCGAAGGGTAAAAACACAGAATTCTTAGCAATTTTGGATACGGTTAAAGATGTGGCAATTGAAATTATAAAAGAAAGCCCTAATATTCCAAGCGAAGCAACTTTTGCGATTAAGAATATTGAAAGTCAGTCTTTCTTAATCAATTTTGTAACTTCAAATCTGAATCTATCAGTTAAAGAAAAACAAGAATTGTTAGCTATTAATAATTTAAAAGACAGAGCTTTAGAAACTTTAAAATACATGAATCTTGAGCTACAAAAATTAGAACTCAAGAATGATATTCAATCTAAAGTACGTTTTGATTTAGATCAACAACAAAGAGAATATTTTCTTCATCAACAAATGAAAACCATTCAAGAAGAATTGGGTGGTGTTTCACAAGAAGAAGAAATGGATGAGATGTTGGTGAAGTCAAAAACTAAAAAATGGGATGAAAAATGCCAACAACATTTTGAAAAAGAATTATCTAAAATGAGACGTATGAACCCTCAGGCTCCTGATTTTGGAATTCAAAGAAATTATCTAGAGTTATTATTGGAATTGCCTTGGAATGAGTATTCAAAAGATAATTTTGACTTAAAACGTGCGCAAAAAATTTTAGATAGAGATCATTTTGGCTTGGAAGATGTTAAGAAAAGAATGATAGAGCATTTGGCAGTTTTAAAATTGCGAAATGATATGAAATCGCCTATCATCTGCTTGACAGGACCTCCAGGTGTAGGTAAAACCTCAATAGGTCGTTCCGTTGCAGAGGCTTTAGGAAGAGAGTATGTACGTATTTCTCTAGGGGGGCTGCGTGATGAAGCTGAGATTCGTGGTCATAGAAAAACCTATATTGGAGCTATGCCAGGTCGTATTATTCAAAGTTTAAAAAAAGCAGGAACTTCAAATCCAGTTTTTGTTTTGGATGAAATAGATAAATTATCTAATAGTAATCAAGGAGATCCTTCCTCTGCTTTATTGGAGGTTTTAGATCCGGAACAGAACAATTCATTTTATGATAATTTTGTGGAGTTAGGATATGATTTATCAAAGGTCATGTTTATTGCTACTTCCAACAATATGGCGGCAATTCAACCAGCTTTGAAAGACCGTATGGAAGTCATTAAAATGTCGGGATATACTATTGAAGAAAAAGTTGAAATAGCGAAGCAACATTTGTTTCCGAGACAGTTAAAAGAACACGGACTTACTTCCAAAGATTTGACTATTGGAAAAAAACAATTGGAAAAAATCGTAGAAGGTTATACACGTGAATCAGGAGTTCGTGGTTTGGAAGCTAAAATCGCCCAAGTGATACGTAATGCTGCCAAGTCAGTAGCGATGGAGGAAGAGTACAATAAAAAAGTCACAGATGCTGATATTATTCAGGTTTTAGGCGTGGCGCGATTAGAAAGAGATAAATACGAGACAAATGATGTTGCAGGTGTTGTAACTGGTCTAGCTTGGACGAGTGTAGGCGGTGATATTTTATTTATTGAATCTTTAATTTCTCCAGGAAAAGGGGGGATGACAATTACAGGGAACTTAGGCACTGTAATGAAAGAATCGGCTACGATTGCATTAGAGTATATTAAAGCAAATACCGAATTACTAGGATTAAATCCTGAGATTCTAACAAAATATAACATCCATATTCACGTGCCTGAAGGAGCGACTCCTAAGGATGGACCAAGTGCTGGAATAGCAATGTTGACTTCAATAGTTTCTTTGTTTACTCAAAAAAGAGTGAAGAAAAATATTGCTATGACCGGTGAGATTACACTGAGAGGAAAAGTGCTTCCAGTAGGAGGAATCAAAGAAAAGATTTTGGCTGCCAAAAGAGCAAATATTAAAGAAATTATCCTTTGTCATGAAAATAAAAGTGACATTGATGAAATTAAACCAGAATATATTGAGGGTTTGACCTTTCACTATGTTAAAGAAATGTACGAAGTGTTGGAGATTGCAATTACCAATCAAAAAGTAAAAAACGCTAAAACCCTTTAAAATAGAAAAGTTTTATAGTTTGTGTTTGAAACCAAAATTAGGGCTTTTAGTTAAGTTTCTAATTTTGGTTTTATTTTATTATTTGATTTTCAATAAAAAAGCAAGTAATTATAGTATAATAATTTTATCTTCGCAACCGCGTTTTACTTAAACCATTAGAGAAATTCAAAGCATGTTTAAAAGGCATTTAATTTATTTGTTTTTATTTGTTTATTCTTTGTCTTATTCGCAAATAGGGGGTAAGAGTGTGTATCAATTTTTGAACTTGGTGACTTCGCCAAGACAAGCAGCACTTGGTGGTAAAACAGTCACTTTATATGATGAAGATGTAAATCAAGGAATTTTTAATCCTGCCTCGATCAATCCTGAGATGCATAATCATTTAGCAATAAACTACGGAAATTATTACGGAGAAGTGACTTATGGAACGGCTTCTTATGCATATACTTATGACCGTCATTTACAGACTTTTCATGCTGGAGTTAACTATGTTAATTACGGTAATTTTGAAGGTTATGATGAAAATGGTCAACAAACGGCTTCTTTTACTGGAAGTGAAATAGCATTGTCAGGAGGATATTCATATAATGTCCCGTATTCAAATTTGCATATAGGAGCAAATGCTAAATTGATATCTTCAAGCTTAGAGACCTATTCATCATTAGGTGGAGCTTTAGATTTAGGGGTGATTTATATTGATGAACAAAACGATGTGAACTGGGGATTCGTAATTCGTAATATAGGAACACAATTCACTACCTACTCAGGCATTAAAGAGCAATTGCCTTTAGAGATTATATTTGGAGTTTCGCAAGAATTAGAGCATGTCCCTATTCGTTGGCATTTAAATTTAGAAAACTTACAGCAATGGAATATATCATTTTCTAATCCTGTTAGAGCTGAATCTTCTTTTGATGGAACTACAAAGGAGGAAAAAATTTCGTTTTTAGGAAACACTTTTCGACATGTGATATTGGGTGCTGAATTGTTTCCTCAAAAAGCTTTCAACTTGCGAGTGAGTTATAATTTCAGAAGAGCTCAAGAATTAAAAATAGTAGAACAGCGTAATTTTTCTGGTTTTTCACTAGGTTTAGGATTAAAGATGAATAAATTAAAATTCAATTATTCTTATTCTAGATATACCTTGGCAGGAAATACAAGTTTATTTGGGTTAACCATTAATTTTCAATAATATATTTTGACTTCAAAAATAACTATAGCAATAGATGGATTCTCCTCTACAGGTAAAAGTACTTTGGCTAAACAATTAGCTAAAGAATTAGGATATGCATATGTAGACACTGGAGCTATGTATCGAGCGATTACACTTTTTGCAATGCAAAATGGGTATATCAACAATGATTTTTTTGATAAAGAATCATTAATACATAGTTTATCCTTCATTCGCTTGCGGTTTAAATTTAGACCCGAATTAGGATTTGCAGTTATGATTCTTAATGATATAGATGTTGAGAGTGAAATTCGCACTATTGAGGTTTCTGGATTTGTGAGCAAAATTGCTGAAATTGATGAAGTTCGAGCGAAACTTGTCGAACAGCAACAAGAAATGGGGAAGGGCAAAGGAATTGTAATGGACGGTAGAGATATAGGTACTGTAGTTTTTCCAGAAGCCGAATTGAAATTGTATATGAATGCCAATGCACAAACTAGAGCGCAACGTCGTTTTGATGAGTTGGTTTCTAAAGGTGATACCGTTACTTTTGAAGAAGTATATAACAACGTAGTAGAGAGAGATTATATTGATACCCACAGAGCCAATTCTCCGTTGGTAAAAGCAGTTGATGCCATTGAAATTGATAACTCGGCTATGACTAGAGGAGAACAATTTTCTTTTGTTTTGGATTTGGTAAAGAAAATAATCTAGTTTTTTTATCTAATACACTGAAGGAAAACGTAATTATAAAAATAATTAGTTATGAATTAGCCCTGATTGAGCTGGTATCCTCGTAGCGTAGCGGAGAGATAAAGGCGAAAGCAGGAGGTGGAGTTGTACTAAAAACGAGAGTGTTCTGCTCCTAAATATTCAAATAGTTGTTTTAAAATGCAATCTTAAGCAGTGATTATAAGTAGTTTGTTTTGTAGTTAGGAAAAAAAGTTTTAATTTTGCACACCTTTTGGTGAATAAGAGTTTCCACTAGGTATCAATTAATTATACAAACAACTTCTGTTGTTTTCTATCATTCAAGAAACTCAAGAGAGCGCAGAATACAAATTTTTAATCAGCATGTCTGAACAAATCCAATCACAAGAAGAGTTTTTAGCAAATTTCAACTGGCACAATTTCGAAGAAGGAATTGATATCGTTGATGAAAAACACTTACAAGAATTCGAAGAATTAGTATCAAAAACTTTTATCGCTACTGACCAAGAAGAAGTAGTAGATGGTACTGTTGTTAGAATTACAGATAGAGACGTTATCGTTGATATCAATGCAAAATCGGAAGGTGTTATTTCGTTGAACGAATTCCGTTACAACCCAAATTTAAAAGTTGGTGATACTGTTGAAGTATTAATCGATATCCGTGAAGACAAAACTGGACAACTAGTTTTATCTCACAGAAAAGCACGTACTATCAAATCATGGGATAGAGTTATCGCTGCAAACGAAACAGGTGAAATCGTTAATGGTTTTGTAAAATGCAGAACTAAAGGTGGTATGATCGTTGACGTTTTCGGAATTGAAGCGTTCTTACCAGGATCTCAAATTGATGTTAAACCAATTAGAGATTACGATGTTTACGTAAACAAAACAATGGAATTCAAAGTTGTGAAAATCAACCACGAATTTAAAAACGTTGTTGTATCTCACAAAGCGCTTATTGAAGCGGATATTGAAGTACAGAAAAAAGAAATCATTGGTCAATTACAAAAAGGACAAGTATTAGAAGGTGTTGTTAAAAACATTACTTCTTATGGTGTCTTTATTGACTTAGGTGGAGTTGATGGATTGATTCACATTACTGACCTTTCTTGGTCTAGAATCAACCACCCATCTGAAGTTCTTGAATTAGATCAAAAATTAAATGTTGTAATCCTTGATTTCGATGATGAGAAAACAAGAATTCAATTAGGATTGAAACAATTAAACGCTCACCCTTGGGATGCTCTAGATGCTAAATTAGCAATTGGAGACAAAGTAAAAGGTAAAGTAGTTGTAATCGCTGATTACGGTGCTTTCATCGAAGTTGCTGAAGGTGTTGAAGGTTTGATCCACGTTTCTGAAATGTCATGGTCTACTCATTTACGTTCTGCTCAAGATTTCGTAAAAGTAGGTGATGTTATCGAAGCTCAGATCTTAACTTTAGATAGAGACGATCGTAAAATGTCATTAGGTATCAAACAATTATCTCAAGATCCTTGGACTGATATCACTTCTAAATATCCAGTAGGTTCTAAACATTCTGGTATCGTTAGAAACTTTACAAACTTTGGTATCTTCGTAGAACTTGAAGAAGGAATTGATGGATTAATTTACATCTCTGACTTATCTTGGACTAAGAAAATCAAACACCCATCTGAATTTGTAAATGTTGGTGAAAAACTTGATGTAGTAGTATTAGAATTAGATGTTGATGGACGTAAATTATCTTTAGGTCACAAACAAACTACTGCTAATCCTTGGGATCAGTATGAAGCTTCATTCGCTGTTGGAACTATCCACAACGGAGAAATTTCTGAAATTGTTGACAAAGGAGCTACTGTAGAATTTGGTGAAGACATCGTTGCTTTCATTCCAACTCGTCACCTTGAAAAAGAAGACGGTAAGAAATTGAAAAAAGGTGAAACTGCTGATTTCAAAGTAATTGAGTTCAACAAAGAATTCAAAAGAGTTGTTGCTTCTCATACTGCTATCTTCCGTGAAGAAGAAGAGAAAAATGTAAAAGCTGCAACTGAAAATACTTCATCTCCATCTGCTAACGCATCTGCGTCTACTTTAGGTGATAGTAATGATGTATTGGCTGCATTGAAAGCTAAAATGGAAAAATCAGAGAAAAAATAATTCTCAGAATTTCTTAAATATTAAAAACCTCACAATTTGTGAGGTTTTTTTTTGTTTAAAAATGTAACAATTGAAATATAAATCCTAAATTTCAGCCATAAATATAAATACAGAATCATGGAAGAAAATAGTACTGAAATCGGACTAAAAAAGAATTTTGAATTATCAGATGAAGCACAAGGATTCTTGAAGGAAACTGCCAAATGGGGATACTTTTTATCTATTTTGGGTTTTGTGTTCTTAGGACTTATGGGGGTTTTAGCTTTATCTATTGGAACCATTTTTGCTAAGTTTAACAGTTTTGGTGGTGGAATGAATCCAATGATGGGAAGAGGAACAGGTTTCTTTTCGGCAATATATATTGTGATTGCTTTACTGTATTTTTTTCCAATCTATTATTTGTTTCAATTTTCTTCTAAAATAAAGAATGCCTTCAAGTTTAATGACAACGAGCAATTAAATGCTTCTTTTGAATACTTGAAATCACATTATAAATTCATGGGAATATTAGCTTTGGTTTTTGTATCCTTTTATGGAGTTGTCTTTTTTATGACTTTTATAGTTGGAATAATTTCTGCTATGTAAAATTTAAATCATTTTTTTTTCTAACCTCCAATCCTATCTTTAGGATTGGAGATTTTTTTTAAAATTATTTTACATATAAGTCATTGACTCATAGCGTAAAATAAAATAACTACTGTTTTTTCTGCTTTTTTTAAATCCAAATCGAGAGTTGTAGCGTAAATGACTGTATAACTTAATAATTAAAATTATGAAAACGAGAAAATTTTTATCAGTAGCATTTTTAGCATTAGTATTCGGAGCAACATCTTTCGCTCAAAAAACAAAAATGGTAGGTGGAGCCGAAATGTTTCCAACTAAAAACATTGTAGAGAACGCGGTAAACTCGAAAGATCACACCACACTAGTAGCAGCTGTGAAAGCAGCAGGATTAGTAGAGACCTTACAAAGTAAAGGACCATTCACCGTTTTTGCCCCAACTAATGCCGCTTTTGAAAAATTACCAATGGGAACTGTAGAGACTTTGCTTAAACCTGAAAACAAAAAAATGTTACAAACTATTTTAACGTACCATGTAGTTGCTGGAAAAATGAGTTCCAAAGACATTATGAAAGCAATCAAAATGGGTAACGGAAAAGCAACCTTAAAAACGGTAAGTGGTGGGACATTAACGGCTTGGATGAAAGGAAAAAAATTATACATCACCGACGAAAAAGGTGGAATGTCAATGATTACAATTGCTAATGTGAATCAATCTAACGGGGTTATTCATGTTGTGGATACCGTTGTTTTACCAAAAGCATAATACAAAATTTTATCCATCAAAAAAGCCAATTCTCTTCAGAATTGGCTTTTTTGTATTTATAGGAGTCAGTAAATTATCTCAAACTTGCTCCTAATTCAGTTTCGAAATTAACTTGTAATTTACTCATGATTTTATCAATCTGTACATCAGTTAATGTTTTTGTACTGTCTTGAATAGTAAAACTCAAAGCGTATGATTTTTTACCTTCTGGTAATTTTTCACCTTCATAAACATCAAATAAATTGATGTTTTTCAATAATATTTTTTCAGTTTTCTTCGCCACTGTATAAATTGAGTCATAGCTTACTGCTTGATCAATTAATAAAGCTAAATCTCGTCGTACCTCTGGATATTTAGGAATATCAGTATATTTTATTTTTAATGAAATTGCTTTCAAAATGGCATCCCAATTAAAGTCTGCATAAAACACTTCTTGTTTGATCCCAAAGTGTTTCAAAATTGATTTTTTAACCACACCAAATTCAACTAAAGCATTGTGACCAGTACCAATTGCAATTCCTTCTGAAAACACATCTGAAGTCACTGGTGAGTTCAATGTTTTTGTAATTCCTAGTCGAGCTAATACCGCCTCAACATATCCTTTGAATAGAAAAAAGTTCGATGGTGACTGATTATTTGTCCAACTTTCGCTGTTGCGATTTCCAGTTTGAAACAAAGTCAAGTGTTTTTGTTCTTCAAAACCCGACAAAAATTTATGATAGGTTTTTCCGTATTCAAACAATTTCAAATCGTTATTTCTACGGTTGATGTTATAGGAAACAGCCTCTAAACCTGAAAATAATAAGGACTGACGCATCGTTGCTAAATCATTACTCAATGGGTTTAACATCGTTACATTATGTTCTTCTTTCAAATTCTCTGAAAGTTTTACATAATCTGCTGTTGTCAATGAGTTGGCCATCATTTCATGAAAGCCTTGTGAGTTTAATTGTGAAGCTACAATGTTTTGAAGTTTATAATCTTCATTTCTTGGTGCATTGCAAACCGTAGCGTTCAATTTTCCCGAAAAACCAATATTGTTGTACCCATAGACTCTCAAAATCTCTTCGATAACATCAATTTCTCTTTGTACATCTACACGGTATGCCGGAATCGTTAATCCTAAACCAGCTTCAGAAACGCTATTTATTTTGATGTCCAAAGAAGCTAATATTTGCTTAATCGTATCTTTTGGTATTTCTTGACCAATGATTTTCTTAACATTACCAAAGCTTACAAAAACCGTAAAATCCTCAATTTTCTTTTGGTAAATATCACTTACATCTGATGTAATCTCACCACCAGCCACTTCTTGAATCAAGATTGCTGCACGTTTCAAGGCATAAGCGGTAATTGTAGGGTCAATTCCTCTTTCAAAACGGAAAGAAGCATCTGTACTTAACTGATGTCTTTTAGCCGTTTTACGAATGCTTACTGGATTAAAATAGGCACTTTCTAAAAATATGTTTTTGGTATGTTCTGTAACTCCTGAATTTTTACCTCCAAAAACTCCTGCAATACACAAAGGTCCTTTTTCGTCACAAATCATCAAGTCTTCTTCATGAAGCGTGCGTTCAATATCGTCAAGGGTTGTAAATTTAGTTCCTGAAGGAAGTGTTTTTACAATGATTTTGCCATTGATTTTTGAAGCATCAAAAGCATGAAGTGGTTGCCCTAAATCATGTAAAACATAATTGGTCACATCGACAATATTGTTTTTTGGAGTAATTCCAATCGCTTTCAAACGGTCTTGCAACCAAGAGGGCGAAGGTTTTACTGTAATTCCAGATATAGTAACACCACAGTAACGAGGCGCAAGCGTAATATCTTCAATTTTAGTATCAATTTTCAACGTACGCATATCCACTCTAAAATTAGAGATAGAAGGCGTAATCAATTCCGTATTGATTCCTTTTTGCATCAATCCCGCTCTCAAATCACGAGCAGTACCCATGTGACTCATGGCGTCAGCACGGTTTGGCGTCAATCCAATTTCGAAAACTTCATCATTTTCGACTTTAAAAACTTTGGCAACAGCAATTCCAGGAACTAAAGTATCGTCGAGAACCATAATTCCGTCGTGACTCTGTCCAAGACCTAATTCATCTTCAGCGCAAATCATTCCGAAGCTTTCTTGACCACGAATTTTTCCTTTTTTAATGGTAAAAGGATTTCCTTCGGCATCATATAATATAGTTCCAATAGTCGCAACAGGTACTTTTTGTCCCGCAGCTACATTGGCAGCGCCACAAACCACTTGTATTGGCGCCTCAGCACCAATATCAACAGTCGTCACTTTCAAACGGTCAGCGTCTGGATGTTGCTCACAAGTCAAAACATGTCCTACAACAATTCCTTCTAGTCCACCTTTTATGGATTGGTATTTATCTACACCTTCT
The DNA here is from genome assembly GCF_040703125.1 of Flavobacterium ovatum. Lineage (NCBI taxonomy): Bacteria > Pseudomonadati > Bacteroidota > Flavobacteriia > Flavobacteriales > Flavobacteriaceae > Flavobacterium > Flavobacterium ovatum. The sequence goes on from NZ_CP160035.1 coordinate 2,999,815, forward strand.
ACTTCAAGACCCAAATCTGTAAGTAAGTGTGATACTTCCTCTGATTTCCAGTCGGTTTTAATGAATTGTTTAAGCCAATTATAAGATATCTTCATTTTGTGTTTTTTTCAAGATTGCAAATATAAACATTGTCAACCGAGGTTCAAAGTTATTAAACCCACTTTTTCTGATTATTCCCAATCATTTTTAGGAGTACAGCAATTGGTTTATTTAGGAAAGTAGGCACCTGCCATTTGCTACAAGCTTTACGGTTTTAAACCCTTTTTCTGAGGTGTTGCAGGAGCTTCTTTCAGTCGCTCTGCAACACCAAGAAAAAAGTGGTTTTCATCCCCTAAAGACTTTTCACGGCTGTCAGGACTAGGAGCGAGAGTTGGTATTTTTTTAAGACGATTTTTAAGTAGTGATTTATTTTTTTATTAAAGCGTCATAATAATTAAAAACCGCAATGGTTCTTTGAATTACTATATCAGAGTAAGAAGCCGTTGCGATATTTGATTGAATTGTTCCGCCACCAGAATACTGTTCTTTTGTCAAAGTGTTTATGAGTTTTGCTTCAGTATCCCGGAAAACTAACCACGATTTTTGAGCTTTAATAAGTACTTTTTTGTCGTTTACATTCAGTGACTTCAATAGTTTGTAATAATACCTATTCATCAATTTATCGTATGAATTAGTTTTCTCCATTACTGTAGTATTCATGCCAAATGTAGTGTAATCAATATCCATTCTTTTGGAAACTAATTGCTCAATACGAAAAGTATCTATCGAAAACTCGATTTGTTCAGCAGTAAATTCTTTTTTTAAAAGCATTAATTTTAAAGCAGGAACTTCTTTGTCAATTTCTGTATTTAGTTTTAGTAAAATCTGTGGTGATATTTCTTTTGGACCATTATTTTGGCTAATAAGAACAGTTATGGTAAAGAAAAATTGGAATAAAAAAACATGTTTCATAACATAAACTTATTTAAAAATTAAATCAATTCCTCCACATGCTTCTTGATATTCTCTGCTATTTTTCGAGTAGGTAAGTCATTGTCATCATGTCCAAAAGGCTCTTCGATTTCTTCGGCAATTAATTCTAAACTTGCCAAAACATAAAATATAAAAACAACGACTGGAACTACAAAATATCCCAAATTAAAAACATATCCAAAAGGCAAAGTCATCACGTAGAAAAAGATAAACTTCTTCAAGAAAACACTATAAGAATAGGGTATAGGGGTGTTTTTTATTCGCTCACAAGCACCACAAATATCGGTAAAAGATTGGATTTCGCTATTGAGAATAATCAACTGATCACCAGTTATTTTTTGCCTTTTGTATAAATCATTGATTCTCATAAACATCATTTTGGCTACTTGATTCGGACGATGTGTATGATGATTTTCCGGAAAAGAAATTTCATCGAATAATTGTTTACCTGTTTCTTCATCTTTTAAATGTTTATTTAAAATAGAAGTGTAACTCGGAATCATTTTTCTAAAAAAAGCTTTATCTTTTTCATCTTCCAAAATTGCATGTAATTTTATCGCCAAATTCCGACTGTTGTTGACCAAAGCACCCCATAATTTACGACCTTCCCACCAACGGTCGTAAGCCGTATTAGTTCTAAAGACCAATAACAACGAAATCACAAATCCCAACATGCCGTGCATCATCGAGATGTTCTTAACATGGCTATCATCTGGTAAATTCCAATATTCCAGTTCGAGATAAGCCACACTTGCTGAATACAGTCCAATGACTACCATCAATACAAACAATTGACGAAAAGTATCGGCTTTGTGGAAACGAAAAATAAAAATAATCCAGTCTTTAGGGTTGTAACTTATCATGTTTTTAACTTATATAATTCCAAATATTCTTCTTTTTGGTCAGTTCAAAATAGATGCTTTTGATAATTGCATTTTCTGGTTTTGCCAAGGGTTTATCATCAGTAAGAACACGTTGCGCATGATTACGCGCTAGAGCTAAAATATCTTTATCTCTAACAATATCAGCAATTTGCAGGTTCAAAATACCACTTTGCTGGGTTCCCATCAAGTCTCCAGGACCTCGGAGTTTCAAATCGACTTCGGCAATTTCAAAACCGTCATTCGTTCCTACCATCGTTTCCATTCGGACTTTACTGTCGGAGCTCATTTTGTGGCTTGTCATCAAGATACAATAACTTTGTTCAGCACCACGCCCCACACGGCCGCGCAATTGATGAAGTTGTGAAAGTCCAAAACGTTCCGCACTTTCAATAATCATCACGCTGGCATTGGGAACATTAACTCCAACTTCAATCACTGTTGTGGCAACCATAATATTGGTTTTTCCTTCCGAAAAACGTTTCATTTCGGCATCTTTATCAGCGGGTTTCATCTTTCCATGCAAGATCGAAATCGAGTACTGTGGTAACGGAAAATCACGAGAAATACTTTCGTATCCATCCATCAAATCCTTATAATCCATTTTCTCCGATTCTTGAATCAACGGATACACAATATAAATTTGGCGTCCCAAAGCTATTTCGTCTCTCAAAAACTTCCAGACTTTCAAGCGGTTGCTATCGTAGCGATGCACGGTTTGAATGGGTTTTCGACCTGGTGGCAATTCGTCAATCACGGAGATATCTAAATCACCGTACAAACTCATCGCCAATGTTCTCGGAATAGGAGTGGCAGTCATTACTAAAATATGAGGAGGAATCAAGTTTTTACGCCACAAACGCGCACGTTGTTCTACTCCAAAACGGTGCTGTTCATCAATTACCGCCAAACCTAAATTCTGGAATTTCACCTTGTCTTCCAACAAAGCATGTGTACCGATTAAAATTTGTAAACTACCGTTTTCAAGCTCTTCGTGAATGATTCTTCGAGCGGCAATTTTGCTAGAACCCGTTAATATTTTGATGTTTAAATTCAGCTTGTTAGCCAATTCCGAAAGTCCTATAAAGTGTTGATTAGCCAAAATCTCAGTTGGTGCCATCAAACACGCTTGAAAGCCATTATCTATAGCCAACAAAATACTCATAAACGCCACTATTGTTTTCCCAGAACCTACATCTCCTTGCAGTAAGCGGTTCATTTGGGCATTACTGCCCATATCAGTTCGAATTTCTTTTATAACTCGTTTTTGCGCTCCTGTGAGACTAAAAGGCAAGTGATTTATATAAAAATCATTGAATAGATCACCAACTTTGGTAAATGGATGCCCTTTTATTTTGTGTTTCTGAATTAAGTTTTTCAGAATCAATTGAATCTGAATATAAAACAATTCTTCAAATTTCAAACGGTATTCGGCTTTCGCCAAAGTATCCGTACTTTTAGGGAAATGAATATTGAACAAGGCTTCACGTTTAGAAATCAGCTTCAACTCTTCAATTAAGTAATCTGGTAAAGTCTCTGTAAATAAAGCTTTTGACTCGATAAAAAGTTGTTGCATCAACTTATTCACTGTTCGATTGGTTATACCACGATTAGCCATTTTCTCGGTTGAAGGATAAACAGGTTGCATGGCAGAACGCAGACTTTGCTGGTGCTCTGTGAGTAACTCAATTTCGGGATGCGCCATATTAAATGCGCCGTTAAACGAAGTACATTTTCCAAAGATCACAACCACTTCATTGAGCTTCAAAGATTCCTTAATCCATTTTTGACCTTGAAACCAAACTAATTCCATTTGCCCAGTATCATCTACAAAACTAGCCACTAAGCGTTTTTTGTTCTTGCCAAATTCGACCGTTTTTATATGGATTATTTTTCCTATAATTTGGACTTCGGCAGTAGTGTTTTGTAGTTCGTTGATTTTATAATATCGGGTGCGATCAATATATCTGTTGGGATACAAATTAATCAAATCTCCATACTTATGGATCCCTAATTCCTTCCTAAAAAGCTCACCCCTGCTAGGACCAACGCCTTTGAGGTATTCGATAGGAGTGAGGAGAAGATTGTTCATTTATTATTAACGATTTTTTATTTCAGATTTAGGAGTTGAATGACATCTTAGGAATATTCCCTGTTTTTCAAGCCATCTTACTTGTAAATCTATTAAAAAACGAAGATAGTTTTTTAATAGCGATTTTGAAAATTAGAATCTACAGAATTTATTACAGATGAAACGTAGATAATGTAAAAAAACAAAACAATAAAGCCTCGTTTGTCAACAAAATCAAACGAGGCTTTTAGTAGTTGTATAAAGTATATTTTAGTAAGGAAGTACTCTTTTATTTTTCATTTCTTCAAGTAATTCGGCACCTGCAAAGGTTTTTTCTCGTTTGAAAGCTAAAATTCCAGCAATAATTTGTGCTATACCACCATAAAATATCCCCATGGATAAGATTACAGCGCTAACAGGAAAGAATCCTAAATTGTGAAGGTTGAGTAAAATTGTTGTCATTCCAAAACCCATCAAGTACAAGGGGAGCTGGGTTTGCTAATTTGTTTTCCATAAATAGTTGATTTGGTTAGTCTTTTTCAAAATAAGTTTTATTTTGTTATTTCCTAAAAAATTACCGTAAATACTAAGAAAAAGCATGAAAAAACACGGACTAAACTTTGGTTTCGCATAGTATTAGCTTTTTAGTTCAGGAATGAAAACAAAGAAAATTAATGTCCTTATGTGTTTCGATAAAAAGTGAATATCTTTGAGCAAATAAATTTTATAAAATGACAACTCACTTAGCTTTACTTCGAGGAATTAACGTATCTGGTCACAACATGATTAAAATGGAGGCATTGAAAAGCTGTTTGGAAGCTGTTGGTTTTCAAAATGTAGTAACATATATTCAGTCTGGAAATGTTTTTGTAGACTCCGAAGAAGAAAATGCACCTAAAGTAGGTTTTCTAATCAAACAGGAAATTTTCAAGGTATTTGGTCATGAAGTACCTGTTATTGTGATTAATAAATCAGATTTGGCTGCTTGTTATACTAACAACCCTTTCTTGAAAGAGAAAGAAGCAGACACTAAAAAATTATATGTGGCTTTTATCTCTACAGCTTTACGAACAGATAGTATTAATGATTTAAGGATTAGTCAATTCAAACCTGATGAAGCGAGTATTGATGAAAATCGTATTTTTATTAAATATGCAGTTGGTGCTGGAAAAACTCGTTTTGACCAAAAGTATATCGAGAAGAAACTGAACGTTTCGGCTACGATTCGGAATTGGAATACCGTTACGCAGTTGTTAAAAATGTATGAGGAACGATTATAAAATAAAACAGATTTATAATCTTCAAAACAATAGATACTAAATTTAACAAATTACCACAAATTTTCGAAATGTATATCTATAATTTCTATGCTCTGACACGGCTTTTAAACGCAAATGAATCTGTATTTTGGCGAGTTTCAAAATAATGGCCTAATTATCTGAAAGTAATTTTTAAAAGATAATACTTATTTATATTTGTGACTACAAAGATATGAGCCCGACCCGCTCCCGACATTTCGGGATTTCAGCGGGTCACGCCCAAACTACTGTTATTCTGTTTATTGATAATGAGATTAAAACCTATTCAAAACCTTCCATTATTCCTGGGTAAATGCATTCTCCGTTCACTATATTTAATCCGAGCGAGAGGGAAGCATTTGTTTCGCAAGCTTTTTTCCATCCTTTGTTCGCAATTTGTAAAACATAAGTTAACGTAACATTTGTTAACGCCAAGGTTGATGTGTGAGGTACGGCACCGGGCATATTGGCAACACAATAGTGTACAACGTTGTCAATGATATAGATTGGGTCTTGGTGTGTGGTGGCTTTAGTAGTTTCAAAACAACCGCCTTGATCTACGGCAACATCAACCATTACTGTTCCTGGTCGCATATCTTTAAGCATGTCTCTTGTAATTAATTTTGGTGCTCTAGCTCCTTTTAACAATACGCCGCCAATGATTAAATCATGAGTTTGTATGTTTTTTCGAATGTTATACTCGTTAGAGTATTCCGTTGTGACATTATTTGCCATAATATCATTAATATAACGTAATCTCTTCATATTTACATCCATGATGGTTACGTGAGCACCTAAACCAGAGGCTTTTCGGGCAGCTTGCATTCCAACTACTCCTGCACCAAGAATCAATACTTTGGCAGGTGGAACTCCAGGAACTCCTCCTAACAATATTCCTAAACCACCGTAGGTTTTTTCTAAATATTTTGCACCTTCTTGTATGGACATCCTACCAGCGACTTCAGACATTGGTGTTAATAATGGTAAACTTCCATCAGGATCTTCTACGGTTTCGTAGGCGATGCAAATGGAATTACTTTTTAGCATTGCTCTTGTTAACGTTTCACTACCTGCAAAATGGAAGTAGGTAAATACAATTTGATCTGATTTTATTAAATTATATTCAGATTCAATTGGTTCTTTAACTTTGACAATCATTTCACTTTTCGCATAGACATCTTCAATGGTAGGGAGTATTTGTGCGCCAACGTCTATAAAATCCTGATCTGAAAAACCGCTACCTATGCCGGCAGTTTGTTGTATGTAAACGGTGTGATTGTGTTTTACTAATTCAAAGACACCTGCGGGTGTCATTCCAACGCGACTTTCATTGTTTTTAATTTCTTTGGGAACTCCTACTATCATAAATATGTTTTTAGTTATTAAATAAATTGTGAAATAAAATCACCTTTATAGGCGATATGTTGATAAATTTACAAAAAATCAACAGTAAAAACAATATTTATTGCGATAAATACATGAATTTTAACAAAAATTAAATATAAATACAGAGGTTTGTTAAATTATAAAATTTGATATAATTTACTTTTCGTATAGGAGCGAAGAGCCTTTTTGACTTAAATAAAATTCTATGTTTATATTTTTTAAAAAAGTATAGCGTAAATTATTTAGCTACCAAATCACAATACCAGAAACCAAAATCAAAAGTCGTATCAACCGTATCACAAGCTGTGTTAGACGGTTTTTGTTCTTTAGGTTTTTCGTATTTTCGATAGACAACCTCTCCAATTTTGAAATCGATAGGCTTAGAGAAAATGGGGCCAGCAAAGGTAAAAGTATGAAACTCTCCGTTTTCACCACAAACATCCACATTGTCGGGTAAATCATTGATGAAATCTTGGTCGATTATGCGACCAACAAAACTTTCGTCCAAATATTTTTCATTCACACAAACGACAATAGTCTTGAACCCTAAATCAATAAATTCGTGAATCAAGTCGGTTGTTGGGGTTTTCCAAAGCGGAAAAACACCTTTAAATCCCATTGTTGCTAGTTTATCTTCACGGTATTTACGTAGATCCTCTAAGAATATATCTCCAAAAATAGATTGGGTAATACCTTGGTTCTTTAGTTTTGTCAAAGTTTCAGTCATAACAGACTCGTAAACCTCCATAGTTGGCATTTCAGGAATTATCATAATTTCTAGTGGTAAACCGATGCTTTGGGCTTGTTGGTGCAGTAATTCAACTCGTACGCCATGCATGGATATGCGTTGGTACTGCTGATTGACGCTGGTAAGCAAACAGCTAATTTCTATTTCTGGGTTTTGTAGTGTTTTATATAAGGCTAAAGCAGAGTCTTTGCCGCTGCTCCAGTTGAATAAGGCTTTTGTTTTCAAAGAGATTAATTTGTGAGTATGATTGGTAAACTTACAAAATTTTAATGTTTTTTTGAAACACATAGAATCCTAGGGTTTTCTTTGCACTTATTTTTAGTTCTGTCGCTTAGAGAGAGAACATAGGATATCTGAATTAGACTTACGGAATTATGAGCCTTCTATTTTCTATGATTCTATGTATTTAAAATTTTAACATCCAGATAGTAATTTAAATTTCTCTAATCTGTGTTCTAAATATTAAACATCTGGCATACTAAATCTCCAATAGATTCTTCCTTACTAAATAAACATTCAAAACCTTTTGTAACTTTGGATTTTAAAAAATTAATTCAGTCTATGAAATACCTTTTTTTATTTATTTCCTATATAACTATTGCCCAGCAAATTAAATCGGTGGATTTTACAGAATCTTGTGGTAAAATAGCAATGAACACCAAAGAAAAATCTATTTCTGGAAAGGTGATTTATGAGTTTAAAGTGTTGAAAGCTATTGACACCATTAGTATTGATGCACAAAATATGATTTTTGAAAATGTACTGGTTAACGGAAAATCATTAGTTTATAGAAATACAGACAAACAATTGCAGCTAATCGCTCCGTTTAAAAAAGGAAAGTATACGTTACAATTGGATTACAAAGCAATTCCAAAACAAGCTTTGTATTTTGTAGGTAATTTTGAAGCTTCGGGAGACTCTAAAATTCCGTCACAAATTTGGACACAAGGACAAGGTCGATATACGAGTAATTGGTATCCGAGTTTTGATAATGTGAATGAAAAGGTAATTTTTAATCTTGAAATTACTTTTGACAAAGGATATCAAGTAGCCGCCAATGGTGTTTTGAAATCTAAAAAAGAGCAAAACGAAAAAACAGTTTGGCAATACCATATGAATAAACCTATGAGTTCATATTTACTAATGTTAGGAATTGGACAATATGATATTTACAAAGAAAAATCCAAAAGTGGAATTCCGTTAGAAATGTATTTAGAAAAAGTTGATGCTTCCAAGTTTGAAACTACCTACAGAGGTTCTAAAGAAATTTTTGATTTTGTAGAAAAGAAAATAGGAGTAAAGTACCCTTGGAAAGTCTATCGCCAAATTCCAGTTCATGACTTTTTATATGCGGGAATGGAAAATACTTCTTCGACCATTTTTGCAAGTCGGTATGTGGTGGATGCAATCGGTCTTGAAGATAGAAGTTACACAAATGTCAATGCACACGAATTAGCGCACCAATGGTTTGGAGACTTAATTACGGCAGAAAGCGGAAAACACCATTGGTTACAAGAAGGCTTTGCAACATATTATGCATTACTGACTGAGAAAGAATTAAAAGGCGAAGATTATTTTTATGCTAAAATGTATGAATCAGCGCAGCAGTTAAAATATGCTTCCCGAACGGATACTATTCCTGTTTTGAATGCCAAAGCAAGCTCATTGAGTTTTTATCAAAAAGGGGCTTGGGCTTTGTTTATTTTACAAGATGCTATTGGCGAACAAGCTTTTGCAAAAGCGGTACAATCGTACTTAAAAAAGCACCAATACGAGTCGGTTACAACGGCTGATTTTTTTGCTGAAATTAAAAAAGTATCTGATTATGACTTAGTTAATTTTAGTAAAGTATGGCTAGAAGACTATCGTTTTAATACACAAGAAGCCAATGAGTTATTGTTTAAAAATAAAATGATAAAAATGCTATTTGATGTGGAATCAAAAAAGAAAGTCACATTGACTGAAAAAGAAACTTTTTTTAAAAACATCTTACTATCGAATGCCAATATATTGATCAAAAAAGCTATTCTTAATCAATTGAAAACTGAAAAATGGGAAGACAAAAAGAGATTGTTTCAAGAAGCAATAAATACAAAAAATATTGAATTAAGACAGCAAATTGCTATTTTAACTCCAAAGATTCCAGAAGATTTTCGATTAGATTATGAAACCTTATTAAATGATAAATCGTATCAAACTCAAGAAATAACTTTATACTATTTGTGGAAAAATTTTCCAGAACATCGTTTTCAATATCTAGATCAGTCCAAAGAATGGATGGGTTTCAACGATTATAATTTGCGAACATTATGGCTATCTTTAGCGTTGTCAACGCCCAATTATATTACTGTCAAACAACCATTAATTGACGAATTGATTCAATATTCTAGTCCACAATATGAAGCGATTACAAGAGAAAATGCACTAGAGAAATTAATTGGATTTAAGATTATCAATGACAAAGTATTGATTAATTTGGTAAAAGCAACCACGCACCATATGTGGCAGTTTTCTAAATTTGGACGCGATACCATACGAAAAATGCTCAAAGAAGAAGATATGAAATCCTCCTTTGAGCACATTTTACTTCAATTGAACGAAACGGAAAAATTTCAGCTGAATCGTTTATTGAAAGAGTTATAGCATTACCACATTTCGCTTACTTCGTCTTTTATATATGCTATAGCGGTACTACTTGGAGCTGTTTTTTCGAATAAATCATTCAAAACTAATTCCCGTAAACCGTCAGCATCTATTACTTTTTCATTTTTGGTAGCTACTCGAATCATTTGGATTGTAGCATTTTTGGCGGTCAATAGTATGGACCAACACTTTGCTGAAACATAGATTTGTTGTGCCAAATTATGCTCAAACTCTTGTTCGATTTGGGCAATTAAATAGTTTTGATAATCGTTTTTATCTGTTGAAATAGGATGTACGCGAACTAATAATTGCGATGGATTAATACGTTCCATAAGTAAAGTCAGCCGTTCATAGGCTTGTAATCGTAATGGCAAAATTATAGGCTTGGTTTCCTTTTGCAATAACCAACGTCTCGTATTTTGTTGGTCTTTAAAATGTGCATCGAATAAGTAATATGCAACGCCTCCTGTAATTAATGAAGGAATAGTGTAGGAGAGAAGTTCTATCAAATGAGTTGAATCCATTGTAAAATCAATTTTAAGTCACAAAAATATACTTTTTTGAATAGAATATGTGTAGCATTATCAATTTTGGAATGTTATTTTTGCGAACTAAACTTTTCAAAAGTCGTTCATGGAAACCTATATTCTGATTTTGTTGTGTGTAGCGGCTTTTGTGGCTGGTTTTATTGATGCTATTGTTGGCGGAGGCGGATTGATACAAACACCAGCAGGACTAATTTTATTGCCAAATTTACCCGTTTCGACCGTTATTGGAACCTTGAAAATTCCTGCTTTTAGTGGTACTTCTTTTGCTGCTTTTCAGTATTTAAAAAAAGTTACTATGAACTGGCGGTTGTTGTTTTTGATGATGGCTATTGCAACACCATCTGCTTTTGCAGGCTCGACACTTTTAACTTATATGAGTAATGATTTCATGAAACCATTACTGTTGTTTATTCTATCGTTATTAGCGATTTATACGTATGCAAAGAAAAATTTCGGTCAACATATTGAAAAAAATCTGTCCAAACGAACTCAAATTATTAATGCTGTCCTTATTAGTTTTATAGTTGGGATGTACGACGGTTTTATTGGTCCTGGAACTGGTAGTTTTTTTGTAGTAGCATTTATTGCTTTGATGGGCTTTGATTTTTTACAGGCTTCCGCAAATGCCAAAATGGTTAATTTGGCGACCAATTTTGGTTCCATCGTATTGTTTATGATTAAAGGTAAAATCATTTGGATGATTGCGATTCCAATGGCAGTGAGCAATGCACTTGGCGGATGGTTTGGAGCAAAACTAGCAATTAACAAAGGGAATGGTTTTATCCGAATCTTCTTTTTGGTTGTGGTTGTGGGAACGTTGATTCGTTTTGCGTATGATGTTTTTTGGAATAAATGAAATTATTTATTGAATCATATCAATCTATATTAAGAGTGTAAGTGCATATAGTTTTGGGTATACTTCTTTCGAATTACTTAATTATCCTTTGTTTTAAGAAAATACAATCCAATTACCGGACCAATGGCTAAGATTGTAAACAAGTACAATTCATTACTGTCATCCATAAAATAGCTAATCAATTGGATACTTACAATCGTGATAAAAAAACCGATGCAATTGACCATTGTAATGACAGAGCCTTTCATATTTTGTGGTGCTTTTTGAGCAATTAATGTCGAAAAAAGCGGGGAATCTGCTATTACTACAAACGACCAAAAGAATAGAAATGCCAAAAACCATGCTTCTGAATTGACTTGTAAAAACAGTGGGGAGATTAAGCAGCAAAAGCCAGATAAGAACAAGATGATTTTGGAAAGTTTTTTGGTTCCAACAACTTTAGACAAATAACCACTAAAAACACAGGCTAAACTTCCAATAGCAATGACGTAAAAGCTTAGTAAAGAACTATTTGTTTCCAAGGGTTGATGGTGTCTGTAGTAATTTTGAATCATCAAGGGGACAAAAGTCCAGAACGCATACAGTTCCCACATATGGCCAAAATATCCAACAGCAGCCGAAGTTAATTCTTTGTTTTTGAAAGCGTCAAAAACTGCCATCATCCGAAAAGATTTACCGGCAGTTCTATAAGGTCCGTCTGGAACCAAAACAAACAGTAAAAGCCCGCCAATAACTGAAAACAGGGAAGTTGCATAAGTAACATATTGCCAAGGTAAATTGAGGGTAAAGCTTTTGATAAAATGAGGGAAAGCAGTTCCTAAAACTAAAGCTCCAACCAAATAGCCCAATGATTTACCTAAACCTTGTTGGTAATAATCTGCTGCAATTTTAATTCCGATGGGATAAATTCCAGCTAGAAAGAAACCGGTTAAAAAACGAACCATTAAAAGGAGCGTAGGAGTAAGCTCTGGAAGATTAACTCCCAAATTAAAAAAACCTGCTAAAAGCGCACTAATAAAAAAAACTAGTGAAGGTGAGTAGCGATCAGCAATTGAGAATAATGCATAAAACAAAGTTCCTAGAATAAATCCTAATTGAATTGCGCTAGTACTATGAGCTAAAAAATTATTAGAAACTCCTAATTTTTGTATCAATTCTGGTAAAATGGCGTTACCGGCAAACCAGAGTGAAGTACATAAAAATTGAGATAAAACAATGATGAATAATACTTTTTTCATTGGTTATAAAACAGTAGATCCCTTTTTGTTATGTGGGTATCTAAATTTAGTTGTTTTTTTATTTGAACGGGTATAATTAAAATTCACATCATTCAGATATTAAGATAAAATAGGCTAACATCTTAGATTTGTAAATATCAAAATAGTGATTTAAGGTGTGGTTTTGCGTGAGGGATAGTAGTGTAAAGCCCACAAACAAGTGGAGCGATAGCGGAACTTGCTGAGGACTTGTAACGAATAGCCCGACCCGCTTTTTCAGCGGGTCACGCCCAAATTAATTTATTTGATAAATTTAAACTTTTACAGCTATAACTTGGTATAAACTCCAAAATTTAAAGAAGGTGCTAGGGGAGCGTTATCGTTTCCAAAAGCACCAAAAACAGCAACGTTAGCACCAAATTTGTCTTGTTTGAATTCGTAATTAAATTTTGCTCCTAAGGCATTGTATGTCTGACGATCTAAATAGGATGGCCATTGTGTGGGATTGTTGTTATATGCTTTTTCGTTGGAAACTACATTTTTAGTATTTAAAGCTAAAATTAAATGTCCTTTAGGTATGATGTTGTAGCCTAGTTCAGCATCAAATTTCAAATAATCAGAGTAATCGTTACTCATATAACCATAACCAATATTTCCAAAATAGTACCATTTCCCAGAACTAGTTCCTGCAGAAACATAAGGAATCAAAGTATTCGCGGCAAATCCTGTACTTAACTTTTGGCCACCAATTCCAGACCCGGTATCAATGGTATTGGCTATATATTGTAAGCCAGAACTAATTTTCCAGTTTTGATCATAAATTTTATATTTAAGACCTAAAGTTATATTTCCTAATCCTGAAAGATTGGCGGTATTTGAGTTTAGATTTGACTCTACATTAGTAAATTTATATGGAAGTATTAATTGCGCTTCGAGTTTATTAGTAAGTCCATATTCAACATAGAGTTGGGTTGTAATATCTGAATAATCAGCATTTAAATCAACAGTTTTTCCATCAATTTCAGCTTGGTTGTAAAAGATCCCGGAAACTCCTAATTGTACATAAGCTTTTCCTTGTTCTCTTGTCCATGGGCTTTGTGCTTGTACAATTTGTGTAAAAAATGCTAAGGTAATCACGGAGAGGTATAAGGCTGTTTTTTTCATAATGTATAAATTTTACTGTTTAGTCGTTTGAAAATATAAAACCTGACACAATATACTAAATTTAATTATCACTTATTGACCCATCAAAATGAATAACGCTTTGTGGAAACGGAATCGTAATATTGTTTTCTTTGAAAAGTTTAAAAATCCTAATTCTAATTTCACTTTTGACATTTTCTACTCTAAAAACATTTTCGGACCAAAATATCACTGAAAAATCAAGTGAAGAATTCCCGAAATCCGAAAGTCGAATGAATGGTTTTGGGTCTTTTTGGACACCTTCTTGTTGCTCAACAGCTTCTTGAAGAACCTGTAAAACTAATGATACATCAGAGCTATAATCAACCCCTACATTAACTTCAAAACGGGAAGAAAGGTTACTGTGTGTCCAGTTAATAATCTGGTTACGAGTTAAATCAGTATTGGGTAGAATAATATATTTATCGTCTCGAGTCAGCACAGTTGTTGTTCTTAGATTGATTTCCTTTACGATACAAACTAATCCATTAGCATCAATGATATCATTCACTTTTACAGAGGAATCTACCAATAAAACGATACCTGAAACAAAGTCACTGAAGAGGTTTTGTAAACCTAATCCAATTCCAACTAATAAAGCTGCTGAACCTGCAACTAACACGGACAAGTTAAATCCTAAAAATTGTAATCCAAAAATGATAGCAAAAACAAGGACAAAATATTTTAATAAACTATAAATAGAATATTTTTTGGCAATATCAATTTTGTCGGTTTTGTAAATTCCTTTCTTAATTATTTTCAATAAAATTAAAGTAATAAAAACGAATACAATCAACGAAAGAATACTAGTAACGGTCATATTAAAATGTCCCGATTGGAATAGTGTGTAAGTTAAAATTTCATTCATTATAAGAAGTATTAATTCGTTTTATTGCTGTAAAATTACTGAATAAAAACACTTTATTTCGCTACGAAATAAAAATGCCACAGATTAAAATTCATAAATCATTTTAACCTGTGGCATTTTGTATAAAATCAATTATTACATAATCAATCGAACTCCACCTAATTCTGATACTCTATATGAGAAACGGTCACCAGGAGAACCGATAAACATAAAGTTTTTTGGGATATTCCATTCATTAGACAATGTATCGATTATTTCTGGACCAAAAACGCCCTCTAATTCAATAAATTCAATGTCAATTTCTGGATATGCTCTATCCAATACTTTTAAATCCGAGATAAGCAATTCATTGTTTTCGTGATCTTTATTGATGTTTACGATTTTTAACTTCTTTGTAGATTCGTTATTTTGAACATATTGCATTACTTTATTAATAATAGCAACATCATCCCCTTTAGTAAAAAACACAAACTCTTGTGATTCAATTTTTAGGTTCATTTTTAATAAATAGCGATTACTAAAAATAACCATTTTACGTAAAGGTTTGTAAAAATATTCCAAAGCATCTATTAAAAGTCTAATTAACAAAGAGCGGTTAAGCATAATAGCAACAAAACCAAAAGCAGGAATTAAATATTGTAAAAAGGTATAAAATGAATTGACATTCAGTTTTATATTTCCAATAAAGGCGGTAATGATTAATGCTACAGCAAACACTACTGCAATACCACGTGCTCTCTCTGGTCTAGGTAGTTTTCTTCTTTTAAATTTCAACAATAGATTTCCGATTCCGAATAACCCCATCACGGCCAAAAATGAAAAAGTATAAACACCTGCAAGTGCTATGATATCTCCTTTTGTTACTAGTAAAACCGAAATACAAAGGATTAAAAAGCTAATTATAATTCGGTAATTTGAACCTCTTTTATTTTGTTTTAAAAAATAATTGGGTAAAATTCTATCTAATGTCATACGATTTAATAATCCCGAAACCCCCACAAACGAAGTTAAAACCGCACCACATAATACTAAAACAGCATCAATTGAGATTAAATAAGCCAACCATGATCCTCCAGTAGTAGAACCTAAATGTGCTAAAAGCGATTCTTGATGTTCACCTACCTGAGCTAATGGAATGATACAGATAAGTAACAAAGCAATTACAGGGTTGAAAAAACTAACAATTGCCCACATGTTACGAAGTGTTTTTGGAAAAACACCTTGCTCTTGTTCTTCAACAAAGTTAGCTGAACTTTCAAAACCTGAAATCCCTAACATAGCTGCTGAAAAACCTAAAAATAAAGCATTTACAATGGTACCAGATGTAATAGGCATGCTCCAGTTCATATTAAAAACGTCTAGTCCATTCATGAAAATAAACCAAACAGAAGCTATAACCAACAGACTTAAGGTAGTTAAATGGGTAATAAAAATTACTACTGCTACAATTGCAGATTCACCGATACCAACTATAGCGAGCCCCGTAAATAATAATAAAATAATAATAGTAGCAATTGTTATATTGATACCAGGAGCTATATTGTGCAGATAATGCATCCCTTCAGATGCAGAAATTACTGCAGTAGCCATATAGGACAAAACGGTAAGCGTTGCTGCAACAGAAGCTAGTCTTTTGGAAGAAGTGTTTAAAAGTACATTGTAAGCACCTCCATTTAATGGTAAGGCCCCAACTACTTCACCATAAATTTTTCTAAATAAGAAAAGTACAACAGCAACAAATAATAATGAAATCCAGGCATATTGCCCAGCATACATAATGGTTAATGCTGATACATACAAACAGGAAGAACTAATATCATTTCCACAAATTGCTGTGGCTTGTAATTCATTTAATTTAGGGTGTAATACTTTTTTCATTATTTAATTTTTATATAAACCGACGCAAGGTAATGGTTTGTTAATTATTTCCCAATAATATTATTGTAAATTAATTAAAGGTCTTATTTCCTTCTATGGTAATATCTTTATTAGTAGATCAAATATTTTTATTCTTGTTGCATTCAATTTCTGACTTAAGGCAAATGGAATATTTATTGAAGAGTTAAATAGAATTATTATTTCTATGTAATGCTTTGTATTTATTTAATAAAAGCAAAGTTTTTTCTTGTATTTTTTCCTGCATAAAACCCGTCCATCCAAAAAGACTTCCTTTTAAACCTAAAGCTTGTCTTGACCATTTCCAAATATCAAAATCATCAGTATGTTTGATAATAAGTCCGTCTTTGAAATGAAAATTAGCAGAAATACTATTAACCACTTTTCTATTAGTTGCACTATAATAATATGTTGCAGTCCACAGAGCAGAGCCTAAAAATTCGTCAGCTTTTACATTTGATAAACTGATGTGTAAGTCTCCCTTGCTTTTTTCAATTAACATTGACCACATAGTCAAAACATCATTGCCTTTTAATAGCCCAAAAATGGGATCTCTGAATTTTACATCTGGGTGATAACATCTAAAAATAGTTGATGTATCAGAAGTAGATAAAGCGGAATAAAATTTATGAATCGTTTTCTCGTTTGGTGTCATCTTTTGGGGGCAAATTGTGTAGTAAAAATAGTTTTTTTTTTGTTTATTTTTACTTTTTTAATGTAATTTGGTAATTAATGAGTAGGAGAGGCTTATTTTATGAATTTTATTAAAAAAACATAATGACTATAAGTCCCTAATTAGAAACCTTTAAATAATCTATTACGTCAAACATGGAAGTTAAAATTTCATCAGCCAAAGTAAACCTAGGGTCTTTCGCGTTTTCAGGAATTACCAATGTTTTCATTGAAGCTGATTTAGCAGCAATCATTCCGGTTACACTGTCTTCCAAAACAAAACAATCATTAGTTGTAACTTTTAATTTTTTGGCAACATTCAAGTAAACTGCTGGATGTGGTTTACCATAATCTTCGTTGTCAGCGCTACATACTACCTTAAAATAGAAACTAATATTAAGTTTCCTAAAAACAGCGTTAATTATAGGAATACTTGAAGAAGTACCCAAAGCAATATTAAAACTATTATTGGTTAAGTAATCTAAAAGTTCATATAGACCTTCTTTTGCTTCTCCTTTTTCACCTATTAATGTAACTACAGAGTTTATAATTTCTTTTTCAATTACTTTGGGGTCTACCGATAATTGATATAGTTGGCACCATGTCAAGGCCACATCATCGATTCGTTTTCCCATGGTATATTGTATACAGTCTTGAGCAGTGATAGTTACATTTTGATTGGCCAAAACTTTAATTTGAGCATCTCGCCAAATGGGTTCAGAGTCAATAATTACTCCGTCCATATCGAATATAAAGGTGTTTTTTTTCAATTCTATATATAAATTTAGGTGTTTTTCTATATTTTACTTTGAACACAAAACTAACAAATTGCTTTTTGTCTAAAGTTAATTGTTTTGTAATTATTATTATTTGAATATGAATACGTTTTTCACGGGTACTTATTTTATATAAGTCTCAAAAGCTGGACAAGGAAATATATATAGAGGGATTGTTTTAGGTTTTGGAAACAATAAAGGTGTCAAAATAGAAAATATAACTGTTTCTATTTTGAACTATAATTTATATTATGTAAAATAGAAATTATTAAACACTATTCCATCTTAAGAACTATAGTAATCATTAAAAAATTAATGATTACTATAGTACCACACTCAATATCAATAAAAACGGCAAATTAATTTAGAAATTCTGATAAAAAACAGTGTAAAAAGCATTTTCAATAAAAGAACTATAATCATAGGTATTACTATGTTTTTTGATTGTTTAATTTATTAATTTTGCAAAACTCAATTAAATATTACTATGAATTCAATTGCTGCTCAAATTGCTGATTTTTTAAAAGAATGTGTACCATTTAATCATTTATCAATTCAAGAATTATCAGAAATCGCATCTAGCATTAGAGTGATAAATTTGGAGAAAAACAAAACGCTTTTCAAAGTAAACGAGCCTTTACAAGATTGTTTTTATGTGGTTGCTTCAGGTCTTATTAATCTTTATGCTACAGTGGATGCCGAAGAAACAATTTTAAATAAATGTCATCAGGGAACTATTTTTGGATTACGTCCATTTTTTGCTAAAAATAATTATATGATGACAGCAAAAGCACGTGAAGAAAGCATTGTTTATGCTATTCCAATTGCTGTTTTTAGACCTTTTGTGGCCAACAATCCAGATGTTTTGAATTTATTACTTGAAAATTTTGCTCTTGACAAACGTAATACAAATGACAAGGACAATTATGAAAATAATCTTATTTCTGAAAATGCTTTTTTTACAGGCCAACAATCTGGGATGCAAATTTTTCAAAATCTAACATTCAATACAACTCCTTTAATTACCTCGGGAAATAGTATTGTTAAAGATGTGGCGCAACTAATGGCCGAAATGAGAGTCAATAATGCTATTGTTGTAGAGAATAACCTTCCTGTTGGAATAGTTACTGATATGGATATGTCCTCCAAAATAGCAACTGGCCGCTACCCTATAACCGCCACAGTAGATACAATTATGACATGGCCAGTGATTACTGTATCCGAAAATGTTTCCTTGGCTGAAGCTCAATTGTTGATGTTAAAGAATAATGTAACACATTTATGTGTTACAATTGATGGTTCAGATAAGACTGAAGTTAAAGGAATTATAACCGAACATGATTTGATTTTGGCTCAAGCCAATAATCCGGGGGTATTAATCAAAGAAATAAAACGCTCCCAAACAGCAAGTGAATTAAAACAAATACGTTCTCGTTTAGGAGATATTATCCAGTCTTCTATTCAAAAAAATATTCCTTTGACGCATATTTCAAATATTGCTAGTGAGGTTAATTTTGCCATTTTGAAAAGAGCAGTAGAACAATCTATTTTGGAATTAGGCTCCCCTCCTGCTCGTTTTGCTTGGTTTAGCATTGGGAGTCAGGCTAGAAAAGAACAATTGTTGCTTACTGATCAAGATAGTTTTTTAGTCTTTGAAGATGTAGCCCCAGAAAAATATAGAGAAGTCAAAGATTATTTTTTGCAATTGGCAAAAAAATCAACTTTAAAATTAGAAAAAGTGGGGTATTCTGTATGTCCAAATGGACATGTAGCAAGTAATATGGTTTGGTGTAAATCATTGTCAGACTGGTTGAAACAATTCGATTCATGGATGAAGAATCCTGGTGAAAAGAACAATGAATTGAGTAGTATCTTTTTTGATTATGAAATTATTTTTGGAGATCAAAGGATTGAAGAAGCTTTAAATTCTATTGTTTTTGAAAATACGCTGAATAATATTCTTTTTTATGATTTTCTAGGTAATGACGCTTTGAGAAAAAATGCACCATTGAGCTTTTTTAAGAAATTCTTAGTCGAAGAAGAAGGTCCTAACAAAGATAAATTTGATATTAAAACAAGAGCGCTAATGCCGCTTATTGATGGTGCTCGTATGTTTACGTTAAGTTTTGGTATTAAAGGAATTAACAATACTTATGTGAGGTTCAAACAATTAGCTATTACAGATCCAAAACACTCTGAGGTATATCTTGATTGTGCTGACGCCTATTCAGCTTTAACAAAATTCAGAACTCTTGAAGGAATAAAAAATGATGATACGGGACAATTTATCAACATCGAGGAATTGTCAAAAAGTGATCGTGAAAAACTCAAAAATGCGCTCTTACCAATGAAAGAATTGGAAGATTTGATCAAACATAAATTTCAATTAACTCAATTTTCTTAATTATGCTAGATTGGTTAAAAACTATGAATAAAGTATATCCAGAATTCTGGAAAACATACTTAGCAACATTCAATAAAAAATCAAAAAGATATGTGGTCCTGTCTATTGAAGCTACAGGTGGAAATTTGCATAATGATGTGATTTTAACTATTGGAGCATTCTCAGTTATTGATGACAGTATTCATATTGGAGATAGTTTCGAGACGGTTTTGATGCAATACAAATATTTTCATGATAACAAACTTCCTTTTGATTTTATTGTTGAAAGTAAGTTAAAAAAAATGGGAGAACCCGATGCTATAAAAGCTTTTATTGATTATTTAGGAAATGCAATTTTAGTGGGCCATGATATCAGTTTTAGCTTAGAAATGATTAATGTAGCATTAGAACGTTTGGAATGTGGTCATTTAAAAAATGAAGCTTTGGATGTTACTATTATGCATCAAAAGTTAATTGAAATTACCGATCAAGATTTTACTTTTGATGAATTATTAAAAGTATATAAAATTCCAAATGATGAAAAAGGATCATCTCCTGATGCTGCTTATAAAACAGCTTTATTGTTTTTAAAATTAAAATCCAGATTGGGTATTAAATAAAATACATAATAGATACTAAAGACATAATAGCTATAAATAGCCATAATATAACACCATGTAATAAAGGTTTAAAACCAACTGAAACTAATACATTAAAATTTAGTCCTGAACCGATTAAAAATAAAGTTATTGTTAATCCAATTTTTGCCATCAAAACTACTTTTGGAGCAATGGTTGTAATTTCAGAAATGTACGTATTTAAAAGCATGGCGATAATAAAGAAGCCTATAAAATAAGGGATTTTAATTTTACTAGATTTATTTTTAAAGATGATTGTTGTTAATAATGCTACTGGAATTATCCACAACGCTCTTGCTAGTTTTACTGTGGTTGCAATAGCCAAAGCTTCTGTTCCATATTTATTTGCCGCTCCTACTACTGAACTTGTGTCATGAATAGCAATAGCACACCATAATCCAAATTCTTGTTGTGTAAGTTGTAACCAATGACCAATAGCTGGAAATAAAAAGAGAGCTATCGAGTTTAGTATAAAAATAACTCCCAAAGCAACAGATGTTTGCTTTTCATCTGATTTTATAATAGGTGCAATCGCAGCAATAGCACTACCTCCGCAAATTGCAGTACCACAAGATATTAAGTGTACTGTTTTCCTTTCGATTAAAAACCATTTTCCCAGTAGAACTCCAATAGTAATAGTACTTACAATTGAAATTATTGTAAATAAAAAACTTGTAGAACCTATGGCAACAGCTTGATATACATTCATCCCAAAACCCAAACCTACCACCGAGAATTGAAGTAAGTATCGAATAGCAATATGGTTAAAAGGTAAAAAGGGATGACCAGAAACATTGGCCACTACTAACCCAAGTAACAATGCTATTGGCGGCGTAATTCCTGCGGTCAAGCACAAAATTAGTAAAACAATAAAAATTAGTTTCTGAAATCTTGGATTTACTTTAATAAAAGGATGTGCATTTTCACTTTCCATTGTAACGAGTGTTAGGATTACATGTCAAAGGTGCATTGTTTATTTGGATAACAACCATTCAAAATAACGATATGCTATAACTTTAAGTTATAATGTTTAATCAGGTTTTTAATAAATAATGCTGTCAAAGCATTTTGACTTCCTTGTAGCGTAATAATATAAAAATAACGTTCAATCGCTAGATTATCAACATCAATAATCATTAATTCATTATTCTTCAGTTCTTTATTCACAGCATGAATAGACATAAAAGCAACACAATCAGAACTCGATAAATAAGATTTGATACTTTCAGTACTTCCTAGTTGCATTTCAATTGTTAACTTATTAAGTGAAATGTTTTCTTTCTTTAAACTGTGTTCAATCACTTCTAATGTACCTGAACCTACTTCTCTGGTCAAGAATTTTAGTGTTTCTAATTCAGTTATCGAAATATTCCTTTTCCGTGCTAATGGATGATTCGTTCTGCAAACCAAAACTATTTCATCTTTTAAAAATGCTGTGTATTTTATAGAAGGATTTTTAGATTGTCCTTCCACGATACCCACTTCAATTTCTTTGTTAATCAAAGCATTTTCAATATGTTCCGTATTTCCATTTCTTAAGTTTACCTTAATATCTTTTAATTTCGAATGAAAATCAGCTAACAACGGTGAAATCACATATTGAGAAATGGTAGTACTCGCGCCCAATCGAAGTGAACCTTGGCGTTCTTTTGTCAAAATACTCATATCAAAATCGATAGTACGGTAGATTTCAAAAATATTTCGGCTGTGTTTTAATAAAATTTCACCTGCTTGAGTCAGGGATATTTTAGAACCTTTTCGATCAAAAAGCTTTATTTTATAACTGTCTTCTAATTCTTGAATGTGTTTGCTTACCGCAGGTTGCGTAATATACAATTCACTTGCCGCTTTAGTAAAACTTAAGCGATTGGCAGCTGTAACAAAAACTTGAAGTCTATAATCCATTATTAAATATTAATTAAAAGAAAATCGTTCTTACAATAAGCCATTGTATTTTCTAACAAACCATTCGATAGAAAGAAAAAGAGTAATTAAAATCAATAGCCAATACCATTCAATTATAGGAGAACGACTGATAGTGTTTTTTTGGATTGCTTTATAATCTGAATCATTCAATAGAGACTGTTCTAATTGCTCCATTTGATTAGGATAATAAAGCTTCCCTCTTGTTTGGCTAGCCAGTTGATTTAGTTTTTCGGCATCGGAATTTACAAATTGTTTTTCAATGTCAAAATCCAAAATATCAAACGTACTGGTGTAATTATTATTGGTATTTAATTCCTTGACAGTAAAAGCATAGTTACCTGGTTCAAGTCCGTCCAGGTTAACTTTGTATGAACTATTTGATTTCAGTAAATCATAATTTTTAGTTTGTTTTGTCTTTGTGTTTCTAACTGCAATCGTTAAATGTGCTTTCTCATCAAACTCATAATTTTTATTAAAAAATTGAGCATTAATTTCTATCGATTCTCCCGAATTATAAAAATTTTCATGATTGACAATCAATGCTTTTTTGGAGTTGTTCAAAACTAAAAACTGAATAGTCTTGTCTATAAAAACATCATATTTATCAAATGACTGATTATTGATATTGGTTTGTAAACGCCATCTCCAACTGTTTTCTCCAAATAGAAAAGCCATACGTTTTCCTTGACTCTCTGCAAATGATAATAAAGGTGCATCGGTATCGATGTTTCTAATCTTGGAAGACAACAGAACAGAAACAGAACTTTTTGAAATAATTTTACCAAAAGGATTTTCTAAAGGAGGTAAATTTTCGAAACCAATATTTTCAATAGCAAACTGATTAAACTGCTCATTGAATTTACCAGTAAAATCTTCAGGTTGACCACTCATTTTAAACTCAAAATAATTTTGATTTTGATTCAAAAAACTAAAATCAGTGTGCATTCCTGTAATTATAAATGCATTAACTCCTGCTTTTTTAATTTGTTCAAAAACAGATTTAAAACTAATATTTGGCTGGTACAAAATACAAACAGCATAATCTTCTAATGCGTTGACTTCAATAGGCTTAATGATAGTTACTTTACGTTGTTCATTAGATTCTATAGAGCGTTTTAAAGCAGCAATATCAGGGTGAGTAATAGCTGAAATAATTGCAATATTTGTTTTTTGATTGAGAATCTCTACCGCAAAATTCTTAGTATTATTATAAGTGTTTTTTTCTTTTTCTACGGATAAAATAGTCACTTTGAATACTTGTACTCCTACTCTTTCAGCCGGTAAAAGTAAGTTGACAGTCGCACTTTTATTCGTACTTGAAAAAGAAACTTTTTGTTTTGCAATAATAGAATTTCCTTGTGAAATGGATAATTCAGCCTGAATGTTTTTATCTCCGGAATAGTTCATAAATACTTCTACAGGAAATTTATTCTTGTAAAAAGCATATTTATTCACATTGAGTTGGTTGATTTTTAAGTCTAATACTTTTGTAGTATCTCCCACCACAATTGGAAAAACTTTGTTGGTGTTGTCAAAAGTAAAAACATAATCATTACCTGAAGTTTGATTTCCATCGGTAATAATGACTGTTGGATAAATTAGATTGCGATTGTAATTTTTTAATTTTTCAGCAATTCCATCAAAATTGGTTTGAGTTCCTTTAAAATCAAAAATATCTAAATATTTAAATTCGGAATCAAATTGATAGGATTGGATATTGAATTTATCTGCTAACTTCTTACTATTACTCAAGTATTGGTAAGATTCTAAAGCTGTTTTAGAAGCATTTAAATGTACAATAGAACTAGAATTATCTACTACAATTGATAATGGAGGCTTAATTACTTCTAGTGTATTTCTTGTAATTACGGGATTTATTAATAAAATAAAAATTCCAAAAAGTGATAAAAAACGCAAAAAAGCCAAAAACAAATTCAGATTGGATTTGCTTTTGGCTTTATAATAATATTGAAAAAATGACAAACCTCCTGCTATTAGCAAAGAAAGTAAAAGTAGTAGTATTGTTGATTTATTCATATTTAGTAATACAATTTAGTCGCAGTGATCAGTTGCAGTGATCAGTTGAATACTGCAAACTGGGATTGTAAACTGTTTACTATGTTAGCATTCCTCCACACACATTAAGTGTTTGTCCTGTTATATAAGCACTCATATCCGAAGCTAAGAAAAGACAAGCATTAGCAACGTCTACAGTAGATCCACCACGTTTCAACGGAATTCCGTCTCTCCATCCTTGAACTACTTCTTCGCTTAATTTTGATGTCATTTCTGTTTCGATAAAACCTGGAGCAATTGCATTGCAACGAATGTTACGAGAGCCTAATTCTAAGGCTACAGATTTTGTAAAACCAATAACACCTGCTTTTGAAGCCGCATAATTCGTTTGTCCTGCGTTTCCTTGTACACCTACTACACTACTCATGTTGATGATAGAACCTGCACGTTTTTTCAAAAATGTTTTTTGAACCGCTTTGGTCATATTAAACACCGATTTTAAGTTAACTGCAATAACAGAGTCAAAATCAGCTTCTGAGATACGCATTAACAAATTATCTTTAGTGATTCCAGCGTTGTTGATTAAGATATCAATAGTTCCAAAATCTTCCAAAACTTTATCTACCAAAATTTGTGCTTCATTAAAATCAGCTGCATTAGATTGGTATCCTTTAGCTTTAATTCCTAAAGCGTTTAATTCATTTTCTAATTCTAAAGCTGATGCTGCGGAAGAACTGTATGTAAAAGCGACATTAGCACCATGTTTAGCAAAAACTTCTGCTACTCCTCTACCAATTCCGCGACTTGCTCCTGTTATAATGGCAACTTTTCCTTCTAGTAATTTCATATTTTTAGATGTATATTTATTGTATTTGGAAATACAAATATAGATTATTTAAGTGTTTTATAAAATTAGTTATATAAAAAAAGCCCCACAGATGCAGAGCTTTTTTATAATTTAATGGAAAATGACTAGAAAGCTACATTCCATCTTGGTAATTTCCCGTTTTTAGTTAAGAAATTTTGCAAAACTTGACCTTCTACAGAAGTTGGAATTCCTTTGTCTGCATCATTAAATGTTTCAAACCAAAGAACTTCTAGTCTTTCGATGTTTTCGATTTTCATTTGTGCTGGCCATGAATATTTTCTTCCTGTTTTAGCAAATTGATGTCCGTTTACAATTTTATCATACAAACCACCATTTTTACTTTTCAAAGAACCGTCATTTTGAACTGTTCCTGTAGAACCTACCATGATTAATTCTTTATCATCACCGTTGATTGCGTTTACAACAAATACTCCACTTCCTTCTGAAGCATTACAAGCATCTTCTAAACTGTCTTCGATAGTAAAAGTAAAACTATTGTTTTCTTTGTATTTTTCTAATTCTTTGTACATAATTGTTTGTTTATTATTTTGTGGTTTTCGACAAAAAAATACCCCACAAAATCGTGAGGATTCATCATAACCAATCGTTTATCAATCTTATAATTATTATTCGTACTGAATAATCAGTGTTTTTTAATAAAGTGCAAAGGTATTTCTTTAATTCTATTTTATACTAAAAAAGCCCCACAAAATGTGAGGCTTCTTATATTTTAATTTTAGAAAAAGATTATCCTAAAACTTCTTTTACTTTTTTACCAATTTCAGCTGGTGAATCAACAACGTAAATTCCGTTATCTCTCATGATTTGTTTTTTGGCAGCAGCAGTATCATCAGTACCTCCAACAATTGCACCAGCGTGCCCCATTGTTCTACCAGCAGGAGCAGTTTCTCCAGCGATAAAACCAATTACAGGCTTACGGTTACCATCAGCTTTGATCCATTTAGCAGCATCTGCTTCTAATTGACCACCAATTTCACCAATCATAATGATACACTCCGTTTCAGGATCGTTCATTAACAATTCAACCGCTTCTTTTGTAGTTGTTCCAATGATTGGATCTCCACCAATACCGATAGCAGTAGTAATTCCTAATCCTTGTTTTACTACTTGATCCGCAGCTTCATAAGTTAAAGTTCCAGATTTAGAAACGATTCCTACAGTTCCTTTTTTGAAAACAAAACCTGGCATAATACCAACTTTAGCTTCACCCGGAGTAATAACACCTGGACAGTTAGGACCAATTAATCTTGCATTTCTTGCCTTTACATAACCATTTGCTTTAATCATATCTGCAACAGGAATTCCTTCTGTAATAGCTATAATTACTTTGATACCTGCATCTGCAGCTTCCATAATTGCATCTGCAGCAAAAGCTGGCGGTACAAAAATGATAGTCGTATCAGCTCCAGCTTGTTCAACCGCATCTTTTACTGTATTAAAAACAGGACGGTCTAAATGTGTAGAACCACCTTTACCGGGTGTAACTCCTCCAACAACGTTAGTACCATATTCAATCATTTGAGAAGCGTGGAATGTTCCTTCACTTCCTGTAAATCCTTGAACAATTATTTTGGAATCTTTATTAACTAAAACACTCATGATATATATTTTATGTAGTTTTTAAATTTTGTGTTGCAAAAATAGAAAATAGTAGGCAGTAATCTGTATTGAAAATCCGATTTTTTAACACAAAATTCAGGGTTTTTGACTGATTTGAAACCCACGGAATAATTTATTGTCTTTTATCTCCCAAATTACCATAAAATATCCCAGTAACATATCTTCTCTAGGGTTTTCAATGGTTTTTACTAAGTGGGAATAACGAACTGAAATCGTATCTCCTTCTGCTACTATATGGCTTATTTTTACTTTTGAACGAACATATCCTTTGCTTAATTCCTTAGTAAAATTTATAATATCTTTATAATCAAATTTAGAAAATCCGCCACTATTATTCCAATCGAACGTAATTTCAGGATGTATATACTCCTTCATTATTTCACAATTGATTAAAGCATCTGATTTGTAAAAATCAACAACTAATTCTTTTGCAGTCATAACTATCGTAATTTGGTTAAGATTTCAGGGATTTTTTTAAGATTTGCTAACTGTTTAAGTTGTTCTCTTGATTCTTGAATTGGTGTCCCAAAATAGGATTTACCACCTACAACAGATTTTGTAACACCCGTTTGCCCCATGATAACGGCTTTAGCTCCTATGGTAATTCCACTAGTGGTTCCTACTTGTCCCCAAAGTGTTACTTCATCTTCAATTATCACACAACCTGCAATACCAGTTTGTGAAGCAATTAAACATTTTTCACCAATAACGGTATCGTGTCCAACGTGAACTTGATTGTCTATTTTAGTTCCTTCTCCAATAGTAGTATCTCCAGTAACTCCTTTGTCAATGGTACAAAGCGCACCAATGCCTACGTTATCCTTGATAACTACTCTTCCTCCAGAAACCAATTGGTCAAAACCTGATTCTCTTTTTTTATAATAAAAAGCATCAGCTCCTAAAATAGTTCCCGCATGAATAATTACATTATTTCCAATAACGGTATGGTCATAAATTGAAACATTTGAGTGAATCAGACAATTATCACCTATAACAACATTATTTCCAATGAAAACATTGGGTTGAATAATAGTTCCTTCACCTATTTTTGCCGAAGCAGCAATGGAAGTGGAAGAATATCGAAAAGGTTTGAAGTGATTGGTTAACTTATTAAAGTCTCTAAATGGATCATCAGAGATTAAAAGTGTTTTTCCATTTGGACAATCTACAATTTTATTAATCAATACAATAGTAGCAGCCGAATTAAGTGCTTTGTCGTAATATTTAGGATGATCCACAAAAACAATATCTCCAGATTCAACCACATGAATTTCGTTCATGCCTAGAACAGGAAAGTCCTTTGCTCCAACAAATTCGCATTGAAGCAAATTTGCAATTTCTTCTAAAGTATGTCCTTTTGGAAACTTCATATTATACTAATTGTATTTGATTAATAGTTTTACTTTTCCGTATTCAATATTAATTAGAATTGAATACGGAAAAGTATAAAAACTACTCTTTTACACGCTCCATGTAATTACCTGAAGCGGTGTCAATTTTAATTTTATCACCTTCATTAATAAATAAAGGAACGTTTACAGAAGCACCCGTTTCTACAGTTGCTGATTTTGTTGCATTTGTAGCTGTATTCCCTTTAATTCCAGGTTCTGCATAAGTTACTTCAAGTACCACTGATGAAGGCATATCTACAGAAAGAGGTAATTCGGTTTCAGTATTGATACTCACCATTACACTTTCACCTTCCTTTAATAAATCAGGAGAATCTAATATGTTTTTATTCAAAGAAATTTGTTCGAAAGATTCTACATTCATAAAATGGAATAAATCACCTTCTGGATATAAATATTGAAATTTATGGTTTTCAACACGAACTTCTTCGATTTTGTGTCCAGCCGAAAAAGTATTGTCTAAAACTTTACCATTTGATAAACTTCTAAGTTTTGTACGAACAAAAGCAGGTCCTTTCCCCGGTTTAACATGAAGAAATTCGATTATTTTATAAATATCATTATTGTATTTTATACACAATCCGTTTTTAATATCTGATGTAGATGCCATTTATTTTGCTTTTGGCTAATAGCTTTTACTATTAGCAGTTTATATTTAATTTTTCATCTTTTGGCCAAAAGCCAAAAGATATTTATTACGAAGTACTACTTGTATATCCTTTCATCACTCCTCTTGATGAGTTTCTAATAAAATCTAAAATTTCATCACGTTCTGGAGTCGCTTCCATTTCTGCTTCAATGATACCGATTGCTTGTGTAGTATTGTAATTTTTTTGGTAAAGAATGCGATAAATATCTTGAATTTCTCTGATTTTTTCAGTGGTAAATCCTCTTCTTCTCAATCCAACAGAATTGATTCCTACGTAAGATAATGGTTCTTTAGCAGCTTTGGTATATGGAGGAACGTCCTTTCTTAATAAAGAACCTCCTGAAATCATAGAATGAGCTCCAATACTAATAAATTGATGTACGGCCGATAATCCACCAATTACCGCGTAATTACCTACTGTAACATGACCTCCTAATAAAACTCCATTAACGATAATTGCATTGTCTCCAATGTGGCAATCGTGTGCAATATGGGCAGTTGCCATAATCAAACAGTTGTTTCCAATGGTAGTTTGCCCTGAAGCAATTGTACCTCTATTGATTGTAACACATTCTCTGATAGTACAATTATCACCTATAATGGCTAGAGAATCTTCTCCACCAAACTTTAAATCTTGAGGAACAGCAGAAATAACGGCACCTGGAAAGATGTTGCAATTTTTACCAATTCTAGCACCTTCCATAATGGTTACATTGGATCCAATCCAAGTACCATCACCAATAATAACATTATTATGGATGGTTGTAAAAGGTTCTATAACCACATTTTTTGCGATTTTTGCACCTGGATGAACATAAGCTAATGGTTGATTCATCTACTATTTTTTAAATTAGATTATCTACGGAGTAAAACTCCTAAAATGATTCTTAGTGTTTTGGTTTTAGAGCAATTTGAGCCATTAACTCAGCCTCTGCTACTAATTTTCCATTAGCATACGCATTAGCCTGCATGTGACAAATTCCTCTACGAATAGGTGTAATCAAATCACATTTGAATAACAAGGTATCCCCTGGTAATACTTTGTGTTTGAATTTTACATTATCCATTTTCATGAAATAAGTCAAATAATTTTCTGGATCTGGAACAGTACTTAAAACAAGAATCCCTCCTGTTTGTGCCATCGCTTCAACGATTAATACTCCAGGCATTACTGGTGCTTCTGGAAAGTGTCCTACAAAGAAATTTTCATTCATAGTTACGTTTTTCATCCCTACCACATGGTTTTCTGACATTTCGATGATTCGATCAATCAATAAAAATGGAGGTCTATGAGGTAAAACCGACATGATTTTATGAATATCCATTAATGGCTCTGCATGTAAATCAAAAGAGGGAACAAAATTACGTTGTTCTATTTTTATGATTTTTGCCATTTTTTTAGCAAATTGGGTATTTACAAAATGTCCTGGTTTATTAGCAATAACTTTTCCTTGGATTCTAGTTCCAATCAAAGCCAAATCTCCTACTACATCAAGCAATTTATGCCTAGCTGCTTCGTTTGGATAGTGCAAAGTAAGATTGTCTAATATCCCATTTGGTTTTACTTTCAAAGTTTCTTTACCAAAAGATACTTTCAATTTTTCCATAGTACTTTCAGATATGTCTTTGTCAACATAAACGATAGCATTATTTAAGTCACCTCCTTTAATCAAACCATTTTCTAATAATGATTCTAATTCATGCAGGAAGCTAAAAGTTCTAGAATTTGCGATTTCCGTTTTGAAATCATTCATGTTTTTTAGCGTAGCATTTTGAGTACCTAAGATTTTAGTACCAAAATCCACCATAGTAGTTACACTGTAGGAATCACTAGGCATCACAAGAATTTCACTTCCAGACTCTTCGTCGGTAAATGAAATTACTTCTTTGACTACATAAACGTTTCGTTTAGCATTTTGTTCTTCAACTCCTGCTTTTTCAAGAGCTTCAACAAAATATTTAGATGAACCATCCATTATAGGTAATTCTGAAGCATTTAGCTCAATGATAACATTGTCTAAATCACATCCGACTAGTGCCGCTAAAACATGCTCAGGGGTTTGAATTTTGACACCTAATTTTTCTAAATTAGTCCCTCTTTGTGTATTAACAACATAATTTGCATCTGCTTCAACAACAGGATGTCCCTCTAAATCAACTCTTACAAAAGTAAAACCATTATTTACTGGAGCAGGTTTGAAAGTCATACTAACTTCTTTACCTGTGTGTAATCCAACCCCAGTTAGGGAGATTTCTGTGTTGATGGTCTTCTGTTTAACCATTGTTTACGTTTTTTGTGTTTAAAATTTGTTTCTTTAACTCTTCTAATTCAGTAATTATTTTAGGTAAGTTCTTGAAATGAACATACGATTTACTAAAATCATTATATCCAAAAGTAGGACTACCTTGTAATACCTCATTATCTTTTATATTTCTACCAACTCCTGATTGTGCTTGAATGCGAACATTGTTTCCAATAGTCAAATGCCCCGCAATACCTACTTGTCCGCCAATCATTGCATTTTTGCCGATTTTTGTAGAACCTGCAATTCCCGTTTGTGCTGCAATTACAGTATTTTCACCAATTTCGACATTATGGGCTACTTGTACCTGATTATCTAATTTTACTCCTTTTCGAATAATAGTAGACCCCATAGTTGCTCTATCAATAGTAGTGCAAGATCCTATTTCTACATCATCTTCAATAACTACATTTCCTATTTGAGGTATCTTCTTGAAAGAACCATCAGGATTTGGTGCAAAACCAAAACCATCAGAACCAATAATAGTTCCCGAATGTATTTTACACTGATTGCCTATTTCTGTTTCAGAGTATATTTTAGCTCCTGAATATAAGGTTACGTTGTTCCCTATTTTTACATTATCTCCTATATAACAATTGGGGTAAATTTTTACATCATCCCCTATTTTTACATTGTTACCAATATAACTAAAACTACCTAAATAAAAATTATCTCCATAAGTTACACTATCCGAAATCACAGAGGGCTGTTCAATACCATCTTTTTGCCCCTTAACTTGGTCGTAAAACTCAAGTAGTTTTGTGAAAGAAAGATAAGCGTCCTCTACTTTAATTAATGTTGTTTTAATTTCGTTCTCAGGCACAAAAGTCTTATTAACAATCGTAATTGATGCTTCTGTAGTATATATATAACTGTTGTATTTAGGATTGGATAAAAAAGTTAAAGAACCGTCTTTACCTTCTTCAATTTTAGATAATTGATAAACTTCAGCATTCGGATTACCAACTACTTCTCCTTCTAAAATACCCGCTATTTGTTCTGCTGTAAATTTCATCTTGTTAAAATTATTTTTATATAGCCTTAATAAATTTTTGTATAATCATAAACAGCTATTAAAAAATGATTGTCCTTTTCCATTCCGACAAAAATATAAAAAATATGATGTTAAATCTTTATTTGTTCGAGTTGTTTTGGGAAACAAATATAGTATTTAGTTACTGATTTTGATAATGATTTTAAATTCAACTGATCTGGTGATTCAAAAACGTCTTCAACGGACCGGTCTTTTTTTAATATTCGAATGGGTTCTGCCTCCATACTGTAAGCTTGATTTTTTATTTTTCCCTTAAAAATAAAATAATTAGTATCCTGTACGCTTATATTATTTTCAATAGCAAACTTTTCCCTTAATAGCTCTAAATCAGTAATAGTAGGTTTTTCGCTAGATAATATAATTTTTAATAAATCCCGATTAATAATCATACTACTCAACGTAGATAATATAAAATCCTCGTTATTCTGCCAAGCTTTTAAGGCACTAATTACATCAAAATCATCCAATTGAGCAAATAAATCTAAATTTTTTGAATTGAAAGTTTCAAGAGTAATTCTATTTTGCATAAAATACATCAATGGCTCGCTACAAGGTAATTCGATTCCTTTGGTAGTTAACTCTTTGGCGCGTTTTAATACTTTGGTCAAAATCAACTCTGCAACTAAACTAGTTTTATGTAAATATGCTTGCCAGTACATTAATCGTCTGGACATCAAGAACTTTTCAACTGAATATATTCCTTTTTCTTCAATCACTAAAACATCATCAACCACATTCATCATCTGAATGAGACGCTCTGAGTTAACATTGCCCTCTGCAACACCTGAATAAAAACTATCTCTTTTTAGATAATCCATTCGATCCATATCCAACTGACTTGAAATCAATTGTAGCATGAACTTCCTGTGATATTCTCCTTTGAAAACCTGAATAGCTAAATCTAATTGTCCTTCGAATTCCTTATTTAAATGTTCCATGAATAAAAGAGAAATTTCTTCATGATGCACTTCTTCGACTATGGTTTTTTCCATGGTGTGTGAAAAAGGGCCGTGTCCAATGTCATGAAGTAAAATAGCGATATATAAAGCGTTTTTCTCTTCTTCACTAATAAAAACTCCTTTAAAACGCAAAACATCTACGGCTTTTTGCATCAAGTGCATGCAGCCTAAAGCGTGATGAAAACGAGTATGATTAGCTCCCGGATACACTAGATAAGACAGGCCCATTTGGGTAATTCGACGCAAACGTTGAAAATAAGGGTGCTGAATTAAGTCGTATATTAATGTATTGGGTATGGTAATAAACCCATAAATAGGGTCATTAAATATTTTTAGTTTATTAATTTCAGTCACCAGATCTTCTATTTTAGGTCCACAAATATATACAAAT
Organism: Flavobacterium ovatum; assembly: GCF_040703125.1. Classification (NCBI taxonomy): domain Bacteria; kingdom Pseudomonadati; phylum Bacteroidota; class Flavobacteriia; order Flavobacteriales; family Flavobacteriaceae; genus Flavobacterium; species Flavobacterium ovatum. The sequence goes on from NZ_CP160035.1 coordinate 3,034,066, forward strand.
TAGTGTTTAAATCCGGTAGTAAACCGCTTTCGTTTCAATATTTATTCATTTATATTCATATTAATTTAGGTATTTAACCTTTAACAAAAAATTAAGTTCGTTTAGTTCGGTAATTACCGAACCAGTTGTAAATTTGCAAAAAATAATTTATAATGAATATTGAAAAAGACAGAGCAGAAATCATTGAGTTGTTTGGTGTTCATTTTGCCCAACTTTACAACATACCTCCACTTGCCTCAAGGATATTGGGTACATTAATTATAGACGGATGTAAAACAGGACTCACTTTTGAATCCTTAGTAGAGAAAATGGGTGCTAGTAAAAGTTCTATTTCTACTAATTTGAATTTACTACTTAAAATGGATAAAGTCACTTATTTTACAATTGCAGGAGATCGTAAAAAATATTTTAAACCTGCGGATTTAAGTGAACGCTTGGCAAATTACCACAAACTCATTGATTCAGAAATGGACATTATGGATCGAATGGTTAATTATAGAGAAGCAACAGCATCCTGTCCCGAAGAAATATGCAACTTAGAAAACGTGAAAGCCTATCGGACGCACGTTATCGAGGTTGGGAAATTGTTTACCAAAACAATCAATGAATTTAAAACAATTGAAAGCAATAATAAAAACAATAAATAAGCAATTACAATGAAGAAAATTTCATTAACCATTATAAGTTTAGTACTCCTAGTAGCTTGTGGAAAGAAAAACGAAGCACCTAAAGCGCCTCCAATTATGCCTTATAAAGTAGTGGAAGTCGCAGCATCTAGCACTACTCTACTAGCTGAATATCCAGCTACATTAGAAGGAATTACAGATATTGACATACGTGCAAAAGTAGACGGTTATATCGAGAAAATATATGTTCAAGAAGGTCAAGAAGTTCGAAAAGGACAACTACTTTTTAAACTAGAAACTCAAACTGCGAATCAAGAAGCGAGTGCGGCCAAAGCAAAAGTGACTGCTGCACAAGTAGAAGTTAATCGTTTGAAGCCATTAGTAGAGCGCAATATCATTAGTGATGTGCAATTGGCAACCGCTAAAGCAAATTTAGCAAGTGCAAACAGTACGTATCAAGGAATTGTTGCTAAGATCAATTATGCATCTATCAAAAGTCCTGTAAACGGAATTGTGGGAACATTGCCTTTGCGAATTGGTAGTTATGTAAGCAGTCAAACGGCTGAACCATTAACTCGTATTTCAGATGTTAGTACCATTTATGCTTATTTTTCTGTGAATGAAAAGCAACAGTTGGACATTATGATGAATGCTGCAGGAACTACTTTTCAAGATAAAATTTCCAAAATGCAAAAGGTAAACTTAATCCTAAGCAACGGAATGGAATACGAGCAAAAAGGTAAAATTGAAACTTTTAGTGGTCAAGCGAATACTCAAACCGGTTCGTTTAATGTAAGAGCCAGTTTTCCTAACGCTAACAAATTATTGCGTTCTGGAGGAAGTGGAACGATTCAAATTCCTACTGATTTAAAAGATGTGATTTTGATTCCACAAAATGCAACTTTGGAGTTACAAGACAAACGTGTCGTTCTAATTGCCGATAAAGACAACAAAGTAAAAGCCATTCCTGTAGTGGTTCGTGCAGTACCTGGAGGACAATTTTTTGTAGTTGATAAAGGATTAAATATAAAAGATAAAATTTTGATAGAAGGAGTTGGAATTGTTGCTGAGGGCACTGAAATCAAACCAGAATTAGTGAATTATGCTACTATAATCAATCCAGAAAAAAAAGCAATTAACTAACTCGAATAAAAATAAACAATATGTTTTCAAAATTCATTGACAGGCCCGTATTGTCAACGGTGATTTCTATTATCATTGTCATACTGGGAGTATTAGGATTGATCTCGCTTCCCGTTTCACAATATCCAGAAATAGCGCCACCTACAGTATCCGTTTCTGCAACTTACCAAGGAGCAAGTGCCGAAGTGGTAATGAACTCGGTAGTAATTCCATTAGAAGAACAAATTAATGGTGTAGAAGACATGACTTATATGACTTCTACTTCCAATAATGATGGTTCGGCATCGATAAACATTTATTTCAAATTGGGTACCAATCCCGATTTGGCGGCGGTAAATGTTCAAAACCGTGTTGCTCGTGCAGCTTCTTTGTTACCACAAGAAGTTACAAAAGCAGGGGTTACTACGTCAAAAAGACAAAGTGATAATATCTTGATTTTATCTTTATACAGTGAAAATCCTGAATATGATATTACTTTTCTTCAAAACTACGCCAACATAAACCTTATTCCGAAAATGAAGCGTGTACCAGGTGTTGGAGAAGCGATCATATTTGGACAAAGAGATTACTCGATGCGTATTTGGTTAAAACCAGACGTAATGGGAGCTTATGGTTTAGTACCGTCTGATATTACTGCTTTATTAGCAGAACAAAATATTGAGGCTGCTCCTGGACAATTAGGAGAAAATGCCGATCAATCTTTTCAATATACCTTAAAATACAAAGGGCGTTTACAAAGTACCCAAGAGTTTGAGGAAATCATTGTTCGCTCTACTCCAAATGGAGAAGTACTAAAATTAAGTGATGTTGCTCGAATTGAATTAGGAGCGGTAAACTACGCTAGTAATTCGTACACCAACGGAAATCAATCTATTGCGATTGCGATTGCACAAACAGCAGGTTCCAATGCGCAGGAAGTGATTGAAGGTTCATTGAAAGTATTAGAGCAGTCGTCTGCAAACTTTCCAAAAGGAGTAAAATATGCTACCTTAATTAATGCCAACGACTTCTTGGAAGAGTCGATTACCAAAGTGGTTCATACATTAATTGAAGCTTTTATATTGGTGTTTTTAGTAGTTTTCGTCTTTTTACAAGATTGGAGATCTACTTTGATTCCTGCTATCTCAGTACCCGTTGCTATTGTTGGAACGTTCTTTTTCCTAAGTTTGTTTGGCTTTACCATCAATTTATTGACACTTTTTGCCTTAGTACTCGCGGTCGGAATTGTAGTCGATGATGCCATTGTAGTCGTCGAAGCCGTGCATGCCAAAATGGAAGCTGGAGAAAACGATCCCAAAAAGGCGGCTCATAGCGCCATGGGTGATATTAGTGGTGCCATCATTTCGATAACCTTAGTAATGGCAGCGGTATTTATTCCGGTTTCGTTTATTAGTGGTTCGGCTGGGGTTTTCTACAAACAATTCGGATTAACATTGGCGATTGCCATTGTACTTTCTGCAATTAATGCCTTGACCTTATCCCCTGCTTTGTGTGCTATTTTCTTAAAACCTCATGATAAAAAGACGCATAGCGGATTTATGGACCGTTTTTATACGGCCTTTAACGTTGGTTTTGAAAGCACAACGTCGAAATACAAAAGATCGGTTGAATTTTTGGTAAAACGTAAATGGTTAGCATTCCTTGGAATTGCCGTTTTTGCTGGAATATTTGTTTTATTATTAAACATCACTCCAAAAGCCTTCGTACCTAGTGAAGATACTGGAGCAATCCTTTCAGATGTTTCATTGGCACCAGGAACTTCATTAGAAAGAACCGAAGAAATCTTGGTACAAATTCAAGATAAAGTAAAAGATATGCCAGAAGTAAAAGAAGTACTTCGTATCTCTGGACGTAGTTTGATTAGTGGAACTGGTAGTAACTACGGAATGGTTATTTTGAAATTAAAACCATGGGCAGATCGTAAAGAAGCCAATCAAGAAGCAGGTGCCTTAGTCCAAGAATTGTTCAAACGTGCTGCTACTATAAAAGATGCTAAAGTATTGTTTTTTGCTCGTCCTACTTTGACTGGTTTTGGTTATTCGAATGGTTTCGAATTCCAATTGCAAGATCAAAAAGGGGGAACGATTCAAGAACTAAACGAGGTGAAAAATAAATTCTTGGCAGACTTAAATAGTCGTCCAGAAGTGAAATATGCGGCAACGAACTTTTCACCAAATTTCCCTCAGTATCGAATTGATTTGAATGTGGCAGCGATCAAAAAATCGGGACTTACAGTGACCGATATTTTAGGAACCATGCAAGGATATTACGGTGGAGTTTATGCTTCCAATTTCAATAAATTCGGAAAACAATACCGTGTAATGTACCAATCAGAGCCTCAATTTAGAAGCGATCCAGAATCGTTGAATAAAGTAATGGTTCGAAATAATAACGGACAAATGGCGCCTATTTCGCAATTTGTTACACTAGAAAAAACTTTTGGACCTCAAGCAATTGATCGTTTCAACTTGTTTACTTCTGTTAAAGTTACGGGAGCGCCAAATGAAGGATTTAGTAGTGGAGATGCGATTAAAGCGGTTGAAGAAGTAGCTGCTCAAAGTTTACCACTTGGTTATGGATATGAGTACTCAGGAATGACCCGTGAGGAAATTAGCGCAGGTAGTCAAACCTTGTTCATTTTCTTATTGTGTTTAGTATTTGTTTATTTCTTACTAGCGGCACAATATGAGAGTTACATCTTGCCATTTGCAGTATTAATTTCGTTGCCAATTGGTTTAGCAGGAGCTTATATTTTTGCTTTTTTCTTTAATATTAGTAACAATATTTACCTCCAGATTACCTTAATCATGTTGATTGGTTTACTAGCCAAGAATGCGATTTTGATCGTAGAATTTGCTGCCGATGCACGTCGAAAAGGATTGAGCATTACCCAAGCAGCAGTGCAGGGTTCTGTAGCTCGTTTACGTCCTATTTTGATGACTTCATTTGCTTTTATCCTTGGTTTATTACCATTGATGTTGGCTCAAGGAGCAGGAGCTGTAGGAAACAAAGCGATTGGAACAGGAGCAATTGGCGGAATGTTAATCGGTACTATTTTGGGAGTATTCGTAGTTCCAATTTTGTTTATCGTTTTCCAAACGTTGCAAGAAAAGGTTTCGATCAAACCGTTACCGGTAGCTAATGAAACAGATGTTAATACTTTAGAAAATTAAAATGAAAAATAAAATATATAAAGTAGGTGTTCTCGTTGTCACGGCAACCCTAATGCAAGCGTGTTTTGTTGCCAAAGACTATCAACGACCGGATGTAAAAACATCCGATTTGTACCGCACAGAACAAGCTACAACCGATTCACTTTCGATGGCCAATCTAAGTTGGGACAAAATCTTTACAGATCCTCTTTTGCAAGGATATATCCAAAAAGGGTTAGAAAACAATCTAGATATTCGCATTGCCATGCAAAATCTCGCGGCTGCTGAGGCAACCATGAAACAAGGAAAATCAGGTTACTTCCCTACCCTAAGTGTTTCTACAGACTGGACGCATACTGAACTGTCAAAAAACAGTCAGTTTGGTGCTATTGTAAACAACACTTCGGTAGACCAATACCAACTGTATGGAAGTTTGTCTTGGGAAGCGGATATTTGGGGGAAAATAAGAAGTAACCAAAGAGGAACGCAAGCTTCCTTTTTGCAAACACAAGCAGCCAATCAAGCGATTAAAACGCAACTTATTGCTTCTATAGCTTCTACATATTATCAGTTGTTAGCCATCGATGAGCAAATTAAAATTGCCGAAAACACGTTGGTAAACAGAGAGCAAAGTATCGAAACCATTCTTGCTTTGAAAAAAGCAGGATCGGTTACGGAAGTAGGTGTCAAACAAACCGAAGCGCAAAAATTCGCAACAGAATTGATTCTAGCGGATTTAAAAAACAGCACTATTTTACTAGAAAATACGCTTAGTGTACTTTTAGGACAAGGACCTACAAAAATAGAGCGATCTACTTTTAGTGCTTATCCCCTGCAGTCAGATCTTAATGTAGGTGTGGCAGCCAGTTTATTACGTAACAGACCCGATGTTATTGCTGCAGAGTACAATTTGATCACCAATTTTGAAATGACAAATGTGGCCAAAAGCAGTTTTTATCCTTCTTTGAAAGTCAATGCAAATGTAGGTTTGCAAAGTATTGATATCCAAAAATGGTTGAGCGCCAATTCTATTTTTGCCTCTGTAATTACAGGATTAACACAACCAATTTTTAATCAAAGACAAATTAGAACCAAGCATGAAATTGCCATAGCCAATCAAGAAAAAGCTTATTTACAGTTTGAGCAATCGCTCTTAACCGCTGGTAAAGAAGTTTCAGATGCTTTAGCGCAATACAAAAACGAGTCGTACAAGATTTCTGTTAGAGAAAAACAAGTAGCCTCGTTGACAAAAGCTTCTAGCTTTTCAGAAGAATTATTGACTTACGGACTAGCCAATTATTTAGAGGTTTTAACCTCCAAAAATGATGCACTCAACGCACAATTAAATCTCGCCGACAATAAATATCAACAATACAAAGCCGTTATACAATTGTATAGAGCCTTAGGTGGCGGATGGCAATAGTAAATTCCCTGTACGGAATTAATTTTGGTTAATTTGATTCTAAAGCCACTGAGTATTCGTACTTAGTGGCTTTTTTTTGTTTAGGAGCAGAAGATTTGATTTTCAAAATACGTTCCCTCCTGCTCTGCACTGTATCTTTATGGCTTTAAAAGAAAGCCATAAAGGATGCCGTTTCGATCAGGGCTAATTAGGAAGTTTTTGTTTTCATAATTACGATGGTTTGAAGCGTAAATCCAACTCAAAGTCATTGCAAGCTAAGCTTGGTAATCACACATTGCGCTTAATTTTTTTAACCATATAAGCCATATAAGTTTTTCCTTTTTGGTTTTCTAAAATTTTTAGACCTAAGTAAAACTAAGTGCATATAAGTTATTTTATAAAAGCATAAAAAATACACAAACTTGACATGAGATAGGAATCTCAGACAATCAATTAAAAAGAAGCAAAACTATGTAGAGTATTGCGAGCGAAGCGTGGCAATCACTTTGCAAAGAGCACAGAAAGTTGAACAAAACGAAAAATTGAAGTACGACTTAACAAACGTGATTACTTTCCCTAAAAACAGGAACTGGCTGTTCATCCTAATGACGAAAAGCAAAGGAATTTTAATGTGTAAAGTTATTTTATCCCCAACTCCCCATAAAAAGCATCAATTTCTTTAGTACTCCAACCCATAGCAACAATTGTAGCTTTTGCATTTCTGGCATTTTCAATGGCTGCCTTTTTATCACCAATTTTATGGTGTAATCGTGCCAATAGTAAAATAGTTTCAGCAGAATTGTTCAATTCTACCGCTCTTTTCGCCCATGAAATGGCAGTTTTCAAGCTTTCTGTTTCATTTATATAGCTGTTGTAATTTTTGGTGATTCCGTTAAGGATAGAATAATCGCTCCAAGCGAATTTTGAAACCGATTCTAGAGTCGTTTCTTGGTATTTTTTCCAATTCTTGATTCCCTCATACATTTGTAAATCATTTCTAAAAACCAAGGAATCTACTTTGGATAATTTAATATTTTTTGCAATTATTCGAGTTTTGGAATAGTTGATCGAATCCAAACTATTCATGCTCGTAGCAAACGTTCTCTTGACCACATCTACAATCTTGGTTTCGACTCTTTTGGGAGAAGAAACTTTGGCAAAATCGGCTTGATGGTTTACCATCAAATCAAAGGATTTCGAATTCAAATCGTTTACACCATAAGCTACAATTTTCCAATTCATAGGCGTAAAAAGTTGTTCTTTGGACTGCGTTGCCAAAAATTGGCCCGTCACTTCATCGCTTTTCTCGGCATCAATGCTTTTCTTTAAAGTATATAAATAGGCAAAACATTTATCAGGATTGCTTCTGTCTTGATTGAATTGCTTTTCCAAAAAAGGCAGCTGATTGTATGGATTTAACGCTTTTTGACCTTCTATTATAAAAGCTTCAGAAGTAAATTCACCGCCCGAACTGTAAATATGTGTTTCCTTTTCGTCCAGAAATACATAAGTGGGATAGGATTTTATGTTGAATCTTTTCATGAATTCTTTTCCTTGTAAGGTTTCAGAGTCCATCATTACATTGACAAAATTGTCGTTGAAAAATGTAATAACCGCAGGATCTGTCAAAACGGTACTTTTCATTTTATTGCAATGCACACACCAACTGGCATAAACCATTACAAAAATGTTTTTTTTCGTCGCTTTGGACTCCACCACAGCTGATTGTATATCGTTTTGTATAAAATCGATGGTTGTCTTTTGTGCGTTTACCGTTGCCGTAAAAAGCAAAATAATAAAGATAAAAGTATGTTTTATTGTTGTTTTCATGTACAATTATAGGATGCTAATACTATTTGTAATAAACGGCAATTTAAGATTTTTGACTGTACTTTGAAATGATAATTAAGTAAAGAGTTTTTTTTATATGACCGATACGCAACTAAGTCCCGCTCTAATTTTATATAGCAATTTACTTCGCTCTAATATTGATTATATTTAGTAAAATTATTCAAATTCAGGACATCAACTACTGGTAAATCAGCTTTATTAATTTTTAGTAATCCATTATCAGAAACATAATTACTGGCGCTAGAATAAAGATAGTGTGATGCTTTTTCTACAATTCCTGCACGAACAGGGTTTAGGTGAATATAATCTAATTTCGACCACATGAATTTGTCACTATAAATTTCTTCAGGATGATTGCCATATTGCCAAAACTGATAATTTTTGTTTCTACTGTGAGTTTCTGTTGAATTTTTAAATCGTTCTAACATCCATTCACGTCGACTCTCTGGATCTGTTTTTATTTTTTCAATAATTTTTGTTGCAGTAAATTTTTTAAAATCACGCAACAAATCAGACAACTTTCCATCGCTAGATTGTATAACTATATGAATATGATTACTCATAATAACATAACCGTACAAAATCATACTTTTATGCTTTATACAGTGCTCAATACTTTCTATAACTATGTCCCTATAGGTTTTTCTAGTAAACACGTCTACCCAATCAACAACAGTAGCAGTAATAAAATGTGGTAACGATTGGTCTCTAATTTTATATCCTTCTTGCATTTGTTTTTTTAATCTAATTTAAGAATTTATTTAAATAAATGTACGTTTGTTTGAACATCATTACGAGTACGAAGTCTCCCGACTTCGTACACAATCCAACTGGCCGTTCCAATTTTTTAAACTTCTTGAAAATAATGTAAAAAAGCACGGTTATTTTACTAACTGTGCTAATTGAAATTTGCATACTGTTGCGGGTGCGAAGTCAGGAGACTTTGGACAGCATTCCATAATTATATTTGGTTGATACAAGCATATTTGATTATTGTAACGTTTCAGGAAATAACATCATGAAAAAGTTCGTGAGGCTGAACGAATCCGTGTTGCTGTGCGAAGTCTCCCGATTTCGTATCCAATCCAATTGATCGTTCTTGTTTTTTAAGCTTCTTTAAACTAATGTAAAAAAGCACAGTTATTTTACTAATTGTGCTAATTGAAATTTGCATACTGTTGCGGGTGCGAAGTCAGGAGACTTCGCACAGCATTCCATAATTATATTTTGTTGATACAAGCATACTTAGTTATTGTAACGTTTCGTAAAATAGCAAAATTAAAAAGTTCGTGAAGCTGATCGAATCCGTGTTGCTGTGCGAAGTCTCCCGACTTCGTACACAATCCAATTAACCGTTCTAATTTTTTAAACTTCTAGATAACTAATGTAAAAAAGCACAGCTATTTTACTAATTGTGCTAATTGAAATTTGCATACTGTTGCGGGTGCGAAGTCAGGAGACTTCGCACAGCATTCCATAATTATATTCTGTTGATACAAGCATACTTAGTTATTGTAACGTTTCGTAAAATAGCAAAATTAAAAAGTTCGTGAAGCTGATCGAATCCGTGTTGCTGTGCGAAGTCTCCCGACTTCGTACACAATCCAATTAACCGTTCTAATTTTTTAAACTTCTAGATAACTAATGTAAAAAAGCACGGTTATTTTACTAACTGTGCTAATTGAAATTTGCATACTGTTGCGGGTGCGAAGTCAGGAGACTTCGCACAGCGTTCCATAATAATATTTTGTTGATACTAGAATATTTGATTATTGTAACGTTTCACAAAATAACAAAATTAAAAAGTTCGTGAGGCTGAACGAATTCGTGTTGCTGTGCGAAGTCTCCCGACTTCGTACCCAATCCAATTGACCGTTCCAATTTTTTGAGCTTCTAGAAACTAATGTAAAAAAGCACAGCTATTTTACTAACTGTGCTAATTGAAATTTGTATACTGTTGCGGGTACGAAGTCAGGAGACTTCGCACAGCATTCCATAATAATATTTTGAAGATACAAGGATATTTGATTATTGTAACATTTCCCAAAACAACATCATTAAAAAATTCGTGAGGCTGAGCGAATCCGTGTTGCTGTGCGAAGTCTCCCGACTTCGTACCCAATCCAATTGACCGTTCCAATTTTTAAACTTCTTGAAAATAATGTAAAAAAGCACAGTTATTTTACTAACTGTACTAATTTAAATTTGAATGCTGTTGCGGGTGCGAAGTCAGGAGACTTCGCACGGCATTCCAGAATTATATTTTGTTGATACAAGCATACTTAGTTATTGTAACGTTTCGTAAAATAACAAAATTAAAAAGTTCGTGAAGCTGATCGAATCCGTGTTGCTGTGCGAAGTCTCCCGACTTCGTACACAATCCAATTGACCTTTCCAATTATTTAAGCTTCTTGAAACTAATGTAAAAAAGCACAGATTTTACTAACTGTGCTTATTGGAATTTGAATACTGTTGCGGGTGCGAGTCAGGAGACTTCGCACAGCATTCCATAATTATATTTTGTTAATACATGAATATTTGATTATTGTAACGTTTCCCAAAATAACATCATGAAAAAGTTCGTGAAGCTGAACGAATCCGTCTTGCTGTGCGAAGTCTCCCGACTTCGTACCCAATCCAATTGACCGTTCCAATTTTTTGAGCTTCTAGAAACTAATGTAAAAAGCACAGCTATTTTACGAATTGTGCTAATTGAAATTGCATACTGTTGCGGGTACGAAGTCAGGAGACTTCGCACAGCATTCCATAATAATATTTTGAAGATACAAGGATATTTAGTTATTGTATCATTTCCCAAAACAACATCATTAAAAAGTTCGTGAGGCTGAAAAAAATCGTGTTGCTGTGCGAAGTCTCCCGACTTCGTACCCAATCCAATTGACCGTTCCAATTTTTTAAGTTTATTGAAACTAATATAACAAAGCACAGCTATTATACTAACTGTGCTTATTGAAATTTGCATACTGTTGCGGGTACGAAGTCAGGAGACTTCGCACAGCTTTCCATAATACTATTTTGTTGATACCAGAATATTTAGTTATTGTAACGTTTCGCAAAATAACAAAATTAAAAAGTTCGCGAAGCTGAACGAATCCGTGTTGCTGTGCGAAGTCTCCCGACATCGTACCCAATCCAATTGACCATTCCTGTTTTTTTTAACTTCTTGAAACTATTGTAAAAAAGCACAGCTATTTTACTAACTGTGCTAATTGAAATATGTATACTGTTGCGGGTGCGAAGTCAGGAGACTTCGCACCCGCATTCCATAATAATATTTTGAGGATACTAGAATATTTAGTTATTGAAAAGTTTCCTAAAACAACATCATTAAAAAGTTCGTGAGGCTGAACGAATCCGTGTCGCTGTGCGAAGTCTCCCGACTTCGTACCCAATCCAATTGACCGTTCCAATTTTTAAGCTTCTAGAAACTAATGTAAAAAGCACAGCTATTTTACTAACTGTGCTAATTGAAATTTGAATACTGTTGCGGGTACGAAGTTAGGAGACTTCGCACAGCATTCCAGAATTATATTTTGTTGATACTAGTATATTTTTTTATTGTAACATTTCGCAAAATAACATCATTAAAAAGTTCGTGAGGCTAATCGAATCCGTGTTGCTGTGCGAAGTCTCCCGACTTCGTACCCAATCCAATTGACCGTTCCAATTCTTTAAGCTTCTTGAAACTAATGTAAAAAAGCACAGCTATTTTACTAATTGTGCTAATTGAAATTTGCATACTGTTGCGGGTGCGAAGTCAGGAGACTTCGCACAGCATTCCATAATAATATTTTGTTGATACAAGCATACTTAGTTATTGTAACGTTTCGTAAAATAACAAAATTAAAAAGTTCGTGAAGCTGATCGAATCCGTGTTGCTGTGCGAAGTCTCCCGACTTCGTACACAATCCAATTAACCGTTCTAATTTTTTAAACTTCTAGATAACTAATGTAAAAAAGCACGGTTATTTTACTAACTGTGCTAATTGAAATTTGAATACCGTTGCGGGTGCGAAGTCAGGAAACTTCGCACAGCATTCCATAATAATTTTTGGTTGATACAAGGAATTTTGATTATTGTAACATTTCGCAAAATAACATCATTAGAAAGTTCGTGAGGCTAAAAAAAATCGTGTTGCTGTGCGAAGTCTCCCGACTTCGTACACAATCCAATTAACCGTTCTAATTTTTTAAACTTCTAGATAACTAATGTAAAAAAGCACGGTTATTTTACTAACTGTGCTAATTGAAATTTGCATACTGTTGCGGGTGCGAAGTCAGGAGACTTCGCACAGCATTCCATAATTATATTTTGTTGATACTAGTATATTTTTTTATTGTAACATTTCGCAAAATAACATCATTAAAAAGTTCGTGAGGCTAATCGAATCCGTGTTGCTGTGCGAAGTCTCCCGACTTCGTACCCAATCCAATTGACTGTTCCATTTTTTTAAGCTTCTAGAAATTAATTTAAAAAGCACAGCTATTTTACTAACTATGATAAAAGAAATTTGAATACTGTTGCGGGTGCGAAGTCAGGAGACTTCGCACAGCATTCCATAATTATATTTTGTTGATACAAGGAACACCTTGTAGAGCTGGGCAACCTATTCGACTTTTAAATGATTGAAGTTATTCTTGACTTTCTCCAGTAAATGATCAACAGTTTCCTTTGGAAATCCAATTTCATGTAGCAGTCCGATTACCAAAACCAGTTTCATTCGCTCAGACAATAACATTAAATCTCGTTCAGAAATTAGGTGTTTTTCTAATCCAGTTGAATAGTGAGTATAATAGTTTCTTAAATCTTTAATTTGTTTTACGAAAGCATTCTGATCAGGAATTAACTCTTTGAGTGTTTCGTTTGAATATTTGTCTATCAACTCGTTTAACCGTTGATGCAAGTTAAGATGATTACCAAAATTAAACTGCTCATTTAACCAAGGATGATATTTCGCTGGAGTTGAATTTAAAATTTCGGTCTTCATTTCTGTATAGTCTTTTTTTGGAATTTTTGTATGGTTATAAAGTCTTGCATGCAACGTTTCTAGAGCTTGTGCTAGATTTAAGAATGTATTTTCTGAAAATTTGGATTCATTATAAAATTGCTCAAAAAGTAAACTGAATGCTGGCTTCAATTTTTCATATTTTTCGAACCAATTTTTTATGGCTATAGGAAAAAGATTTTCAATTTTTTTGTAATTAAATAGCATCTCCCAAGGATGTAGTTCATTTCGAGTTTTCCTTTTGGATGTAGTTTGGAAAAATTCTATCGGTTTCCGGTACTTTCCAGATTGTCCGTAATCATTTTTTATATTACTGTTATATAAAGTTATTGATGTTGGAAATACACTTCTGTAAATTCCCATAATCAAAAAATTTTGGAAACGCGCTAATAATTTTCTAATATCTTCTAATGGTATGTTTTCGCTTGAGCCGATTTCAATTTCAACATGTTGAGTTATAGATTCCAATTTCAGCGAACTGTACGTAGGCGAAGTACTAGAAAACACAAACTTTCCTGTGAACTTATCGTGCAATTCAAATGCAATATTTTCTGGTAGCTTATAGTCTACACGTATTGATTTTTCACTTAAGTTGTCAATGTTTTCGGAATGCTTAAATCCAGTAATATTTAACCATTCGTCAAAATTTTGCATTGAACTTTTTATCTCATTGAATTGTAAAGATTCTTCAGTTTCAAAATGATGTCCTTTTAAAATGAAGTTTACGATGTACTTCTCGAAAGCTGGACCCGATTCGTTGCCTTTCCGATAAGTTTGTCCACGTCTTGCAACGTTGAAACAATTATAGAGAGTTATATATTCGCTGTTAATAGACAAGCCCAGAATGATAAATGCTTCGGATTGATGTTTTCTATGAAGTATTCCGAAGTCGTCAAAACTTCCAATTAATTCAAGTGTTGCACCTTCAACAGGATCAAAACGCAAAGTGCCGGGAACTCGTTTTTCTTTATTTTCAGGCAAAAACCATAGGCCTTGTATCTCAAACTTTATTATCATAGACAAATGTTTCAACTACTTGCGCACAAATACCATACACTCTTAAAATAAAATAGTTTTATTCCTAATTGGCATCTTATACGTATGTTTTTGTTATTATTAATGTTATCATTTTTACCCAAATATATAAATTAATCTTACAAAACGTAAATAAAAAAACAATACGAAAATTTTAGCCCTGATCGCCGCGGCATCCTCTTGTGTAACGATAGTGGAACAAGAGATACAGCATAGAGCAGGACGACTCGTAATTTGAAAACCCAAATCCTTCTGCTCCTAAAAAAGAAGAGAAAGCGATTCTGTTGGGAATCATTTCTTTGGGATATTGCGCATTTTGAGCTGTTCTAGGTTATTCTTTAATTAAAAATGATTTTGGTGTTGTTTTTTTTGCGAAAATTGACTAAATTAGTGCATTAATCAGTTGTTTTTTAACATAATACTAATACCCATTATCCTATAGCCTACTAAAATTGCAACTGTTTACCCGAAGATCATAAGTACGACCACTAAAACCTAAGTTACTATATGAGTGCATCTATAAAGATTAAAAAGGGATTGAATCTCAAATTGATTGGTGAAGCTGAAAAGTCCCTTTTGGAACTTCCTGTTGCCGAAGTGTTTGCTCTAAAACCAAAGGACTTTGTGGGACTTACGCCCAAAATGTTGGTAAAAGTAGGTGCGAATGTGGTGGCGGGTAGTCCGTTGTTTTATGATAAAAACAATGAGGCGATTCGGTTTTGTGCTCCTGTGAGTGGCGAGGTGATCGAAATTATAAGGGGTGCCAAAAGGGTCATCCTCGAGATAAAAATCCTTGCTGACAGAGCCGTGAAATACGGCAGTTTTACCAAAGCGAATCCCAACGATCTTTCTCCAAAAGAAATCACTGACCAATTGTTGCAATCGGGTGTTTGGCCGTTTATCCGCCAACGTCCTTATGGCACGATTGCGAATCCTAGCGATAGCCCAAAAGCGATTTTTATTTCGGCTTTTGATACCAACCCGTTGGCGCCAGATAATGATTTTGTGCTATCGGGAAAAGAATCTCATTTTCAAACGGGAATTGATGCTTTGCAAAAACTCAGTACGGGAAAAATCCATTTGAATGTAAAAGCCAACAGCTCCCCTGCTCCTGCATTTAGAGGTGCGCAAAAAGTGCAAATCAATACGATTTCGGGACCGCATCCTGCGGGAAATGTAGGTGTGCAAATTCACCACATTGACCCAATTAACAAAGGCGAAATCGTTTGGTACTTGCATCCACAAGATGTGGTTATCATCGGAAAACTTTTTACAGAAGGAATTTATGATCCTTTGCGAATTATTGCCGTGACGGGTTCGCAGGTTAGTTCTCCTAAATATTATAAAACAATTGTGGGTTCGTCCCTCAAAAATATACTTACAGACGCTGGACTTAAAAAAGGCGATAACCGCATTATAAGTGGTTCGATTTTGTCGGGAACGCAAGTAGCTGCTGATGGTTATTTGGGTTTTTACGATTCGCAAGTGACGGTGATTCCAGAAGGAAATGAATATGAATTTATGGGTTGGCTGGCACCTGGATTGGATAAATTTAGCGTTTCGCGTACTTTTTTCTCTTGGTTGACACCTAACAAAAAACACGATTTGAACACCAATTTACACGGTGAGGAACGTCCGTTTGTGATGACAGGACAATATGAAAAAGTGTTTCCGATGGATATTTATCCGGTGCAATTACTGAAATCTATCTTGATTGAAGACATCGACATGATGGAGAAATTAGGAATCTATGAGGTTGCTGAGGAGGATTTTGCGCTTTGCGAGTTGGTGTGTACATCGAAGATTAAATCGCAGGAGATCATCAGGCATGGATTGGATATGGTGCGAAAGGAGTTTAGTTGATTTTTTTTTTACCATATAAGTCATATAAGTTTTTTTTGTTTGTGACAAGTTTAGATAGAAGATCATAAAAGATAGAATTATACTGTTGCTGTTTTTTAAACCATATAAGACATATAAGAATTATAAGATTTTGGTCTGTAAAAAGTTTAAGGCAAGCCTTAATTGAAGAACATATAAGCTGGAGTGATACTGTTGCTGTTTTTTAAACCATATAAGACATATAAGAATTATAAATTTTTATCTATAATAAGTTTAAGGCAAGCCTTAATTGAAGAACATATAAGCTGGAGTGATACTGTTGCTGTTTTTTTAAACCATATAAGAGATATAAGAATTATAAGATTTTGGTCTGTAAAAAGTTTAAGGCAAGCCTTAATTGAAGAACATATAAGCTGGAGTGATACTGTTGCTGTTTTTTAAACCATATAAGACATATAAGAATTATAAATTTTTATCTATAATAAGTTTAAGGCAAGCCTTAATTGATGAACATATAAGCTGGAGTGTTACTGTTGCTGTTTTTTTAAACCATATAAGACATATAAGAAATATAAAATTTTTGTCTATCAAAAGTTTAAAGCAAGCCTTAATTGAAGATCATTTAAGTCGATTTGATACAATATTAAAATTGTTGTTAATGTTGAATGTAATCGTTATTACATACGAGATTTTAATGTCATTCGTTGCCGCAGTCGAGTGTCAAATGTTTGAAGAATCCGTAAAAAGAAAAGCGGTTTGATCCGCCGCGGCGGAGGGTTCTTTTCTTTTAGGATTCGAAAACTAATTTGACCGACGAGTGAACGGAAGACTTGATTTTTTTGTTTCCGTCACCCTGAGCGAAGTCGAAGGGTTGATCAAGCAAAAAAGAAAATTATGAAAACGAGAGCATCTTGTTTAAGAAAAGCGTCAATGATAAAAAGTAAAGTTGTTTGAGTTTTAGTGATTTTTGTTTCCATCACTCTGAGCACATTCGAAGGTTGATCAAGCAAAAAAGAAAATTGTGAAAACGACAATATCTCAGTTAAAAAAATGGGCTTCGACAAGCTCAGCCTGACAAAACGAATTATTAAAGTTACACATTAGCATTTTAAACTTAAATACTATACAATCTATACTATACAATCTAACAGTTACCAAATTTAACAATTAAAAAAAACATCTGAATTTGAAGCCACTTAGAAACTTACTAAACAATCTCAAACCTAATTTTGAAAAAGGGGGAAAACTAGAGAAATTCTATCCCGCTTTTGATGCGTTTGAAACCTTCTTGTTTGTTCCCAACCATACTACCAAAAGCAAGGGTACGCACGTTCGTGATGCGATTGATTTGAAGCGCACCATGATTTTGGTGGTGCTATCTATGATTCCGTGTTTGTTGTTTGGAATGTGGAATATTGGGTACCAACATCATTTGGCTTTAGGAATGGAGAATGTTGCGCTACTGGATAATTTTATTTTTGGAGCGATTAAAGTACTTCCTTTAGTACTAGTATCTTATGGAGCTGGATTAACCACGGAATTTGTGTTTGCCATAATTCGAAAACATACAATTAACGAAGGTTTTTTGGTGTCGGGAATGTTGATTCCGCTTATTATGCCGATAGATGTACCGCTGTGGATGCTGGCGGTGGCGACGATTTTTGCTGTTATTATAGGGAAAGAAGTTTTTGGAGGTACTGGAATGAATGTTTTGAATCCGGCGCTTACGGCTAGAGCATTCTTATTTTTTGCGTATCCTACCAAGATGTCTGGTAACGAAGTTTGGATCAATACGAGCACCGAAAAAGGGCAAACGGTTGTAGATGCTTATAGTGGAGCTACCGCTTTGGGTGACGCCGCAGCAGGATATGCCGAAAAGATTCCAAGTATAATGGATTCTTTCTTGGGCTTTATTCCGGGATCGGTGGGGGAAACCTCTACCCTTGCCTGTTTGATTGGCGCCGCTATTTTATTGTACACAGGCATTGGAAGTTGGCGCATTATGACCTCGGTTTTTGCGGGTGGATTTTTGATGGCATTGATTTTTAATCTTTTTGGACTGAATACATTAATGCAAATCAGTCCACTGCATCATTTGGTATTGGGAGGATTTGCCTTTGGTGCCGTTTTTATGTCAACTGATCCCGTTAGTGCAGCACAAACCAATACTGGAAAATATATTTATGGTTTCTTAATCGGACTGCTGGCGATTCTTTTTAGGGTTTTCAATCCTGCTTACCCAGAAGGAATGATGTTGGCCATTTTATTTATGAATGTTATGGCGCCATTGATAGACCATTATGTAGTAGAAGCGAATATCAAAAAAAGACTAAAAAGAGTTTCCTCAATAAAAAATCAAAATGGATAAAGACAGCAACAAAGCCACGTTTATTTTTTCTTCCGTTATGGTGGTGGTTATCGCGATACTGCTATCAGTAACTGCGATTAGCCTTGCGCCTTTTCAGGATAAAAATATTCGCATCGAAAAGATGAAAAACATATTGACGAGTGTTTCTATTCCTACTGAAACTGCAGGTACCGAAGCCGCTTTTAACCAATACATTACCAAACAAATTGTATTGAATAATAAGGGTGAAGAAGTTGCGGGAAGTGTCGCTGCTTTTGACATCGATCTCAAAAAAGAATTGGACAAAGCCAAAACCGGAAAAGCAGATGAGCAGCTGTTTCCACTCTTTATTTGTAACAAAGACGGAAAACCATTTTACATTATTCCGATAAGAGGAAAAGGATTGTGGGGACCTATTTGGGGTTTCATTTCACTAGAAAGCGACATGAATACGGTTTATGGAGTCAGTTTTGCTCACAAAAGTGAAACACCTGGATTGGGTGCCGAGATAGCTACCGAGAAATTTCAGCAGCAATTTGTTGGTAAGAAAATACTAGATGAAACTGGGAAATTTGTTTCTATTACCGCAATCAAAGGCGGTGCAAAACCAGATGACACTCACGGTGTAGATGCGATTTCGGGAGCAACTATTACCAGTAAAGGAGTCTCTGAAATGATAAAACGAACAGTAAACAATTACATTCCTTATTTCAAAAAACAAGAAGCTGTAGCATCTACAAACTAAAATAACAGGATATGAGCAAAGAAACAATCGCAGTTCCTGCAAAACCTAAAAAGGAAAAAGAGCCTTTATTTTCACCAAAAAATAAAAGACTTTTATACGACCCACTAAATGATAACAATCCCATTACGGTTCAAGTATTGGGGATTTGTTCTGCATTGGCAGTTACCGTAAAAATGAAACCCTCAATTGTGATGGCGCTTGCAGTAATAGTTGTTTGTGCTTTTTCCAATGTTATTATTTCATTGATTCGAAATATTATTCCAAACCGAATTCGAATTATCGTTCAACTAACGGTTGTTGCGGCAATGGTAATATTGGTCGATCAATTTCTAAAAGCTTTTGTGTTCGATGTCAGTAAGCAGTTATCCGTTTTTGTTGGATTAATCATTACCAATTGCATTATCATGGGCCGCTTAGAAGCTTTTGCTATGGCCAACAAACCTTGGCGCTCCTTTTTGGACGGAATCGGTAACGGCTTTGGCTACGGTTTAATTTTAGTCATCGTTTCTATGATTCGGGAATTATTTGGTTCTGGTGAATTAATGGGTTATCGTATTATTCCAGAATCCATTTATAAATTAGGGTACTTTAACAATAGCCTTGTTATCATGCCTCCTATGGCTTTGATCATTGTGGGGATTCTTATCTGGATCCAAAGAAGCCGAAATCAAAAACTAATTGAATCGAAGTAATCAAGTGAAGAACGATTAAACTTATTCCCATGGAAAACATCAATATATTTATAAAAGCAGTCTTTATTGAGAACATGATATTTGCCTATTTTCTGGGCATGTGTTCCTATTTGGCCATTTCAAAAACGGTAAAAAGTGCTGTTGGACTAGGACTTGCAGTAACATTTGTCTTAACCATTTCGGTACCTATTTGTTATCTCCTAGAAAAATTTGTCTTAAAAGCAGGGGCACTACAATGGTTATCGTCTGACTTTGAAACCGTGGATTTAAGTTTTTTAAGTTTTATTATGTTTATTGCAACCATCGCCTCCATCGTGCAGTTAGTAGAGATGATTGTTGAGAAATTTGCTCCCGCATTATACACGTCCTTAGGAATTTTCTTGCCGCTTATTGCGGTAAACTGCTCTATTCTAGGAGGTGCATTATTTATGCAAGAAAGAGAATATGGAACGTTGGGAGAAGCTACTGTTTTTGCCTTTGGTTCTGGTGTAGGATGGTTTCTAGCGATTGTTTCTTTAGCTGCAATTCGAGAAAAATTACGATATTCTAATGTTCCTGCACCTTTGAGAGGTTTGGGGATTACGTTTATTTTGACAGGACTAATGGCTATTGCGTTTATGAGTTTTATGGGGATTTCGATATAAATCTATAATCAAATTAAAAATGATAGTATTAGATATAAATAGCACAACAATAATCAGTAGCGTAATTGTATTTTTACTCTTCATTACGCTGCTTGTATCTTTAATTCTGTATGCCAAATCAAAGCTTACTCCTTCGGGCTTAGTCAAGATAATTATAAACGAAGATGATGAAATTGAAACAGAAGCAGGTTCGTCCTTACTAACTACGTTGTCCAATAAAAAAATATTTTTACCCTCTGCCTGTGGTGGTGGTGGGACCTGTGGGACTTGTAAATGCCAAGTGCTTTCCGGTGGTGGCGAAATATTACCCACTGAAACACCGTATTTTTCTAGAAAAGAACAGCAAAATAATTGGAGATTGGGATGCCAAGTAAAGGTAAAACAGAATATGGAAATCGTTATACCTGCAAGCATTTTGGGTATCCAAAAATGGGAATGTAAAGTTATTTCTAATAACAATGTGGCTACTTACATCAAAGAATTAGTGGTTAAACTGCCCGAAGGTGAATTTTTAAACTTTGAATCAGGCTCCTACATTCAAATTGATATTCCGGAATGCGAAGTAGACTTTGAAAAGGATCTTTACAAAATTGATAGTCGTTTCAAAGAGGACTATGATAAATTTGGGATTTGGAATTTAAAAATGAAAAATACAGAATTTATTTTTAGAGCTTATTCCATGGCAAATCATCCAGCAGAAGGCAATATTGTTATGCTCAACGTTCGATTGGCGACTCCCCCATTCGATCGGAAAAATGGCGGTTTTATGAAACTAAATCCCGGTGTTGCCTCTTCTTATGTTTTTTCACTAAATCCTGGTGATAAAGTCAATGTTTCAGGGCCTTTTGGAGATTTTCATATTAAGCCCACAAAAAGAGAAATGATTTATATAGGCGGAGGAGCAGGAATGGCGCCTTTACGTTCTCATTTATTTCACATTTTTCATACTTTAAAAGAAAAAGACAGAAAAGTAAGTTTTTGGTATGGTGGAAGGTCTTCCAGGGAAGTTTTTTACACTAAAGAATATAAGGAAATAGAAGAAGAATTTCCGAATTTTGATTACAATATTGCACTTTCGGAACCATTACCGGAAGATAATTGGACAGGATATACTGGTTTTATTCATAATGTATTATTCGAAAATTATTTAAAAAATCATGAAGCTCCAGAAGACGTAGAATATTATATCTGTGGACCACCAATGATGAATGCTGCTGTACTTAAAATGCTGGACGATTTAGGAGTTCCTCAAGAGAACATTGCATTTGATGATTTTGGAGGTTAAAGAATTTATTAGACACAAAGGCGCAAAGACACAAAAAACTTCTTTATCTTTCTAATTAAGTTAAGAACGTAAAACACTAGTAAATCAGTGGCTTCGTGGCAAAACAAAATAATTTTATGACAAAAACACTTTTCCTTCTTCTCGGCACTTTACTAATGTTAACGAGTTGCAGTTCCGATAAAAATGAAACAATAAAATTAGAAGGGAATTCGCAAGGTACAACCTACCATATTACTTATTTGTCTCAGGATGGCATCCAGTACAAAAAGCAAATCGATTCCCTATTGACGGATATTGATAATTCCATGTCAACTTGGTTTCCCAATTCGATTATCTCTAGAATAAACAACAATGAAGAAAATGTTGTTGTAGATGATTATTTCAAAACTGTTTTTAATAAAGCTGTGGAAGTATCTCAAAAAACAGAAGGTAATTTTGATATTACAGTTGGCCCTTTGGTCAACGCTATGGGATTTGGACCTACAAATAAAAATGCGTTGAGTAAAACCCAAGTGGATAGTTTACTGCAATTGGTAAATTATAAAAATGTTTTTTTAAAGAATAATCAAATCATAAAAGCAAATCCAGAAATTAAAATTGACTTTAATGCCATTGCACAAGGTTATTCTGTTGACGTCCTGGCTGGTTTTTTGGAAACTAAAGGAATCAATAATTATCTAGTTGAATTGGGTGGAGAAATCAAAGCTAAAGGAAAAAAAGAAAATGAAGAATGGAAAGTTGGTATCGACCAACCTACTGAAGAAAGACAATTAGAAGCCATCATCAATTTAAACAATAGAGCACTAGCGACTTCTGGTAATTATCGAAAATTTTATATTGAAGGTAATCAAAAACTATCGCACATTGTTGATCCAAAAACGGGTTATCCTGCCAAACATAATTTACTAAGCACCACAGTAATTGCTGATGATGGAATTACAGCTGATGCCTATGCCACTGCTTTTATGGTGATGGGTTTAAACAAATCGATTGACTTTCTTGAAAAAAACAAAAGTTTAAAACTGGAGGTTTATTTTATTTATGACGAAAATGGGCAATGGAAAACCCATACTTCTGAAAGTTTAAAGGAACAAATTAAAGAATTGAATTAAGATTTACATTTTTCTTGTGGTTTAGCACCACAAATTCCGCACGCTTCTCCGTCACCTTGTACCAGAGGATTATTACTGCTACAAGTACCGGAAAAGCGTCCGTTTTTTTTAACTAGGATTTTGATGGCAATTCCAGCAATTCCTAATGCTAAAAGTAGAATAGAAAGAAAAATTGTTGCCATAAAGCATTTTTCTAAGTTATGGTAAATTTAGTAGTTATTGAGCTTTAGTCCCGTGGATGTAAGAATCAAGATGATCAATTGTGTTTTTTTGTAATTCAATTATTGATTTTACAACATCACCAATAGAGACGATTCCAATTACTTGTTCGTCTAACAAAACAGGTAAATGTCTAACTCTCTTATTGGTAATTAAATCCATACAATAATCTATATCATCAGTTGGTTTTACCGTAATAATTTCCTTATCCATGATCTCATGAACAAAGGTTTCCTTTGAAGCTTTATTCATCAATACAATTTTTCGAGCATAATCTCTTTCAGACAGTATTCCTTTCAAAATATTATCTTCAATAACGAGAACAGCACCAATATTTCTTTCCCCCATTATTCTCAAAGCTTCATAAACTGTAATGGTAGAAAGTATGGAATGAACTTCATTGCCTTTTTCGCTTAATATTTGATTTACGGTCATAATAGATGGTTTTATGTTATGCCTAAATTTAAGGAAAAAATAAGTGATAAGCTATAAATTTATATTATTTTTTTGTTCAAAACCCAATTTCAGCATCTAGTAATAGAACTTCAAAACACCTAGAAAAAGGTTAAGAAAATATAGAGGTTAACGAACCATTTGAATACTTGATTCGAATAATAAACTAAATTCTGTATCTGAAAATGTATTATGAGATGCGTTTGCGTGAGGGATAAAAGTGGAAATCCTTGTGGGGGCTGGCATTTATGCCCCCACAAGATTGCAGCGAATAGCCCGACCGGCTTTTTTCGGCCGGTCACGCCCAAATTATTCTGTTTATATTGTTTTACTTTTTAAGTGTTGTTTAATCTCCTTTTTTGACATTTCCTTTGTTATAATACTCTCATTTGTTTCGGAGGTAAAACTACTTTTGGGTACTATTTTGATTAAGCCTTCTTTGGTAAAAAAATAGGGCGTTACAAAAGCATGGGTACTTTTGGCTGTTTTTAGAGTAGCATTTGTATTGTCAACGATGCGACTTTGATCATGATAATAAATATTAAAATGCAAAACATACCGCTTATTATTGAATCTGTCAAGTACTCCTAACATTGTATTTGGATAGACAATATCTCCTAGTTTTACTTTGAAGCTATCTTTTTTAAATCCTTTATAAGCGGCATAAGTACCATCTTCATGCTCTATTAAAAGGGTGTTTTTTTTGCTGGTATAAACCATATTGGTCACTGTGTCTGTTTGGTATTCATTTTTAAGGTCTACCACAATTCCTTTGCGCATGGCAAAAATACTGTCTGCTGTCGTACTTGTGATGTGATAAGATTTCCAACTGTCTACCTTTTCAGCACCAAAGTATTCTTCATTTAAATTAGTGCTTTCATAAACAGTTACTTTTTTTCCTTTTTTGAATGGAAGTAAATATTGAAATAAGCTGTCTACTTTTGGTTTTTGGTTGCCCATACTATAGCTGTAATTATAACTATATCCAATATCCAGATTACTGTTTTGAGGTCTTAAAGTTATTAATGTTCCAGAGCCATACTGGATCACATCTTCATAATCGGACGCAAATGTATTGCTTATGTTAGAGAATTTTACTTTTATAGTATAACTACCAGGTTTGTTTTTTTGGTACTGGATGTCTACCGATTTATCCGAATTACGAATAGAGCTAACTTCTATTGCGCGTTCTTGTGCTTGTGTTTTTAAGGATGTACTGGTTGTCAATAAAGTTATTACAATAACTAAAAAAGAGTTCTTTTTTATCATATAGAGGTGAGTTATAAATATAGGTTTATGTATTGGTAACCACGTGCAATTAGCATCGCTAGTCCAAAACTAATCAAGGTACCAATTAATACATATTCTGTCAAATTACGGTCTTTGGCATTGTTTAGGTCACCAAAACGAAAAATAGATTTGGCACCCAATAAGAAGCCTATGCCTTCCCAATAATTCATGAGAACAAATGAAAAAATAAATAATCGCTCCAACATTCCGATGTACTTTCCGGCTTGATTGGGGTTCTCGTCTTTCATTTTCCATTTTGACAATAAAACCTTGATAATGATTGCCGTTACTTGCGTTTGCAGGACTAAGGCCATTATGAATAATAATATTTTTGAAATGGATAGTATTTTGGTATCAAACACAAAAGGTTCGTAACAGTAAACTACTGTCGCAATAACTACTAAATGTGATAATTGATCTGCAAAAAATAAGATAATTTCATTTTTTTTGTTTTGGCATTTTAATTTAATCCAATCGATTATAAAATGTGTGATGACTATCGTGAGCATCCCCAACCAATATTGTAATTGAAATTGCAAAGCAATCAATAACACCAAAGCATGCACTCCTACATGATACAGTAAAAATTTAGGTCGGTGTTTGGCAACCGATTTAGCTTTGACCCATTTATCCGGTTGCAGCAAAAAATCGCCTGCAAAATGCGCGAATAATAAAGGGATTAATAGTGTTAACATAATTCGCGGATGCTTTGTTGGTAATAGTTTAACAACTGATTCAGTTCATCATAACCGCCTCTTTTTAAGGCTTCGCTAATGTTTCCTTGTCTTTTATTATCAAAATTTTTGGCTATGTCTTTTTGATTCATCGTAGGGTTCTGAAATTTAAAACAAACCACTTCGGCTGTTTTAGCAGTCCATTTATCCATGGTTATAGTTGCTAAATCCAACATGATGTTTAAAGTCGTGTTCAATGGATTCCATGGTGTTTGTAGTGCCAATGTTTGCTTTTTCAAAGCATCAAAACAAGTTCCAGAATTGACAAATGCAGTTCCGTTTGATTCCGTTGCCTTATCCGTTCTATAATCAATTTCTCCAATTCCTATTGCCATTCGAACATTGATTTCCTTACTTTTCAAATATGATTTGATAATAAAACTCAAATTCAAGGCTTGTTCTGGAGTGGTTATAATCTGGAAACTATCACCACGGTAAATTTCCCAATCCTTAGGACTAGAACCGTATTGATTCAAAATGTCTTTCAATAGATTAATCCAGACTTCTACTGCCGATTGTCGTGATTGAACTATATCCCCTGTGATTACTGCAAACATAATTTTGTATTTAGTATGTAAATATATCTATTAAAAAGCAGATAATCAATAATATCTACAAAAAAGCAGATAATTAAGGATATCTATCTAAAAGCAGATATTACAACTCATTAATTCCAAAACCAATTTTAGAAATATTTTCACAGGACTAAAAGTAATTAATTTCTTAAAACAAATACTGTTTTTATAAAAAAGTTAAAACTTAAAATTTTATAGTAAAAGGGGAGTCATTGCGTTTTAAATAGATTACAATTTTAATCAGTACTGCTCGTACCAATTGAATTTCTCCTGTACAATCCTTTGCTTTTCTTCTTGTATGTACTTCAATAAAGCAGAAGATATTGGCGAATGTTTTTTTCCTTTCAGCCAAATCAAACTCCAATTGGTTGTAATTGGTAATCCTTTTACAGGAATAATTTGCAATTCATTGTTACGCAGTTCATTCTTGATACCAATTAAAGGCATGATAGAATAGCCTAAACCTGCAACCATAGCTTGTTTTACCGCTTCATTAGAGGTTAATTCCATTTTTTTAAACCCCGAAATGGAATTTTGAGCGATAAATTTTTCCATGATTTGTCTCGTACCAGAACCTTGTTCTCTATAAATCAATGGCAAATTTTTAAATACTTTTTTGATGTTTTTTTCCTCATTAAAAAGTTTTTCGGCACTCCCAACCAAATACAATTTGTTTTGAAGCAAATCCAATTGCTCCACATCTAGCGTAGTGGGAACAATGGAAACCAAAGCAAAATCAACTTCATTTTTTTTTAAACTTTCCATGACTTTACTTTTATTGGTCACATCCATCAAAAGTTCAATTCCGGTATGTTCCTTCATGAAATCGGCCAAGAAAAAAGGCATAATATACTTTCCTGTAGAAACGATAGATATTTTTAATTTACCCGAAAGTTGTCCTTTGTATGCCATCGTTTTATAATTGATGGCTTGGACTTGATTAATAATATTTTCAGCGGCTTCTGCAATTTCATAACCAAAATCAGTGATGTATATTTTTCTTCCTATAACTTCTGTTAGTGGAATTTCAAATTGATCTTGAAAATTTCGGAGTTGAATAGAAACTGCAGGCTGTGTCAAATGCAATTCTTCCGATGCCTTAGTAACACTTTGCGTTTGTACAATTTTTAAGAAAATCTGTAGTTGGTTGAGCGTATAATTCATAAAATATTTTTATGCTTTTCATTACAAATATAAATAAAAATTTATGAATTAAAAGATTCAATTTTGCACCAGGAAATTTAACCCCGTAAACTCTTTAAACATGGACTCAAAACAAGAATTAAAATTAATTGATGGTACATTTTTGCCAAACGAGGCAATCGAAATTTTATTGAATTTATACAATCAAAAAATTAAATTTCATGAATTAAAGAATTTCAGTACCCAAGAATGTACTGGAACAGCACATAGTTATTCTGTACAAAGAATTCCAGAGTTGGAAGTAGATATTGAAACTATAAAAAAAATCATCAAAGACGCCGCGGAAAAAAATCAAAAATTGATTATCAAATCTATTCTTCATATTGACTTTGTTCAAAATTAAATTGATCAAAAATACAGTCATTAGCTCGTCTTTTTTACTTTAAACTTTCTAAAAAAATAAAATGAATTTTAATCTTCTTACTGAAAATTTAACGAATCCTGCGCTGCTTTTTTTTGTTCTCGGTATCATCGCTGCTTATTTAAAAAGTGACTTAGAAATACCTCCGAATTCATCTAAATTCATTTCATTGTACCTCTTATTTGCCATTGGTTTCAAAGGAGGTCAGGAATTATCACATGAAACATTTTCTGCAGAGATAGGTTGGTCGATCTTGTTTGGAATATTTATTTCCTTATTCATTCCGCTCTACACTTTTTTTATTTTGAGAAGAAAACTCAATGTCTTTGATTCAGGTGCTATTGCGGCAGCTTATGGCTCTGTAAGTGCGGTAACATTTGTAACAGCGGTTTCATTTCTTGAAGCACAACAATTAGAACTTCATGGACACATGGTGGCCATCATGGCGTTGATGGAATCTCCAGCCATTATAATAGGACTGGTTTTAATTACTATTTTTAATAAAAAAGAATCCAATACAGTCAAAAAAAGTTCCGTTATCAAACACTCCTTAACTAATGGTAGTGTGCTGCTGATTCTAGGAAGTTTGGTTATTGGTTTTCTAGCCGATGCAAAGCAAGCCGAAGGAATTAAACCTTTTACAAATGACCTTTTCAAAGGCTTCTTAGCTATCTTTCTTTTGGATATGGGAATTACAAGTGGTAAAAAATTGAAAGCTTTCTTTTCCTTTGGATGGTTTCCCTTTTTGTTTGCCATGTTCATACCGCTTTTCAACGGTTGTCTGTTCGCAATCCTAAGTTCCTTTATCACAGATGATATAGCTAACCGATTCATATTTGCCATCTTGGCAGCGAGTGCATCCTATATAGCGGTTCCTGCGGCAATGAAAATTACTGTTCCCAAAGCAAATCCGGGATTGTTTTTACCCATGGCTTTAGCAGTTACCTTCCCTATTAATATTACCATTGGAATGCCAATCTATTTCTTGGTCATACAATCGTTTTAAATGCAATTAGCTGTTAGTGCTCTATAAAGTCTTCGACGACCTCAAACTAACATTCCAAATACCACGAAAAAGGGTTTGACTTTATACCAAGTCAAACCCTTTTGTTTTTTAATCATTCAAAAATGGAGAAACATTAAGACTTAATACTCTTAATATTTCTTTTTTTAATTAAGCAGTATGCTAAAAATCAATTCCTAATGAAAATTGCCAAACTCTATTGTAGGCACTATTGTTTTCGTATAAATCTCCTAAACCTAAGTGGTAACGAACACCAATACTCACTCCTGAATCCGATTTTAAACCAGCTCCAAAATTCATACCCCAATCTAAACTTTTTGGGTCGTATTCTTGAGAACTACTAAACAATCCACTATATTCTTCTTTGTGTGTTACGGCAAATCCAATTTGTGGACCTGCTTCTAAGAAAAAATTATCTGAAGGATACGCTTTGAACATTAAAGGCACATTGATATAATTTAATTTCTGAGTGAATTTGCCATTACCATTATCAATCACATATCCTTGTTGTGAAAACATAACTTCTGGTTGAATCGCAAAATTGTCACTCACAAATGATTCTCCGTAAAGTCCAATATGAAAACCATGTCTTTGACTGGTTTCTCCTTCTCCATCAAATTGAACGGCGGCTAAATTATAACCTCCTTTAATTCCAACATTGGATTTGTCGTTTGTCTCTTTTTGGGCAAAAAGGGTTGAAAATGAACTAATGAATAAAGTTGCTAAGATGATATATGTTGTTTTCATTTTTGTTGTTTTAAGTTAAAATATCTTGTTTGTATATATAAATTAGCCGGTGTAGATTTCATCGAAGGGAAATGTTATCCTACGACAGCTTCGACAAGCTTAGCCTGAAAATTTAAACCAAACGAAATAATAAATGATAATTTCATTAAACTGAAATCCTAGTAGTATTGCTAATTATTTTCCGCCATTGGCTTTTAAATCGGCCAAACAAGCAGTGTCTAACTTAGGAACACTTCCACCTGAAATCATAGAACTAATACCTCCACCAGTTCCTGTGGACCAATACATTAGACAGCTTTCTGTGATACAGTGTTTTTCATTTGTTGTATCTTCATGGTTACTTTGTAGTGTTGTACCTAAATTTGTCAATCCTAAGATATGGCCAAATTCATGTTCAATTACCGTAGCTTCATAAGTACTTCTATTAGGTTGATTAAAACTACCTGAAAGTCTTTGAACCGTTTTTTGAAAAATCACAAACGAAGTATTGCGATAAGCAGTTCCTAGAACTACAGATTCAGTGGTGTTTTTGGAAGATTCTCCATCAGCAAAATATGCCCAAACTGCGATTTCAGAGTCTGTATTATAAAGCGTTCTGTTTTCAACTTCAATATCGATAATCTCCTGATCGGTGAAACTCGTTTTTCCTGTTGAAGCAATCACTCTTTTAACTACTCGAATTCCGTCTGGCTTATTAATTCGTTCATTCAAAAAAGCAACAAAATTGTTTATGGCAGTGGTTGACGGTTCAAATCCCTGCACATAAGCGACTTCAATAACCATGCTTTTAAAAGCATTGTTTGCCAACATATCATTTGCTGAAGTCCCAGTGTTTTTTTGATTACTGGATTTAGGAAAACCTTCAGGACTCAATTTGCTAGTATCATCTTCTTTGGAACACGATAACAATAAAAACAGAGAGCTCAAGAGTAATACAGTAGCTTTTTTCATTTTGAATTATTTTATTCTAATTTTTAAATAAGGAACAACTCGCTCAGGCATGATTGAGTTGTTCCTTAAACTCAAATCAGATTATATTTGTTTTAAAACCAAGGTTACAGCAGCATTGGTAGAACTTTGTAACGTAATTGTTGAAGAATTGAAACTAGTTACTTTCCAGTTGTTATTCAATAAATTGAAAGTCGCGTTTCCTGAAAAAGTCATTTGAAAGAAAACATCCGTTTCTGAAGTTACTGCATACGTTCCATTCACTGTTGAAATTAGTCCGTTAGTCGCTTTAACTTTGAAATCATTCGTATAATCAATCGTATAATCTTTATAATCAGTAGCAGTATCTACTCCTAATTTAATATACGACTGCACTTTAAACGCTCCATCTACCATTATTTTTTGTAATCTAGCCACTTTTTCTTTTGCATCATCTTCTGCAGTATCTTTCGCTCTACATTCGTTTATACTTGACTGTAACTCTGCATTACTGTTTATTGATACTGTAGTATTGTCACTAAATGTAACTTTTACCGGGTAGTTCAAAGCAAACAATTCATTGTCATTAGCCTTATTCATATACGTATATAATTCTTGTTTGGATTGAATAACGATACTTCCTGTTTGTTCAAATGTCAAATTATAAGTTAAAAGTGTCATAGGAAAATTAAAGTTGATACATTTAATAGCTTCTCTACCATCACTTTCAGCTTGGGAACAAACGTCTATAATTGTATTGTATTCTGATTGATTGTTTACAGTAACTTCAGTATAGTTACTCATTTTTACTTTTAATGGAAATTGAAGCACAACAGTATCTTGGTCGTTATTAAACATTCCTAAAATAGAAATTACTTGAGCGTAATTTGCTTCAGTCAATAATGAAACTGTAGTACCATTAACAATTGCAGTAGCTGGTAAAACAATAGAAGAACATGAAGCTCCGTCTAAAAAATCATCAAATGAACCATCATACATTGAGGTACGTTTAATATTATTAGCTGTTGTCGAATTTGTTGAATTAGGATTTTCTCCTGTAACTACATCAACTTCGTTTTGACAAGATGTAAATCCAAATAAGGCTACTAATGTCATTCCTGTAATAATTCTTAACTTTTTCATAATTTTCAAATTTAATGTTTTTATATTTATTGAGTGGTATTTCAAACCGTTTCTATCAGTAAGACAACCATTGTTTATTTTACCCTACCCTAGTATTTAAAAAAAAAAATATATATTGTGTTAATTAATATATACGTCATTATTAAAGCAATAAAATGTTTAACGTTTATAGAAGTTGTATAATCCTCCGAAGTATTATTATCTCCTTGCGCTTCATTTATATTTGTTTGAGATAATGTAAAACCAAATACATTTACTAATGTTTGTCCTGTGATTGTTTTTAACTTTTTCATACTATTTAAGTTCGGAGTTGTTATTAATATGGTTTTATTCTTTAACCGCTTTCTAATAACAAGACAACCAATGCTTACTTTTCCCTACTCAATTTCATAAATAAAAAAAAATAATTAATCATTAAACACTTAATAACCAGATTATTATTATTATTTGGAAATTGTTCTAAAAGTAAAATCATTTGCTATAGCTAATTCTATTTAAAAAAAAAAGTAATTTTACCAATACCAAAAAACAAAAAGCCCCATAATGACCGAAGAAAAAAATAATCTCTGTGAAGAACTTCACTTTAATGATTTTTATCTCAAAAATGTTCAATCAGCCACGAACTTCGCTTATTATAAATGTGGAGATCGGGATTCGGCATTGGATTTAGTTCAAGATGCCTTTACTAAAATCTGGGAAAATTGCTCTCAAATTGATTTTACCAAAGTCAAGACCTATTTATTGACAACCGTAAACAATCTTTTCCTAAATACGATCAAACACAAAAAGGTCGTTTTTCAATATCAAAAGGAAGTTCCTAATTTGGATACTAATAATCAAAGTCCGGAATATCTATTAGAAGAAGAAGAATTTAAAGTCAAACTTCAAAACGCCATTAGTTCCTTAACAGAAGCGCAACGGGAAGTATTCTTAATGAATAGGATTGAAGGAAAAAAATACCGTGAGATTGCAGAACTATTAGCTATTTCACAAAAAGCAGTGGAAAAGAGAATGTCTGGCGCTTTGAAAATCCTAAAGTCGCAAATCGAAAACATATAAATTTAGTTTCAAAAGTAGGGTAATTCGAAAATGAGTTGTCCTAATAGTATAGCACTGGAAATTATGGAAAATGAGAAACAAATATTAAAATGGTTAAATGGTGAACTTTCGAGTCAAGAAATCGAGGATTTGAAACAATCCCCAGATTTTAAGACTTACGAAAAAATGGCCCATTATACGGTACATCTACAAACCCCAACACTAGATGCTCAAGAAGCTTTGTCTGCATTTCAAAAACGTAAAAAAAATAAGAATACTGGTAAATTGGTTTCTTTCAATAGAACAATTTGGTACCAAATGGCAGCTGCATTTTTAGTGTTATTAACCACAGCATATTTCTTATATTACAATAGCACTACTACTTTTGAAACTCAAATTGCACAAAATCAAACATTCCGTTTACCTGATAATTCTGAAGTGGTTTTAAATGCCGCTTCAAAAATTAGTTTCAAAGAGAATAAATGGGATGAAAATCGTGATTTGACCTTGGAAGGAGAAGCCTATTTTCAGGTGCAGAAAGGAAAAACATTTAGTGTAAATACGTCAGATGGAATCGTAAAAGTATTAGGAACACATTTCAATGTAAAACAACGCGATCATTATTTTGAAGTACGTTGTTTTGAAGGTTTGGTAAGTGTAACCCATAACGATGAAACTGTAAAATTACCTCCTGGAAAAACCTTTAGATTAATTGGTAACCAAATCGAAAATATCCCTGATTTCAATGCTAATACGCCATCTTGGTTACAGCAAGAATCAAGTTTTGAAAACATTCCTTTAGTGCAGGTTATAAGTGAATTAGAGCGTCAGTACATTCTTAAAATCAAAACGGATGGAATTGATACTGCAGTATTATTTACAGGAACTTTTACCCATAAAAACGAAAAAGTAGCACTAGATGCTATTACAATTCCATTGCAAATTAGTTATAAAATAGAAGGCAAAACCGTTATATTTTACAAAAATGGAAATCAATAAATGGCTTATTTATTTTCTATTCCTAATCAGTTTTTCCAATTATGCGCAAAAAACCGTGGGTACAATTCCATTAGAGAATTACTTAAAAGGCATTGAACAAAAGTTTGATGTGAAGTTTTCCTATGCCGTTTCTGATGTAGCCAATGTTAAGATAAATCAACCTATCCAGAAATTGACATTAGAACAAACAATTACCTACTTGAATACCAATTCACTTTTAAACTTCAAAGCATTAGACAAACGTTATATAACTGTTTCCCTAGCTGATAAAAAGGTGGCTATTTGTGGAATCATAATTGGTTATGACACACAAAATCCCCTGTCAGGAGCATCCATTTCAATGAATTCGATTTTAAAAACATCAACGAATGCTAAAGGTAATTTTAGTTTAACGAATGTTTCTTTGGAAGCAACAATTTTAGTTTCTTATTTAGGTTATGAAAGCCAACAAATTACTGTTAAAAACTTTTTTTTAAATTCGAGTTCTTGTAAAAATATAACTCTAAAACCCGTTAATGAAGAACTTAATCCAGTGTTGATAAACGTCTATTTAACGGCAGGTTTACAAAAATACATAGACGGAAATATTGTCCTTACTACAAAGAAATTTGAAATTTTACCCGGTTTAGTACAACCAGATGTTTTACAATCTATTCAAGTATTACCTGGAATAGAAAGTACAAACGAAAGTATAGCCAACATCAACGTACGTGGAGGAACTAACGACCAAAACTTAATGATTTGGGACAATATTAAAATGTATCATTCCGGACATTTTTTTGGATTAATATCCGCTTATAATCCTAATTTGACTGATAAAGTAATTATTACTAAGAACGGGACTTCGGCTGAATATAGTGATGGCGTATCCAGTACAATTGCAATGTTTACCAAAGACGACGTTAGTACTAAACTCTCTGGCGGTGCTGGTGTCAATCTTATTGATGCAGATGCTTTTCTAGAAATTCCATTGGCAAAAAAATGGTCGGTTCATGTTTCTGGACGTCGTTCTATAACAGATTATTTGGACACACCAACTTTTACAAAGTATTTCAAACGCAGTTTTCAAGATTCTGAAATTAATGCTGACCAACAAGATTCAAACTCTAAATCGGATTTTCATTTTTTTGATTATACAGCCAAACTATTGTTTGACCTGAATGAGAATCATCAGTTTAGAGCCAATATCATTGGGATACAAAACAATTTAGAGTACAGTGAAGCCGAATCCAAATCAAGTTCTTTATCTCAAAAAAACTTAGGCGCTGGTATCAACTGGAAAGGGAAATGGAACGAAAAATGGACAACTGAAGCCAATGGATATTATTCCAAATACAATATCGATGCTTCAGACTATCGTGTACAAACCAATCAATTATTGACAGAAGCGAATGAAGTTTTGGAAACAGGAGCCAAAATTAACACCAAATTCAAAGCAAAAGAGCAGCTCCATTTTCTAGCGGGTTATCAAATTACCGAAACTGGAATGTTGAATCAAACGACAGTAAGTGCGCCCTCCTACTCTAGTACTAAGAAAAACGTACTCTTGAGTCAAGCCATTTTTGCAGAAGCCGAATTTCATAACAACCATACTTTTTTAAGACTTGGAGCTCGTTTGAATTATTTTCAAAAATTCAGCAAATTTATCATTGAGCCACGCATTAATTTTCGACAAGAATTATCTAAGATTTTTGCTTTAAAAATAGAAGGAGAATTCAAAAACCAAATAGCAACTCAAATTATCGATTTTGAAGATGATTTTCTGGGTGTCGAAAAAAGACGTTGGGTTGTGGTCAACAATACTACTATTCCTATTGCAACAAGTAAACAAGCCTCGTTTGGAATGGAGTTCAAGCAAAAGAAATTCAATTTGGATATAACTGGTTTTTATAAAATAATAGAAGGGATCACAGCTTCTAATCAAGGATTTTACAATAATTTTCAATATAAAAACGCCAATGGAAGTTATACCTCCAAAGGAATTGAATTTTTGGCTAATAAAACTTCTCACAATTACAGCATTTGGACTAGCTACACTTTGAGTAAGAACGACTACCAATTTGACAGTTTTACGCCTTCTCAATTTCCTAATAATGTTGATATCAGGCATTCAATAACTTTTGGTTTTAGTTATAACTTAATGCAAAACCTAAGTATTTCTTTAGGAGGAATGTGGCGTAATGGTCATCCTTATACCGCTCCTGTAGTTGGAAATGAAACAATACAAACAGGAAATACGACTGTGGTTAATTATGATAGTCCTAACAATACAAACTTGGATAATTTCAAACGGTTGGATGTATCTCTAAGTTATAAAATTCCTTTTTCAGCTTCCGCAAAAGGAATATTGAGAGCAGGAATAATAAATCTAACGAATGAACAAAATTTGATTAATCGTTATTATAGAGTAGATCAATCCAATTCAAATAAAGCGGTTGAAGTCAATAATACTTCCTTAGGATTGACTCCAAATGTGAGTTTTAGAGTTAATTTCTAAACTGAAAATTCAGTACAAATATTTTACGCCAAAAATTAAAAAGGATGATATGATTAAATCTGAAATAATCTATGTAATCTGCGGCAAGTTTTAACAATATAGGCTTTATCTCTTCTTGATCAAATAATTGTAGTTTTTTCTGAATTTTTATAAAAAAATTAGGAACATTAGACTTCAAAAAAATGTAAATTGGCACATTCATTGCTACTTATCGCGCACAAAAACTACTATACATGGACAAAATAAAAATACTTTGGGTTGATGATGAAATTGATTATCTCAAACCCCACATCCTTTTTTTAGAGAAAAAAAATTACAGCGTAACCACTTGTAACAACGGTCGTGACGCTATAGATATATTTGAAAATGAAAACTTTGATGTTGTTTTTCTAGATGAAAATATGCCTGGGATGAGCGGATTGGAAACTCTTTCAGAAATGAAAGAGAAAAAATCTTCCGTTCCCATGATTATGATTACCAAAAGTGAAGAAGAATACATTATGGAAGAAGCCATAGGTTCTAAAATTGCTGATTATCTAATCAAGCCCGTTAATCCGCATCAAATTTTATTGAGTTTAAAGAAAATTTTAGACCACTCCCGTTTGATAACTGAAAAAACCACTCTGGATTATCAGAAAGAGTTTCGTAAGATTTCTATGGAAATGGGCATGGTCAATTCCTATGAAGATTGGATTGAATTTTACAAAAAATTGATATTTTGGGAACTGAATCTTGAAAACATCAATGACCATTCATTGACTGAAATTTTAGAATCTCAAAAACAAGAAGCCAATTCTCAATTTGGAAAATTCATCGAGCGTAATTATGAAGATTGGTTTGAACCAAAAGCAGACAAACCAGTTCAATCACACACCTTGTTCAGGGAAGTTGTGGTTCCAGAATTAGTCAAAAAAGACAAACCAGTGCTATTTGTAGTCATTGATAATTTACGCTATGACCAGTGGAAAGTTTTTGAAGATGTGGTCGCTAAACATTACAAACTGGAAAAAGAAGTACCCTATTACTCTATTCTACCAACTGCAACTCAATACGCTAGAAATGCCATTTTCTCAGGATTATTGCCTGTTGATATGGAGAAAAAATTTCCGCAATACTGGAAGAACGACCCGGAAGAAGGAGGTAAAAACCTTTATGAAGCTGAGTTTTTGACAGCACATTTAAAACGTTTAGGATTAAACATTAAAGAGGATTATTTCAAAATAACCAATTTAGCTGCTGGAAAAAAACTGGTTGAAAACTTTAAAGGTTTAAAGAACAACGACCTAGTTACTATAGTCTATAACTTTGTAGACATGCTTTCACATGCCAAAACGGAGATGGATGTAGTTAAAGAATTAGCATCAGATGATAAGGCTTATCGTTCTTTAACGTTAAGTTGGTTCAAAAATTCCCCTTTGTTAGAAATCATTCAACAAGCGCAAGCTTTAGGTTTCAAATTGGTGCTTACAACAGATCACGGGACCATCAATGTACGAAATCCATCAAAAGTGGTTGGAGATAAAAACACCAGTTTAAACTTAAGATACAAGACAGGCCGAAGCCTTACTTATGAACATAAAGATGTTTATGCGGTCAAAGACCCAAAAAAAATTGGTTTACCGATCATAAATATGACCAGTTCTTATATTTTTGCTAAAAATGATTTATTCTTGGCTTATGTCAACAATTTCAATCATTATGTGGGTTATTACAAAAACACCTATCAACACGGTGGAATTTCATTAGAAGAAATGATTATTCCTTGTTTGGTGTTTAATCCAAAATAAATTTAAAAAAAATTGGAAGTTATGAGTTATGAAGTAGGAGTTTTGGAGAATATTAGATCCAATTAACTCATAACTCATAACTCCTAATTCATAACTAGCTGTAAAATGGAATTTATATTTTCTTTAAACGAAATTGAGTCAATAGCTCAAAAAGTATTGGACACCAAGCCTAATGAAGTCATTATTTTTCATGGGGAAATGGGGGCTGGAAAAACAACATTTATCAAAGCATTGGCTAAAAAACTAGGAGTTACGGGCTCAACAAGCAGTCCTACTTTCTCTTTAGTTAATGAATACGAAGCGGCTAATAATCAGTTGGTTTATCACTTTGATTTTTATCGTTTAAAAAATGAAATAGAAGCCTTAGATATGGGAGTCGATGAATACTTATATTCTGGTAATTGGTGTTTTATCGAATGGGCTGAAAACATTCCAAACTTAATCCCTGAATTACATTCTGTGATCACTATTAAAGCACTACCTGATGGAAAAAGGATTTTAGAATTGAGATAAAACACTCTAATCTTCTTATTTATTTTTCACCAATTTATGTGATAAAAAAGGAGAAAACAGATTTTAGAAATATTAAAAATTTGATTAATCTTTTTGTGAATTTAGAGAAATCTATACCTCTATGTATCATAGCAAAGCACCTTATCAAATGTTCTTAGTATTTCTTATATGGTTAAAAAAAGCTATGTGTTTCAAAAAAAAAACACACTCAACAAAAACAATTGGTTAATAATAGAAACGGAAATCGCTTATTTTAATCTTTTTACGTAATTTTACTTTCAAATTATCACATTTACAATGTCAATAACCGTAGCAATTACACCATTTACGAAAGAACAGTTACTCCCACAAGAAGAAAAACTGGAAGTAGCTAAACGAAAGAGCGAACTTTTTATCGGTGTTCCTAGCGAAACCAGTTACCAAGAACGACGAATTTGTTTAACTCCTGATGCTGTAAATTCACTTACGCATCACGGTCATCGTGTGATGATTGAATCCGGTGCTGGCGAAAGTTCCAGTTATACAGACAAAGAATACAGTGATGCAGGAGCCGAAATCACCCATGACACCCGCAAAGTTTTTGGCTGTCCGATGATTCTCAAAGTCGGTGCTCCTACCATAGATGAAATTGAAATGATGAACAATAAGTCCATCCTTATCTCTTCAATTCAGTTAAAAACCAAAAGTAAAGCCTATTTTGAAGCTTTAAGTAAGAAAAAAATAACCGCTTTGGCATTTGAGTATATCAAAGATCAAGACGGCTCTTATCCAGCTGTACGTTCTTCAAGCGAAATCGCAGGAACCGCTTCCATACTAATTGCCGCCGAATTAATGATCACCAATGATTTTGGAAAAGGGTTATTGTTTGGCAATATTACAGGAGTTCCTCCTACTGATGTAGTGATTATCGGAGCTGGTACTGTGGCTGAATTTGCTGCCAAAACAGCCTTAGGATTAGGAGCTAATATAAAAATATTTGACAACTCCATAACTAAGCTAAGACGACTACAAAACACACTGGACCAAAGAGTATTCACCTCTACCATTCAAACCAAAGCATTAACCAAAGCCTTACGTCGTTGTGACGTCGCTATTGGCGCATTGCGTGGAGCGCAACGTTGTCCAGTAGTAGTTTCTGAAACTATGGTCGAACACATGAAAAAAGGAGCTGTCATTGTTGATGTTAGTATCGATACCGGAGGATGTTTTGAAACCTCAGAAGTGACAACCCACGAAAAACCAACCTTTATCAAAAGTAATGTCCTGCACTATTGTGTGCCTAATATTGCTTCACGATACTCCAAAACCGCATCACTTTCCATCAGTAACATCATTACCCCTTACTTGATGCAAATTGCTGACGATGGTGGAATCGAATCGGCGATTCGTTGTGATGCAGGATTAAAAAACGGCGTTTACCTCTACCACGGAATCTTAACCAACAAAGCCATTGGCGATTGGTTCAATTTACCCAATAACGACATCAATTTAATTGTATTTTAAAGAATCTTTATTTTACCTTTGCAACAAAATTAAAACACATGAAATTCTTTCACCGATTTGCCTACTATTTGGTTGGCTTAACAATAGGTTTATTCTTTGTCGCAATGGTTTTTAGCGGAAAAGACACGCGATGCAACTACTTTCCAAACGCTAGAGTCCTAAATGACTTGCGTACCAAACCCTTCGAATATTCTCCAAAAGCCTCTTCCGTATTGGCAGAAACTTGGATCGATACCATAGATATCAAAAACACTTTGGAATTTGGTGACGTAGACTTTGACGAAAGTAAAACAGAGTTTGGACAAAATACTAAACTATACGTGATAGAAGGAAAAACCATGAAAAACCAACCCATCATCCTAAAGGTGAGCAATAGAGCCGATAAAGCAATATTAGAAGAAATCATCAAAAAATAATAACAACATACGACTGGGTTCGTCCTTCGGACCCGACACCATTACTAAAACGGGCTCCTCACTGCAAAGTAAGGAGCCCGTTTTAGTAATGGTGTCGGGCGATACGCACTACTTCGGTAGTATTGTTTCTCTGCTCCAATTATTAAGACTCCAAATAACTCTTAAATTCACCATCGTAACAGCTGAACGGTAGTAATCATTGAGTCTATTTTAACATCGTGCAATATCCCTAAATCACGATTTAAATAACTATTTTATGATTAATTTGTGTTTTTAATTTTCCTTTTGGTTTTGTTTTTACAGTTTTTCTTTGAATATTTATGTATAGTCTTATTAGGTTCTATGCTTCGCTTAAATAAGTTTTGTAAATGCAATAATATAGCTTCAGTGGCTTGAATCAAAAACAGTTTTACAATTTCATTTTCATGCTACCAATTATTCTAATCTTCAATATATTTGTGTAATACAGTATATTTGTTTAAAAAAATTAAAACTATGTTTACCCTATCTCAAATTCAAGCAGCTCATGACAAAGTACAATCAGGTGCCGATTTTTCCAGTTATATTCAAGATTTAATTCAATTGGGTGTCAAAGGATACGATACAATTGTCGCCGACGGTCGTGTTTCTTACTACGGAGACAACGACTATACAACGAGTACTGATAAAAAATACGACACGCTAGCCACTGCTTCAATGCTAAACAAAGAACGATTTATTGAGTTTTTAGTCATGCATCAAGGGGGGCAAACGGATTATTTTACTTTTTGTCAACATGCCGTTCAATGTGGTATTGCTAAATGGCGTGTGGATATTATTGAGATGACTTGTACCTATTCTGATATTTTAGGAAATGCTATTTTAATTGAAAAAATCCCTGATTAATTAATTAACTAAAGTTTTAGAAAATTAAAATAAATACGTAAATTTGAAGAAAGCCCTCCAGTATTAATTTCTTAAATTCATTCTGTTTTTATATAAATTGAAAAATCACTATTCAATTTAACTTTCTTACTCCTATTTATTAACTTAAAAATATATTTTTTATGGAATCAACTATTCAATTTGTACATTCTGAAAGAAACAAAACCGCCGAACATATTGTAACAAAAAAACTAGACTCTTTAACCAACCATTTTGAATGGGTCATACGAGCTAGTGTTATTTTCAAAGAGGAAAAAAATTCCCACGGTAAAGGAAAAATATGTGAAATTACAATGAGTTGCCCTGGACCACGAATATTTGCTACTTCTAACGAAAGTACTTTTGAAATCGCAGCTGCAGAAACAGTAAAAGATATAGAAACCCAATTAAACAAAAGGAAAAGCGAAATAAAAACACATTAATACAGTATTCCTTTTTTATAAAAAAGACTAACAAAGTTACTATTCAAGCGCTTTACAAAGCGAATAGTACCTTTCAAAAAGTGACCTTCATTAAATTATGATAATTTAATGAAGGTCATTTGCATTTAGGATTAGGCTCACTTTAAATTATTTGCTTAATTTTACGCACTAAACGACACAGTTTACCTTAATTCCATAAGGTTTCTATTAAAAATAAAACAGAATGTCCGTAGCAAAAAAAGATTACAAAAGAATTACAACAAAGTCCTTGATTGATATGAAAGAACATGGAGAAAAAATCTCTATGCTTACTGCATATGATTACACCATGGCTAAAATTGTTGACACAGCTGGCGTTGATGTAATCCTTGTAGGTGATTCGGCTTCCAATGTGATGGCAGGACACGAAACAACCTTACCAATTACTTTGGATCAAATGATTTATCATGCATCTTCAGTGGTACGAGCTATTGAAAGATCACTAGTTGTTGTAGATTTGCCTTTTGGAAGCTACCAATCAGACCCAAAAGAAGCTTTGCGTTCCGCTATCAGAATCATGAAAGAAAGTGGTGGACATGCCGTAAAACTCGAAGGTGGTAAAGAAATCAAAGACTCAATCAAAAAAATCCTAAACGCAGGAATTCCTGTCATGGGACATTTGGGTTTAACACCGCAATCGATCTATAAGTTTGGAACCTATACCGTGCGTGCTAAAGAAGATCAAGAAGCCGATAAATTAATGGATGATGCAAAACTATTAGAAAAACTAGGTTGTTTTGCGATTGTTGTAGAAAAAATTCCTGCACATTTAGCCGAAAAGGTTGCTAAAAGTATTTCTATTCCTGTAATTGGAATTGGTGCTGGTGGTAATGTGGACGGACAAGTATTAGTCATTCATGATATGCTAGGAATGAACAACGAATTTAGTCCTCGTTTTTTACGCCGCTATATGAACTTATTTGAAGGTATGACTAGCGCTATTGGTCAATATGTATCAGATGTAAAGTCTCAAGATTTCCCTAACGAAAAAGAACAGTATTAATTTGAAAATAGTATCAACCAAAGATAATTTACAAGTAATTCACGAAGATAATCACCTTATTGTAGTGAATAAGCGTGTGGGAGACCTTGTGCAAGGAGATAAAACTGGCGACAAACCTTTGTCTGAAATTGTCAAAGAATACATTAAAGACAAGTACAATAAACCTGGCGAAGTTTTTTTAGGAGTTGTACATCGTTTGGACAGGCCTACAACTGGAATTGTAGTTTTTGCTAGAACCAGCAAAGCACTCACTCGACTAAACGAACTTTTTAAAAACAGAGAAACTCAAAAAACCTATTGGGCTGTAGTAAAAAATAAACCACCCAAACAAGAGGATAAATTAGTTCATTTTTTAAAAAGAAACGAAAAAAACAACACTTCAAAAGCGCATTTAAAAGAAGTGCCAGATAGTAAATTAGCTAGTTTAGACTACGTTATCATTAAGGAACTCAATAATTACTTTGGTTTAGAAATCAATTTACACACTGGGAGACACCACCAAATTAGAGCGCAGCTTTCAGCCATTGGATGCCCTATTAAAGGGGATCTAAAATATGGCTTTGACAGAAGCAATCCTGATGGTGGAATCCATTTACATGCTCGCAAGTTAATTTTTATTCATCCTGTTAGTAAAGAAAACTTAACATTAATAGCACAAATACCTAATGACATTATTTGGAATATTATTTAAAAAAAAAGTGTAAATTCGCCTACAAATAAAAACATAAAAAAAAATTAATTAAAATTCATCACTATGAGAAACAAATTCCTCTTATTTTTCGGATTATGTGCTTTAAGTATGTCTGCACAAGACCATTTTTCAGGATTACGAAATTCCAATAAAATTGGGGTTTTAAGTGCTAGTACCAATCCTGCAGAACTTATTAACTTGGGTTCTAAATATGATATTAATTTATTTTCATTCAGTATTAGTGCCTCAAATAACAAATTAGGATTTTCAGATCTTGTAGGTTCAAGTAGCGATATTGAGTCAAAGATTTTTGCAGGTAATGAACCAATCAATTTACGTGTAGATGCGGAAGTT
Organism: Flavobacterium ovatum; assembly: GCF_040703125.1. NCBI lineage: Bacteria > Pseudomonadati > Bacteroidota > Flavobacteriia > Flavobacteriales > Flavobacteriaceae > Flavobacterium > Flavobacterium ovatum. The sequence goes on from NZ_CP160035.1 coordinate 3,077,831, forward strand.
TATGGTCCTGGTTTTGCTATGAAAGTAAACAAATGGGCTTTTGGAGTTACCACAAAGTCTTATGTTAAAGCTAACATTGTTGATATAGACTCTAAATTAGGAAAAGCCATTATTGATGGTAATGATAGTGCATTAGTTAGTAATACAATTTTAAAAAGTGACTATAATCAACGTTTGAATGCTACCACATGGGGTGAATTAGGTTTTACTGTTGCAAGAAACTTAATTGACACTGAAAAACATAAAATTAGTGGTGGTGCATCTATTAAATTATTGTTTCCTGGAGCATATGCTAACGTAGGTATCGATAAGTTTCAAGGAAATATAGATTATAAACTTAATGGAGCTATTCCTCCTGCTCCTACTGCATATTTGAATGATGTGAATACAAAACTAAATATTGCTTATTCAGGAAATATTGCAAATTCTAGTGATGTAGCAAGTTCTATTATAGGGAAAATGAATGGAGTTGCTCTTGATTTAGGAGTAAATTACCAATTGAAAGACACAAAAAATAAAGGATATTTATTGAATACTGGTCTTGCCTTTAAAAACATGGGATCAATGACATTTAAGGATCAAAGTAACTCTTCAACTAATTACACCTTAAATATCCCTACAGGAACTACTTTTAATCCTGGACTTGATTTACAATCATTTGAAAACGCTGATGGTCTAAAAGATGTAGAAAAAATTTTAAAAGACAAAAATTATCTAACAACTAATAAAACTGAATCAGATATTAAAGTAAAACTTCCTGCTGTTTTCTCTGCTTATGCTGATATTAAAGTAGTTTCTAAACTTTTCGTTTCTCTTTACACACAACAAAAATTAGGAAATGATAATGACAACGACCAAATTACAACACAAAATGTGGTATCTGTAACCCCTCGTTTTTCATTAAATAACTTTGAACTTTTCTCTTCATGGGCTACTAATGAAATTTCAGGAACTACTGGAGGTGTTGGATTTCGTTTGTACGGTTTTTACATGGGATCAAGTTCTATCATAACTGCTTTAGCTTCTGACACAAAACAAGCGGATTTCTATATGGGCTACCGTTTAGCATTACGCTAATCCATTTCCATTAAGCATACTATTGCTTAAATACTATATTTACCCTCAAATTGATTTTCATTGGTTTCCCAAATAAAATCAGTTTGAGGGTTTTTATTTAAAAATCCTTTAGATTACTTTTACAGTCCTAAAAAAAAGGCAAAACGATATAAACATGGATAGGTACAATGAAAAGAAAGTAAGTGAGGCTATAAAATACAGACGCTCCATTCGAGTTTTTAAAAAAGAAGACTTAGATACAGACAAAGTCAAAGAATGTATTCACCTTGCGTCCTTAGCGCCTACTAGCAGTAACATGCAACTTTGGGAGTTTTATCATATTTGTTCACCTGAAATATTAGCTCAAATTACGGAAGCCAGTTTTTATCAAAATGCGGCTAAAACTGCCAATCAAATGGTGGTAATAGTTGCTAGAAAAGATTTATGGAAAAAAAGAGTCGCTTCAAATATTCGTTTTTTAAAAGAATCCTTTGGAGACAAACAGGAATCAGATTACAGTAAAAGAGAAAAATTTGCTTTACATTATTACCAAAAAATAGTCCCTTCACTCTATTTTGATTTTATTGGTATTTTAGGATACTTTAAATACCTTTATTTCCATATTTTAGGAATATTCAAACCTACTTATAAAGAGTCCAGACGAAGTGATATGCGTATTGTTGCACAAAAAAGCGCTGCCTTGGCAGCCCAAAACTTTATGATTAGTATGGCGGCCATTAATTACGACACCTGTCCTATGGAAGGTTTTGATTCGAAAAGAATTAAAAAAATTCTAAATATTAACAGCACTTCAGAAATTAATATGATTGTTGCTTGTGGGATTCGCGAAGAAAACGGTGTTTATGGAGAACAATTCCGCATTCCAATGGACGAAATTTATTTTAAACTATAATTGTACTCAGAACAAAACACCCCCAAAATGACACAAATTAAAGATCGAATTGAATTTATAAAAACAAACGGTTACCAACTAGATTTTGAAACTATTTTTGCCAAAGTATTTGAAAATTATAAAAAGATCGCTATCTATGCTGGTTTAATGCTTTTTGTATTCGGAATTCTATTAATTGCCATAATCTACGGTGGTTTACTATCGTATTTTGGTATTGAAAAGGTCACAGATATGATCAAACCCGAAAATTTAGAGCCTAAAAATTTCTCCAAAGAGTTTATCATTATCTATTCTGGAGCTGCAATTGTATTTACAGCTATAATCAGCCCTTTTACAGCTGGATTCATAAAAATGGCGTACTGTGCGGAACAAAATGAAGAATTTCATATCTCCACAATTTTTGAATATTACAAACTTCCTTACTTCTTTCAACTTTTTGCTGCCACTTTTATAATTACGCTGTTTAATACTGGTATCTCCACAGGATTAGAACTTATTGGAATTCCATTTATAGGTTCTTTGTTAACTATGGCTGTATCTTTTTTCACCTTATTAACGATCCCTTTAATCATTTTTGGAGAGTTAAAAGTAATAGATGCAATAAGTAGCAGCATTACAATCACATCGAAACAACCTTTTACTATAATCAGTTTAATCGTAGTTTCTATCCTTGCATCGTTAGTTGGGTTAATCGGTTTTTGCATAGGAGTAATTTTCACTATTCCTTTCATTTATTCCCTATATTACATTCTTTACAAGGAGATTATTGGTTTTGAATAACAAATCTATTTTATATTACTATAGTAGTATCCAGCAATATTTTAAATCAGTAAATGAAGATTAGATGATTTTTTTTCTTAAATTTCAATCTTTATAATGGAAAATCATTGAAACCAAAATACCACTTATGTTTTTTTGCTATTCTTTTTTGAGTCATTTCGTTACTAATTTATTCCATTTTTATTGGAGAGTTATCCCTATGGATATTAGTTATTTTTCGCCTATAGACACAATATCTATTGAAAAAAGTTTTTTTAGAACTATGGCCGTTTTTATTACCGTTTTATTTTTTGTGCTACTTTATATTTATTTTAGACCAAAATCAATCTTTAAATCCCGATTTTCTGAAAACTACGTTAGTTTAGATGTAAAAAACAAGGAATACCAAATCTACTTTTTGTACATCGGTATTTTTTTTATTGTATTTGAAACAATATTAGAAACCTTCAAAGTACGACCAAATAGTTTTCTTGTAACCAATATATCGATTGGATTTTTTTTTATATTCATCCATTTTATTAGCAAAAAATATTCTCAATTATTCAATAAAATTCATTTACTGTTTAAATTAATATTTTGTCTCTTTTTTCTAAATGTAACTATTAACATTGTTAATCACCCTACCGATAGTATTCCTTATGTAGGTTTCGTAATTATTTTCCTTTTATCTTATGCAGTTTTCAAACCTATTCGTTACTATTGGTATTTTGTTGGTTATGTTTTTATAATTTTATCCGTACTTTATGCTTTTGCATTAGTTCCGCAAAAATCATTTATTTTATTAATAAACTACTGTTTAATAATACTTTGTGTTAACTTCATAAGACACATCACTTATTTGAATATTAGAAATGAATTTCGATTTTCTAATGATATTGTTCACAAAGGAAATTCCTTAACTATTGCAATCAATCGAAATAAAGAAGTTGTATTTTGTAGTAATAGTATACTTCCTTTATTAGGGTACAGTAGTAATGAAGTAATGGGGCTAAAATTTTTAGAGCTAACAAACAGTATTGAATTTATTGATGAAATGTTCCGTTCAACTTCTTTAGACAATAAATTATTTCTCAAAAATGTAAAATGCAAAGACGATAGTTTCAAGTACATACAATGGAATTGCCAAAAACATTCTGAGGATTTATTTATTATTGTAGGGCAAGATGTTACAGAACAAATTACGATTCAAAAATCATATAAAAATCTAGTTGAAACCGCTAATGACATCATTTTTGAATTAGACCGTTTTGGTAATTATATTTTTATCAATAAATACTCAGAAGTCCTAACAGGCTACAGTTTAAAAGAATTATTTAATTGTAATTTTAAAAAATTAATTCGTCACGATTATAAAGATACCGTTGATAACTTCTACAAGCATCCAACAGATGATATGATTAGTTATCCTGTATTAGAATTTCCTTTTATAAAAAAAGATGGAGAGGAAATTTGGGTCTCCCAAAATGTGGCGATTAACCGCAATGAATCTGGCAAAATCATTGGCTTTTTTGGAATTGCTCGTGATATTACTTTCATTAAAAATAATGAAAAAGAAAAAAGTCTCCAAAATATTAAGAATCAAAAATACAGCTCTGCTCTTAAAGTTTTCACTGAAAAATGTTATTCTCCCACTGAAGATTTAAACACGAAATTAAAAATAATATTAGAACTAACATCTCAAACAGCTAATGTTGAAAGAGTCAGTTACTGGGTCTATAATCATACTCAAATCGATTGCTTATATCTTTATAAGAAAAAAGAAAAAAGTTTCACGAAGGAATCTCCCATTATCAAAAGTAAGTACCCAAACTACTTTTCGATTATTGAAAAAAAACTACAAGTAGTAGCTTCAGATGTCTATACGACTCAAATACCTTTTGAATTTTGTAATGATTACTTTCCTAAAAATAAAATTGTCTCATTATTAGACACCCCAGTTATTATTGATGGAGAATTAAAAGGAATTATTTGTTTTGAATCAACTGAAAAAATTCACAATTGGGATAATCTTGATATTAATTTTGCTCGTTCTGTATCTGATATAGTCGCGATTGTTTTTGAATCAAAAATAAGGATTGATGTTGAAGAAAAATTAAGACATAAAAGTAATCTGCTAGCTGCGATGACCCTTTGTACTGAGAAATTTCTAATCAGCAAGGACATTGACGATATTTTTTCAAATATTCTGATTTTAATGGGTAAATCGACAAAAGCTAATCGTGCTTACTATTATACCTCAAATCTAAAGAACAAAACCATCAGTCAAAAATACCGATGGATTAACAATAATTCTACTTTAACGGATAACAACCCTAACTTACAAAACCTTCCTTTTGAATATTTTGAAGAATTATTAGAACCTCTGTTAGAGAATAAAATTTACAGGGCCACAGTATCTGAAATTGAAAACAGTTCCCTTAAAAACAAACTGCAAAATTTAGAGGTCATTTCATTGATTCTTTTTCCTGTTTTTGTTAAAAATGAATTTCATGGTTTCTTAGGTTTTGACGATACTTCTATAGAAAGGTCTTGGTCTGAGGACGAAATCAATATCTTGCAAACACTAGCTAGACATATTTCAGCTTCATTAGAACGAATAGATTCCGAAACTGTTATTTATGAGAGTGAAGAAAAATTCAGATTATTAGCCAATAATATACCAGGGACAGTATATCTTTCAGAAAACGATCATAACTTCACTAAAATTTATCTAAATGATGAAATAACAAAATTAACGGGCTATAACAAAACTGATTTCCTAGAAAAAAGAATTGCCTTTACGGACTTAATTCATCCTGATGATGTTAAGGACGTATTGCGTGAATCTACTAATAAATTAGCTAAATCAGAAGCTTTTCATTTTAGTTATCGAATCATTAAGAAAAACAAAGAAATTGCTTGGGTAGAAGAATTTGGTGATACCGTGATCAAAAACGGTGAAATTGCTTATATCGAAGGAATTATGCTAGACATAACCAAAAGAAAAGAAGCAGAAAAGGCTTTAGAAAGACAGAAATATGCCGAGGCAGCCAATATAGCCAAATCCGAATTTCTAGCTAATATGAGCCATGAAATCCGAACTCCTCTCAATGGTATCATAGGCTTTACGGATTTATTAATGAAGACCCAACTAAGTGACAACCAACTCAAGCACATGGTTACGGTCAATCAATCTGCAATTTCACTATTAGGAATTGTAAATGATATCTTGGATTTCTCCAAAATTGAAGCCGGAAAACTCGAATTATATATTGAAAAAACGGAAATTAAAGAGTTACTCATTCAAATTATTGATTTAATATCCTATGAGTCCAATCTAAAAAAACTCGATTTACAACTCCAATTAGCGCCAGATGTTCCTAAATATTTTTGGATTGATGTGGTACGAGTGAAACAAATATTAATTAACCTTTTGTCAAATGCTGTAAAATTCACCAATAAAGGTTTTGTTAAATTGGAAATAATCAATCTCAGTGAAATTTCAGATTCTCAAAATCAAATTCGTTTTGCAGTAATAGATTCTGGAATTGGAATTTTAGAAAAAAATAAAAAACGTATTTTCAATGCCTTCTCACAAGAAGATAATTCTACCACCAAAAAATTTGGAGGTACTGGATTAGGACTTACCATTTCAAACAAACTACTAAGTTTGATGAATAGTCAATTAGAAGTGAAAAGCGAAATCAATAAGGGAAGTACCTTTTATTTTGATTTAGAAATAAAAACCTCTAATCAAAATGCAAAAACCGATCTTATTCTTATAAATGAAATTGAAAATGATTATTTAAATAGTTTATCAGAACTCAAAAATAATAAACCAACCATAATGCTTGTTGAAGATAACAAAATCAACATGCTCTTGCTAAAAACAATTCTAAAAAATATTATTCCAAAAGCTTTAATTTTCGAAGTTCAAAATGGTTTAGAATGCATTGAACAGTTTGAAACAATAAGTCCAGATATTATTTTTATGGACATTCAAATGCCTATAATGAATGGATATGAGGCAACCAAAACCATCCGTCAACTTCCATTAGGAAAAAATACTCCAATTATTGCCATTACAGCTGGTGCCGAGAAAGAAGAAAAAGACAAATGCCTCTCTGTAGGGATGAATGATTATATTGCAAAACCAATAGTAAAAGGAATTATTGAAGAAAAATTAGCCTTCTGGTTAAGTTAATGCACCAATAAACCATATAACAGTTAAACATAAAAACCATGAAATGGAAAGGTAGAAGACAAAGTGACAATGTTGAAGATAGAAGAGGAATGTCAGGCGGTGGAAAAGCCGTTGTAGGTGGTGGAATTATTGGAATTGTCATTTTATTATTAAATGTTTTTGGTGGTGAAAACGCCCAAATGATTACTCCCATCCTAGAGCAAATGAATCAAGGTCAATCTGCTCCTACTGAACAACGGGACTTAACTGCAGCTGAAATCGAAGAGCAACAATTTGTAAAAACCATTCTGGCAGATAGTGAAGATGTTTGGTCCAAAGTATTTGCCGAAAATAATATTACCTACAAAAAACCAAAAATAATCCTATTTGCAGGAGGCGTAAATACAGCTTGTGGATCTGCAACCTCTGCATCTGGTCCATTTTACTGTCCTGGAGATCAAAAAATCTATATGGATTTAGCTTTTTTTGAAGAACTAAAAACCAAATTTGGCGCACAAGGTGGTGACTTTGCCACCGCTTATGTAATAGCGCACGAAATAGGTCATCACGTACAAACCTTACTAGGGACATCCGCTAAAATGAGAGAAATGCAACAAGGAAAAAGCAAAACCGAAGCTAACAAACTCTCCGTCGCTCTGGAACTACAAGCCGATTTTTATGCCGGTTTATGGACACATTATAACCAAAAAATGAATCATGTTTTAGAGGTTGGCGATATTGAAGAAGCCTTGAGTGCTGCTCATGCCGTAGGTGATGATGCCATTCAAGCCAAAATGCAAGGACATATCGTTCCGGAATCCTTTACGCACGGAACCTCAGAACAACGCAAATATTGGTTTATGAAAGGTTACAATTCAGGCGATATTCAACAAGGAAATACCTTTGCCGAAATTCGATAGTAAAACACTATGTTATTGAAAAAGTAAAAATTAAAGTTACCACAAATTCACACGAATAAAACTAAACCACTCCTATGGACTTAAAATCCATAGATTTGGTTGGCAGACTTAAAGTCAGCAAGGATGAATTACACAAAAAAAAAATTAGCCACTGATTAAATTGATTTCTACAGATTAAATCCTTCTAATCCAAATAATCTTCGGCAAAAAGTTTTTAGAAGCTAAAGCGAAATGCACTAAAGTACATAGTTTTAACTATAATTTGAGACCAATAAAGTAGTCAAAAAAAATAAAAATCGTCCTATTATTCCATTTTAAGTTTAAAAATTTGTTCAATTCGTAGCCGAAAATATCGTTCAACTCTTAATTTTATTTAATTCTAATAAACTGTACATTTGCCACAACAAACAAAATCGCACTAATTTCTTATGACAAAAATTACCCTATTCATTTTCTTATTAGCATCAATGAGCAGTTTTGCACAGGTTGACAGTTTATCAATCCAAAAAGAAAATCGTTTTAAAGTAGCTTCAACAGTTCTAAAAAACAGCATATTGACTGTTCCAGGAGATTTTACCGAAATGGGACATACTCTTTCCAGCAATTGGAAACGCACAGCCCTATATGCCGGAGGAATTGTTGGATTAATAGCCACCGATAAAATTACAACAGGCTATTTACATGATCAAATAGAACCCTCAATAAAGTATTCTCTTCCAAAAATTGATATCCTTAAATCCGGGGTTGACTGGTCTCAAGGAAATAATGCATATATCATCTACCCTATTTTAGGATTGTATGCTGGCTCATTTGCTGCCAACCATGAAAAAGGACAAGTTGTTGCCGTAAATGCCATAAAATCCATCACTTACTCATTTGTAATTTCACATTTACTTTTAAAAACAATCACTGCCAGAAACAGGCCTCATCGTCCTATAAACGGGGATGATCCTGCAATTGCTCCTTGGACAAAAGACAATTGGGATTTTGGAAATTTCCACAAACCTTATGTAAGTTCACAAACAGACGGAACATCCTTTCCTTCCTTTCACGCCACCTTTTATTTTTCGGTGGCTAAAGTGTTCCAAATGGAATACAATAACTATTGGATTCCTTATACAATTGCCACTGGCGTATTTCTATCAGATATAAAAACTCATAACCATTGGGTTTCTGATTTATTAGTCGCTGGATTAGTGGGAACCATCATCGGAAGATCCGTAGTTAATAGTAGCCGCAAACAAATCGCCAAAAACAACAATACAGCCGTAATTCAAGACCCACAAAAATTCAAAATGACCAAAAAACTCGTACCTCAAGTATCCAGTTCCATGATAGGATTGCATTTTGTAGGCAGTTTTTAAGAACATACAACCATATCCAAACGTCCGTTAGAGTTTCATAACCCTAACGGACGTTTTCTTTATATCCAAACTTCATTTTTTTTCAGGAGCCACTTCCTGCCCTACGCGCCACTCTTATTTATAGTCTTGTTTTTTTCTAAGGCCAAAAAGGAGCTTCTTTCAGTCGCTCTTTTTGTCCAAGAAAAAATGCAAGCCTATTGCATAAGGAGTTCTGCTGCGGTCAGGGCTAGGGGAATTTGGGGGAATGATGACGATTATTTTAAATGAAGTATATGTTAACCGACAGACATTTTAGCAGATTCTTTCCACAGATAGTTTGGTATCGGCTCACTAAGTTCCCATTTTATATTCATTGGTTTAGCACCTTCCGTTTCAATAAAATTTGCATCCCCAATAAAAACATACCCCATTGTATTTCCATTTTCATCAGTTGCTTTTTCTCGTACAAAAAGTAGTATTTTTTTATTGTTTTCTTGATGCTTGATATATGATAATCCTTTTGTAGTCTCAGGACCGTACGCGTTATGAGATTGCCAGTGAAATAAAGTTTCACTTATTGCATAATCATCATACATTGTAGTTGGTGAGAAATTTTCATCAGATTTAATCAAATTAATGAAAAGTATTTCCGTATTCAAACTTTTACTGCTAGCAGCTCCTTCTCTATTGGATGATTTTTTTTCAAAAGTACTTAATCCAAATGCTGTTAGAATTTGATCTCTAGTATAGCGTGCGTGTAATTTCAATGGCTGTAAATAAGGAAGTTCTATTTCAATTTCCTTGAAATCAATTCTATCAATTAAGATTTCTAAAATTTCAATTATTTCTTTAACTAATACCTTATTCTTACCAATTTCGTTTATACTATCTTCTAATGAATTAAAACCTCCAGCATTTTGCCAAACGTCATAATGTAGCATTAAAAGCATTATTTGTTCGTTTTCAGAAAAATCAACAATATTTACATTAAAACCTTGTTTGGCAATCCTTAAAATAAAATTGAAATAACTTGTTGATTTTGTCGCTAGCCATTTTTTACTAATAGCAGACAAAATTTGCTTTTCATTTACATTCTCGAAATTTTCTATAACTCCTGCTCTTTCACAAAGTCTTGACCAGCTATCTTTTTTATAGATGGATTCCAATTGAATATTATTTAACTCAATGAAATTTTGCAAAGTTAACGGTAGAGTTGTTTGATGCTGAAAATTTGTAATCTTAATAATGAGTTGATTCACGTTTAATGACGTAGCTTTTTTAATATTTTCTAATATCGTTTCTTTAGCTTTCTTCTCCAAAACAATTGAACATCCTAAAGGCAAATGAGGAAAATCATCTTCAATTTCTTTAAGAACAGAAGTATTTGTTTTTCCGATCAACGCTCTAAACTTATTTTCAAAATCATATTCAGGTCTAGAATTACCTACAAAATCTAAAACAGTAAGACAGTCTTTTCCTTCTGCTAAACGTAGTCCACGCCCTAACTGTTGCAGAAAAACAGTTAAGCTTTCCGTTGGGCGCAGAAACAAAACCGTATCAATTTCTGGAATATCAACTCCTTCATTAAAAATATCTACAACAAATAAATAATTGAATTCTTTTTTCTTGAATTCATTCCTGATTATTTCTCTATCCTTAGAATTATTACTAGTTAAGTATGCCGATTTCAATCCCGCTAAATTGAACTTTTCACTCATAAAAACAGCGTGTTCAACTGTAACACAAAATCCAATGGCTCGAACTTCGTTGATATCGTTCAAATATTTATTAAGATTTGCAATTATCTCACCAATACGAACATTATTCTTAGTGTAGAGACTTGTTAATTCACTCGCTACATATTTTCCCTTTTCCCATTTTACAGTAGTCAAGTCTATACTATCTGTAATTCCAAAATATTGAAATGGTGACAATAGTTTTTTATTTAATGCTTCCGGAAGCCTAATTTCAGCTGCAATACGACCACAAAAGTCATCTAAAATATTTTCACCATCCATTCTTTCAGGTGTTGCAGTTAAACCTAGTAAAATTTTAGGCTTAAAATAGTTTAATATCGGTCGATAAGTTGAAGCTGAAATATGGTGAACTTCGTCTACTATAATAAAATCATAATATTCTGGAGAAAGTTTAATATCTTTTAAACTATTATTTAAAGTTTGAACTGATGCAAAAACATATTCATTACTCGAAGGAGATAATCCATCAACCCATAAATCCCCAAAATTATTATCTTTTAAAACGCCTTGAAAAGTTGCTTTAGCTTGTTGCAAAATTTCTTTTCTATGTGCTACAAAAAGTAACCGAGATGACTTATTACTAGTTTTAAATCTTTTATAATCAAATGCAGAAACCACAGTTTTTCCAGTACCAGTAGCTGCAACTAATAAATTTTTAAATCTATTGTGAACTGATCTTTCAACTTCTAATTTTTCAAGTATTTCAAGTTGGTAATGGAAAGGTTTAATATCAAAGAAATTCGTATTAGCAATATATTCTTTTGAAAACTTACCGTCTCTCAATGCTTTAACTAACTTTTCAGAATGAATATTTTTATCAAATAATTCAAATTCTGCATTTTGCCAATAGGATTCAAAAGTCTTTTTAAACTTATCAATTATATGACTAACCTCCTTCGTTGTAACCTTTAAATTCCATTCTAAACCATCAGTTAAAGCCGAACGAGAAAAGTTAGAAGAACCTATGTAACCTGTGTGAAAACCAGTATTCCTTTGAAATAAATAAGCTTTTGCATGAAGTCTTTCATTTCCTGTGTTATATGAAACTTTAACTTCTGTATTATCTAATGAGGCTAAAAGCTCAACTGCTTTTGCATCAGTTGCACCTATATAAGTAGTGGTTATCACTCTTAGCTTACCACCTCTACTTGTAAATTCTCTAAGTTCTTTTTCTAGAATTCTAATTCCTTTCCATTTAATAAAAGAAACCAACAAATCAATTTTATCAGATGATAAAATTTCTTTTCTCAATTCACTTTCAAGAGTAGTTCCTGAATTTCCGCCTGTAAAAAGTTCACTGTGAATTAACCTAGTATATGGTGTAATTTCTTTTAGATGTAAATCTAAATCAGTAAAGTGAGCGTCAATTTTGGTAAAAACTGCTTTTAACAACTTTCCTTCGGTCTCTATTAAATCGTCTTCAAACTCTTCTTTTTTTAATTCTTCTTTCAAAAACAAAATAATCTTATTGGCTATTTCTATTTGATGGTCTATAACATTATCTCCTTTAATTAAAGTAAATGCATGTCGAATAGTTTTACCAATATGTTCAGATAATAATTGTGCCGCTTCTGCCTTATCAATTAAACTTGTTTTAACTTGAAATGAATCTTTTTCTAATTCGTTTAATTTTACTTGTACTAGCTTAGTCACTAACTGTTCGTATAGACCTTGAATCATAGGTATTTATTTATTAGTTCTTCAACAATTGGCAAATCGGCTTCAGCCCAATCTAAATTTCTTAATTCAGACTTATCTAGTAATTTATATTCTTTGTGTTCTAAAAGTTTAATCTCGCCTGAAAGATAATTTGCTACAAATGGAATTAACTTTATTTCAAAAGTACCATAACTATGAATACTTTCATTTAGCTTTTTTACAATTTCTATATCAATATTGATTTCTTCTTTTATTTCACGAATAATGCATTCTTCTTCAGTTTCTTTATTTTCTAATTTTCCACCTGGAAATTCCCATTTTAGTGGTAATTTCATTTTTTCACTTCTTTGTGTAACCAAAATTTTATTATCAAAAAATATTATAGCGCATGTAACGTTAATCATAACCCTTTTTATTAATTTTAATTTTTATAATATATCAATCTTTAAATTCCAAAACAACTAAAAAACAATGTATTTAAACGAAAAAATATTATTTTTAGAACAAATTCTTAGTTTACCCGAAGATAATTTCGCAGATAGTTTTAAAACAGACATCGCGTTTTACTTCGACGAAGATTTCTCAATTGAAAACACCAATTTATCATTTCTAGAAAATTTTCAATCAAAAACTGAAATAGAAAATTGGGTCAGTAAACTCACTTCGAGATTTGTATTAAAATTTGATGCCGATTTTGAATCAGAAAATGACTTTATCTACGATTACCTCACTAACGGATAACCTCAACACAACACCACTCTACCCCAACCAACCGTCACGGTCCAAGCTTCGGTACTGGATGGCTTCGGATATGTGCATGGCTTCTACCTTTGGTGCTGCTTCGAGGTCGGCTATGGTTCTGGCTACTTTCAGGATTCGGTCGTAAGCACGTGCCGAAAGGTTGAGACGTTCCATGGCGGTTTTGAGTAATAGCTTGGAGGCATCGTCTAGGGCGCAATACTCCCGAATCAGTTTACTGCTCATTTGGGCGTTGTAGTGTACGTTTTCTAGGGCTTCAAAACGCAGGGACTGAAACTCACGCGCCGCCGTCACCCGTTTGCGAATGTCGACACTGGCTTCGGCTTTGCGGTCATCGGATAGTTTTTCGAAAGGCACCGGCGTGACTTCGATATGAATGTCGATTCGGTCCAACAACGGACCGGATATTTTACTCAAATAGCGTTGCATTTCGTGTGGGGACGAAGTTTGTGGCGCATCGGGATCGTTAAAAAAACCACTCGGACTCGGGTTCATACTCGCCACCAACATAAACGACGACGGATAAGTCACAGTAAACTTGGCTCTGGAGATGGTGACTTCACGGTCTTCAAGCGGTTGACGCATGACTTCGAGCACATCACGCTTGAACTCGGGCAACTCGTCTAGGAACAAAACCCCGTTGTGCGCCATCGAGATTTCGCCCGGTTGTGGGTAACTCCCGCCTCCGACAAGGGCCACGTTCGAGATCGTGTGATGGGGACTACGAAACGGCCGTTGGTTCATCAATCCTCCTTCTTTCAGCTTACCTGCTACCGAATGGATTTTGGTGGTTTCTAAGGCTTCCCGCAAGGTCATAGGCGGTAAAATACTCGGCAAACGCTTGGCCAACATGGTTTTTCCGGCGCCAGGTGGTCCAATGAGAATTATATTATGACCACCGGCAGCCGCAATTTCCATACAGCGCTTAATAGACTCCTGTCCTTTGACGTCACTGAAATCAAATTCTGGAAAATCTAAATCTTTATAGAACTCGGCCCTCGTATCAATTATAGTCGGTTCTAAAGTGCCTTTGCCTTCAAAAAAATCAATGACTTCGCATACATTTTCGATTCCGTAGACATCCAATCCTGCTACGATTGCGGCTTCTTTGACGTTTTGGATTGGCAGAAAAAAACCTTTTAACCCCTCTTCTTTGGCTTTGATAGCAATAGGCAAAGCCCCTTTGATGGGTTGCAAACTACCGTCAAGCGACAATTCGCCCATGATGATGTATTTATCTACTTCCTCTGCTTTAATTTGTCCTGAAGCCACCAAAATTCCAATTGCCAAGGTCAAATCATAGGCCGAACCTTCTTTTCGCAAATCGGCAGGCGCCATGTTGATGGTGATTTTTTTACCAGGCAGATTGTAACCATTATTTTTGAGGGCTGCTGCAATTCGGTAACTACTTTCCTTGATGGCGTTGTCGGGCAAACCCACTAAGTGATAGCCAATTCCTTTGTCTATATTTACTTCTACGGTGATGGTGGTCGCTTCGACTCCAAAAACGGCACTTCCAAAAACTTTAACTAGCATGGCGGGTATATTTTATCAAGATTTTACAATTATAAAAATATAGAATTATCTTATAAAAAAAACATGGACTAGAAAATAAATAATAGACGGTGTTTTAACAACAAATGTGCTTAGTTTTAAGCTAGTTTTTACCGGAAAGGCGAAAAGGGAAAAGCGTAACGTTCGCTAAGGATTTGAGTGATATAGAAATAAACTTTGGGTATATTGAATAAATAAGTTGTGTTGCTACTTAATCTATTACTGGCTCGCAGATTTTGCAGATTCAGCAGATTTCTCATCTACTTCATCTGCTAGAATCTGTGAAATCTGCGTGCTGTTTTTTTTTATATTTAAGCATGTATTGTAAAAGCATTTCGACAACACTCACTGTGACGCAAAGTTGTTTTATATCACCTATCATTCTGTCAGATCTAGCGAAGTAGAGAACCGTTAAAACCTACAGTTTCTCTTAACAAAAAAGCATCTCCATTGCACTCAATCCAGTAGCAACAGTTCCATTTTTACTAGCTTTTTAGATATAAATCCTTACCTTTGCGGGAGTTTATTCGGTTTTCAGGGCTAAAAAGTGATTTTTATTCAATATTTCACCATCGCTATTCTATGATTTCAATTGATCGAAATCAGACTGAAACACCATCATTATGTGCAGGGTACTGCATTCATTGCCTTTGGAAAAATTCCTTATACAGGCTAATAAATAATCTGAAATATCAAACAATGCAAGTAATAGATTATCTAATCTTTGTCGTTTATATGCTAGCTATGCTAGGAGTTGGCTATTACTTTTTCAAAAAAAACAAAACTGCAGAGGATTTTTACGTCAGCGGACGGAATATGAGCAGTTGGCACATTGGTTTGTCGGTTGTGGCTACTGATGTGGGGGGAGGTTTTTCTATCGGTCTTGGAGGATTGGGTTTCACCATGGGATTATCGGGCTCTTGGATGCTTTTCACAGGATTAATAGGTGCTTGGTTGAGTGCCGTATTTTTAATTCCGAAAGTCAGCGAACTGGGACACAAACATAAATTCTTTACTTTTCCACAGATTTTTGAACACTTTTATTCGGCCAAAGTAGCTTTGTTGGCAGGGATTATTTCTGCGATAGGTTACATTGGTTTTACAAGTTCACAGGTTTTGGCTGGAGCCAAATTAGCTTCCGCTACGATTGAAGGATTAAATCTACAAACTGCCTTGATAGTCATGGGGTTAATTGCAGTTATCTATACTGCTATTGGAGGTTTAAAAGCCGTGATTTATACTGATACCATACAATGGACGATTCTAATTTGTGGCTTGGTGTTCATCGGAATTCCAATAGCTTATAACGCTGTTGGTGGATATGATGTAATAAAAAGTTCCCTTGCTCCTGAGTATTTATCATTGACCAATATTTCGGGTTACCAAATCTTCAATTGGTCTATAACCATCATTCCGATTTGGTTTGTGGGAATGACTTTATACCAGCGTATATACGCAAGTAAAGGCGAAAAAGAAGCCAAGAAAGCGTGGTTGATTGCTGGAGTTTTTGAATGGCCTATTATGGCATTTATGGGCGTTAGTTTAGGCCTTTTAGCCAAAGTAGCTGCCAACCAAGGAATGTTTGCAGGAATTACAGACGCTTCGGGTATGGATAGCGAAATGGGATTGCCTATTTTACTAGCCACTATTTTACCTGTTGGATTAATGGGACTGATGCTTTCTTCTTATTTTTCGGCAATACTTTCTACCGCTGATAGTTGCTTGATGGCTGCCTCAGGAAATATTGTCACTGATATTATTGCCAAGTTTTCGAAAAAAGAATTAACCCATAAAAAAGAACTGCAATTGTCTCAAATCGTGACTTTACTAGTCGGTGTTTTTGCAATTTTGTTGGCTTCGCAAATGCAAAACGTGCTTGAACTCATGCTTTACTCCTATGCCTTTATGGTTTCGGGTTTGTTTGTTCCGGTATTGGGCGCATTATTTTGGAAAAAAAGCCATCCTATAGCCGCATTTTGGAGTATGTTACTAGGTGGAAGCACCACTATTGTTCTGATATTAACCAAAAATAAATTACCTTTAGGAATACAACTGCCACAAAATTTAGACGCAAACGCTTACGGCATTAGCGTGTCATTAATCGTTTTTGTCGCATTATCAATTTATCACACTAATAAAAAAGAAAAACAGCATGGAATTCAAGATATTTAATAGCACTACAGGAGAAGATAAAACATTGACCAATCAAGTTATTGCTCAATTCCTTTTCACTCACCTTGAAGAATACGGAGATAAAATAGATGACATTTTAAAATGCATTGCCTACGCCATGAATCCTCATAAAGGAGGAAATGTTGTGGTGGCTAAGGATGAAGGTAAAATTGTTGGGATTACGGTTATTAACAATACTGGAATGAAAGGTTTTATTCCTGAAAATATCTTGGTCTATATCGCGGTTGACAATAGCCAACGTGGAAAAGGATACGGAAAACAGTTGATGCAAAAAGCAATTGACATCACTGATGGTGATATCGCTTTGCATGTTGAACCCAATAATCCTGCTAAAATTCTATACGAAAAACTAGGTTTCACGAACAAATACCTAGAAATGCGTCTTATCAAATAAACTAAAAATGGAGAAATTGAATTTGAATACCACTGAATTAATTACTTTACGTAAAGATTTACATAAACATCCAGAAGTAGCTTTAAATGAAAACAATACAGCACAAAGAATTTGTTCTTTCCTCGAAAAATACCCTCCCGATGAACTCATCACTGAAGTTGGAGAAACAGGAATTCTTGCCATTTACAACGGAAAGGCAAAAGGTAAAACTGTAGTCTTTAGAGCAGAACTAGACGGATTGCCAATTACTGAAATCAATACCTTTGACCATAAATCAATTTTCGAAGGTGTGTCTCATAAATGCGGACACGACGGACACATGGCTATACTTTGCGGATTAGCATCTCAATTACACGCTAACAGACCTGAAACAGGAAAGGTAGTTCTATTATTCCAACCTGCCGAAGAAGATGGTCAAGGGGCTGTAAAAATTGCTCCTGATCCTCGTTTTAAAGCCTTAGAACCTGATTACATTTTTGCTTTACACAATTTACCTGGTTATCCAAAAAATCAAATTTTGGTCAAAAACCATACTTTTACTTGTGCCGTGAATAGTATTATTATCAAATTAAATGGTAAAACATCTCACGCAGGCGAACCAGAGAAAGGAATCAATCCTGCTTTGGCTTTAGCCGAAATCACGACGCAGTTTCTAGGACAAATTCAAGCAGATATCTCGAAAGACAACTTTTGTTTGATTACGCCCATTTATTCGAAAATGGGTAAAAAAGCTTATGGTGTATCAGCAGGAAGCGGACAAACACATTTTACAGTAAGAAGCGACAGCAATGACCAAATGAAAATAATTGAAACTACACTTGAAAATATAGCCCAGTCAATTGCCGAGAAATACCACCTAGAAATAAAAATACGATGGACACAAAGTTTTCACGCCAATGAAAACAATATAGAAGCGGTAGATTACGTACGTCAATCAGCCAAAATAAACGGATTTGAAAAAGTCGAAAAAGAGTTCCCGTTTACCTGGGGCGAAGATTTTGGAATTTTCACTCAACAATATTCCGGTGCCATGTTCGGATTGGGTTCTGGACTAGAGACTCCTGCCCTTCACAATCCTGATTACGATTTCCCCGATGAAATTATTGGAACTGGAGTCGCTATCTTTCATCAAATTGCCAAACAAATTACTGATGCACACTAATTCAATTATAGAGCTTAGCCAATCTGCTTTAGAAAAAAACATAGCTTTTTTGCGAAAAACATTTGGCAAAAAAGTTATCCTTTCCTCTGTTGTCAAAGGAAATGCTTATGGTCATGGACTAGCCGAATTTGTAACCATGGCAAATGATTGTGGAATAACTCATTTTTCAGTTTTTGATGTCGAAGAAGCTAAAATAGTTCATACTACTCTGCAAGACAAAGTTACCATTATGGTCATGGGATTGGTTTCTGATGAAGATATGGAATGGGTAGTCACCAAGGGTGTTGAATTTTTTGTTTTCGAAAAAAACCGTCTCAACAAAGCCATCAAAACAGCTAAGATTTTGCGAAAAAAAGCAAAAATTCATGTTGAAATAGAAACAGGAATGAACCGAACTGGTTTTGACAAAAAAGAATTAACTAGCGTCATTGCTATTCTTAAAAAAGAAAGTGAACAGCTTACTTTCAAAGGACTTTGTACCCATTATGCTGGAGCAGAAAGCATCGCTAACTACTACCGAATTGATAGGCAAATCAAGAAATTTGAAGAAGCGTATCAATACGTTTGCGCCAATAATATAAAACCTGAAATCAAACACTCCGCTTGTTCTGCCGCTTCGATGATGTTTCCACAAACAAGAATGGATTTGGTTCGTATTGGAATCATGCAATATGGTTTATGGCCAAGTCCAGAAGTCTTTGTCAATTACCTAAATACCAAAAAAAGCAAAATCGATCCTTTGAATCGCGTGATTACTTGGAAAAGTAAAATCATGAACATTAAAACGGTGAATGCTGGTGAATTTATTGGGTATGGAAATAGTTTTTTGGCCGAAAAAAAAATGACAATCGCAGTAATTCCTATTGGTTATTCTCATGGATATAGTCGTTCTTTGAGTAATCAAGGACGTGTTTTAATTAACGGTCACCGTTGTGTAGTGGTGGGGTCTGTTAATATGAATATGATGACGGTAGACATAACCGATATTGGAAACGTAAAAAAAGAAGACGAAGTAATACTCATAGGAAAACAAGATGAAGTCTCTGTTTCTATAGCTTCTTTCAGCGATTTAAGCAACCAACTTAATTATGAATTGCTCACCCGAATTTCCAAAACAATACCCAGAAAAATAATAGAATAATGGCTTTTATAAAATTATACCGCAACAAACTGCAAGAAAATTTCACATTCTTAGACGAGATTTTTAAATCCCGTAATATAGATTGGGGAGTTGTTTCTAAACTTTTATGTGGCAACACCATATACATTAAGGAAATTATTGCTTTGGGAGTGAAAGAAATTCATGATTCCCGAGTAAGCAACTTGAAGAAAATAAAAGAAATTAATCCTGATATTCAGACGGTTTACATCAAACCTCCTGCAAAAAGAAGTATAGAGCGCATTGTTCGCTATGCTGACGTGAGCTTCAACACCGAAAAATATACCATTCAATTACTTTCAGAAGAAGCACAAAAACAGAATAAAATCCATAAAATCATTATTATGATCGAAATGGGGGATTTACGTGAAGGTGTGATGGGTGAAGAATTAATTGCCTTTTACGGCGAAATTCTAAAATTACCCAATATAGAAATCAGAGGTATAGGAACCAATCTCAACTGCTTGAGCGGTGTCATGCCTACCCAAGACAAACTGATCCAACTGAGTTTGTACAAACAATTGATTGAAGCCAAATTTAATATCAGCATTCCATGGGTTTCTGGCGGAACATCCGTAGCTGTACCTTTGATATTAAAAAATGCTCGACCGATGGCAGTCAATCATTTTAGAATTGGAGAAGCATTATTTTTCGGAAAAGACCTTTTTACAGGCGAAACTATGAATGGCATGCATAACGATGTTTTCAAACTTTTTGCAGAAATTATCGAAATCACCGAAAAACCCAATACTCCAACAGGAGAACTCGGAGAAAACGTTGCTGGAAATACTCTTACCGTAGATGAAAATGTTGATTTCGGTAAAACTTCCTTACGAGCCATACTTGACATAGGGCTACTAGACATGCAACCCCAGTATTTACAAGCCGAAGATGATAAAATAACTATTGTAGATGCCAGTTCAGATATGTTAGTGATTGACATTTCTAAATCGGACAAGAGGTACAAAATTGGAGACTTAGTAAGTTTTAAACTCCAATATATGGGAGCACTATATCTTTTGAACTCTGATTATATTGAAAAAAAAACAGAATAACTTGTTAAACACATGTAGTTTAACCTTGTAACCGTTTTTGTTTTGTTATTGAATTAAAGTTTAAATCATATTGTTATTGAAGGTTTTTATTGGAGATGTTTGATCCGTGTCTAAAAGTACAAAGTATTTCAGATGGAAAAACCCAATCAAAAATTAAAGATTTTATGTCTATCAACGTAAAATCTGAAATATCATCCTGTAAGGAAATGGTAGTTAAACCCATCAACTAACACTCAGAACAAGCTTTAATCTATATTATTTATAACTCCTGAATAACGTTTCCACCGATCTCAACCTGACAAATGAGTATCATTATTCCTGATAAATTTGGAGTATAAACACTCTGGTTTTTACTTCTCTGTTCAAGTCAATGAACTTAGCTAAGTAATTTTAATCTAATTATATCGAAGATTCTACAAACAACTACCGCCCTGCATAAATTCCACAAGAGAATAATTATTAGATGGCAAAAAAAGGGTCAACAACAATGAAAATATTTCATTTTCTCCATAAATCTCACGTTAAATGATATTAACCCCAAAAATAAGGGGTGCAAACTGTTTAATTTACAAAAA
The DNA here is from genome assembly GCF_040703125.1 of Flavobacterium ovatum. Lineage (NCBI taxonomy): Bacteria > Pseudomonadati > Bacteroidota > Flavobacteriia > Flavobacteriales > Flavobacteriaceae > Flavobacterium > Flavobacterium ovatum. Next base: position 3,099,272 of record NZ_CP160035.1, read on the forward strand.
TCAAACAAACACCCCTCATATCAAGACGGGTTGTATATATTTTTATACATTTGCAAAAAAAATACCATTCAAACTAAACCTAACTATTAATTATGAGAAAAATTATTCTTAGCGTGATATTAATCGCACTTTTGGTTTTTACCTTCTTTTCAAATTTTCTTTTAACCCCACATACTACCGCTTCTGAAGCAGTTGTTTTTGACACTGGAGACACCGCTTGGATGATTGTAGCGACCGCCTTAGTCCTAATTATGACTCCTGGATTGGGATTCTTTTACGGAGGTATGGTTGGCAAAAAAAATGTCATCAGTACCATGCTTCAAAGTTTTATGGCCATGATTATTGTGAGCGTACTTTGGATCGTAATTGGTTTTAGTTTATCATTCGGTACTAGTATTGGAGGAGTTATAGGAAACCCAATGGATTATTTCATGTTTCAAGGAGTAGGAACCAACACCGCTTGGAACCTTGCCCCTACGATTCCTTTTATGTTATTTGCTTTATTTCAAGCTAAATTTGCGATCATCACACCTGCCTTAATTACAGGTGCATTTGCCGAGAGAATTCGTTTTTGGGCTTATATGTTATTCATGGTTTTGTTTATCCTTTTAATTTATGCTCCATTGTGTCATATGACTTGGCATCCTGATGGATTGTTCTTTCAAATGGGCGTATTGGATTTCGCAGGAGGAACTGTAGTTCACATGAGCGCTGGATGGGCAGCCTTAGCGGGCGCGATGTTCTTAGGAAAAAGAAAAGTTCAAAAAGTAAGTCCTGCTCGTATTACTTATGTATTATTAGGAACAGGATTATTATGGTTTGGATGGTTTGGTTTCAACGCAGGATCTGCCATGGGTGCTAACGGATTAGCCGTACAAGCATTAGGAACTACAACCGTTGCCGCAGCTGCTGCTGGTATGGCTTGGGTTTTCATTGACAAAATCCTAGGACACAAACTATCCGCTATGGGAGCTTGTATCGGAACTGTAGTAGGATTAGTAGCTATCACCCCTGCTGCAGGATTTGTAAGTATTCCACACGCAATTTTCATTGGAGTATTCAGTAGTTTAGTAAGTAATTATATGGTGAGTTTATTTCCAAAAGGAAAAATTGACGATGCCCTTGACGTATTTGCTTGTCACGGTGTAGGTGGTATGACAGGAATGTTGCTAACAGGAGTTTTTGCTTCCTCAGCAGTAAACCCTGGAGTAGTTGATCAAGGATTAATCTTTGGAGAAACAACTCTTTTCTTTCACCAAACTACTGCCTTAATAATGGTATCCCTATTCGCATTCGTTGGCTCATATGCATTATTCTTCATTGTAAACAAAATTACACCACTACGTGTAAGCGAAGACAAAGAAGAGCTAGGATTAGATATCTCTCAACACGGAGAATACCTTTAAAAACTAATTTCACACACATAATCAAACACTCTAAAGATTCGTCTTTAGAGTGTTTTTTTTGCTAAATATTTTGGAATGCCTCCATTATAAAAGGAGTTTGACACCCTTTGCGCTCATAAAGCTTCTTACTATAATGCCATCTAGCTATCCGACACTTCAATCCCTCATCTGAAACAACCAGATAATTAGACGGCTTAATACTGTTTTCAAACCAACTGTAGCATACTTTTTTTTAAGGCAGTTGACCTAATCTCATTTACATTAAATACACTCTGCATCTATGTAGTTTTCATACTTGGTAGTCAATTTGATAATTATTGACCAGAATCTAATAGCAATATACCTACTAATAGGTATTGCCTACAATTCAACAAGTTACTATCTTACAAAAAACTTAATTATGAAAATAAAGTCCCTCTTTACGTTTTTAATTATAGCTTTTTACCCAATTACTCTAGTCCTTTCTTTTTTTCTGAATAAAATTAGCACACCAAGCCTTCTAAAAGCTGATATCCGCATTATTCATACTACAGAAACCGATAAAACAGCAAAAATAAACCTTTCAAATTTACCGCCTTAACCAATATACCATAGACTAATAGCCCAAAATATTGTCTAGTAATGGATAATCATTTATTTAAAACATAAGCTTAATTTATAACCTAAAAGTCAATTAATATGAAAAAAGAACTACTATTTATCGTAACAGTATTTACAATCTCATTACAAAGTCAACCCAAAATTAAATCTGCTATTGAAGAAAATTTTGATGGAACTAATTGGTACAATAGCCAAGGTTACAATTACGAATATGACATTGATAACAATCTCAAAACAGAGACATCCTATAGCTGGAATGGCTCGAGCTGGACACAAAGCTATAAATCTACTTATATTTATAATGCAAACAATAAAGCTACAGTACATACTGAACAACAATGGGATGCAATCAATCAGTATGTAAATTCGATTAAGACCACTTACACCTACGATTCCGAAGGTATCCTTGAAGAAATTTTAGACCAAAACTGGGATGGAATACAATGGGTAAATGCCTATCAAACATTTATAACTAACGTTAATATGGCACCATCATCCGTGATAGATTATAAATGGAATGGTTCAGACTGGGTCAATGATTATAGAATTACATTGACTTACACAGGAAATAATCCGACTCAAATTATAAATGAAGAATGGGATGGAACGCAATTTAATATATCAGACAGAGACCTTTTTACCTATAACACAAACAATTACATAGTTACATACGTCAATGAAATAGGGAATGGTACTGCATGGTCAGAAGATCAAAGAATCACTTACGAACTAGATACTAATGGAAATCGCATAAGAGAAACTGAGACTTATCAAGCAAGCAATACAAAAACTGAATATCATTATGATTTATCAGCTCAATTATCAACCTTCCTTCATCCATTTAAAGAGAAAACAGGAGTAGATTATTTCTTTGAAGATTTTCCTTATGTAAATAAAATATTAGATCAAGTGAATTACAACTACGATAGTTTTTCAAGCACTTATAAAAATTCGAGCAGAACTACCTATAATTACGACAGCACTCTTACTCTAAATACTGAAAATTTTGAACAAACCCCAAAAATTAAACTTTATCCAAATCCTGCAAACAGTTATATTGAAATAAAAGGATTAACAAATCCAGAAACTGTCAATGTTTATAGTATTCTAGGTGTAAAAGTTCTTGAAAAGACAATCAACGTTGATGATAAAATTATTATCAAAAACTTCTCTAATGGTTTATATTTCTTGAAATTTAAAAACGGAAATACGTTAAAGTTTTTAAAAAATTAAGCTAAATTAGTGAATTGTTATACCTAAAAAGACCTCGTTTTAAATCCTTAAAACGAGGTCTTTTTATATCTCAAAACTAGAATCCCTAAAATGCAGAAATCCCAGCTTTCAACCAATTTTCATATACTTCAATACCAACATAACTTATCGTGGGTTGCGATGTATTCAAACTATTCCCTTCCAAATCTGTCAACACATACAAAGGTTGCGTATTCGTTTTATAGCGCGAAATCATAAAATCGGTCCATTTATCACCAATGGTTTCAATGTCGGCACCGGTTATTTTAGAAACCGTTTGCTCGCTTTCTGGCAAAGCTCTTTTATCATCTACATAAAGCGAAATCAATACGACTTCTTTTTTCAAAATAGACAACACTTTCGAATCAGACCAAACATTGTTTTCCATTTTTCGACAATTCACACAAGCATAGCCTGTAAAATCCAATAGAATCGGTTTGTTGACTGTTTTGGCATAAGCCAAACCTTTGTCGTAATCTTCAAAAATAGTCAAGCCATGCACGCCTATTTTAGCTCCTTCAGGTAAATCAGTCGTAGCTAAAGTTGCCGAACCTCCTACCCCATGTGGACTTTCACTATATTCCATGGGTGGCGGAAAAGCACTAATCAATTTCAAAGGCGCTCCCCACAATCCTGGAATCATATAAATCGTAAACGTCAACACTAATAATCCCATCATCGTTCTACCAACCGAAATATGCGTGATTGGACTATCGTGTGGTAAACTTATTTTTCCAAATAAATAGAAAGCCAAAACTCCAAATATCGCAATCCAAATTGCCAAGAATACTTCTCTTTCTAACAAATGCAATTGCAAAACCAAATCGGCATTCGATAAAAACTTAAACGCCAAAGCCAATTCTAAGAATCCTAAAAACACTTTAACGGTATTCAACCAACCACCTGATTTTGGTAACGATTGTAAAAAACCCGGAAATAAAGCGAAAAACATAAAAGGCAATGCCAAAGCCAACGAAAAGCCAAACATACCTACAATCGGCGCAATACCCCCTTTAGAAGCCGCTTCAACGAGCAATGTCCCAACAATAGGACCAGTACATGAAAAAGAAACAATTGCCAAAGCCAAGGCCATGAACAAAATCCCAATTATGCCACCTCTATCCGCTTGCGAATCGACTTTGTTTGCCCAAGAATTTGGTAATACAATTTCGAAAGCCCCCATAAAGGAAATGGCAAAAAAGACCAACAATACAAAGAATATCAAGTTAAACCAAACATTGGTCGATAGGGCGTTTAAAGCTCCTGCACCAAAAATGGTCGTGACTATTAATCCCAAAACTACATAAATCACGATAATCGAAATTCCGTAAAAAATGGCGTTGCGAATTCCGGCTGCTCTCGTTTTACTTTGTTTGGTAAAAAAACTAACCGTCATGGGGATTAAAGGAAACACACAAGGCGTCAATAAAGCCGCAAAACCAGATAAAAACGCAATAAAAAAGATGGACCAAAGTCCTTTTTGAGTTTCCTTTTGTAGTAAAGGGTTTGATTCAATAACGGCTTCTGCATTGTTAATTACCCGTACATTAGCTTCTCCTAAACTTGGAACTAAAGAATCAGTCATAGTAGAATCGACTATCTTTTTTTCAACTACTGGAATCACCGTTTCATTTGCAGAAGCCGGAATCGTAAAACTAAATTTCTTCTCTTGATTGATGCAAACTTCTTTACAAACTTGGTAGTTTAATACTGCATCAACTTTTGTGAGTTTAGGATTTACCAACTTAATTTCTTGCTGAATTTGTACTTTGCCTTCGAAAAAAGTCTCGTTGACTTCAAAAATATCATTGAAAACTGTTTTGGTTTTACTTTCTTTAGCTTTACCAATAAGCGTATAATTTCCTTTTTGAGATTTAAATTCCACTTCCAAAGCCAATGGACCGCCATCAGGCGTGAATTGCGAATACAAATGCCAACCTTTTTCAATTACAGCATTAAAGGTCAACACATACGTTTTGTCAGTTTTCTTTTCAATAGAAGTCGTCCACTTAGCTGGATCTAAAATTTGAGCATTTACATTGGCGAAAGCCAAAATAGTAAGTAGTAAAAAGTATATCTTCTTCATTATACCAATTGAATATTTATTATGTTTTTTGTTTTCGTTTGCACTTTAAAGCGTTCGTCTGCCCTCCTGCCAATAATCCAAACCACTGAATCGCCAGACCAAAGAACCCAAGTATTTTCTTTTTCTAATAAAGACAATTTTTCGTCTTTGAAAAACTTACTCAGCTTTTTAGTTTTCCCGCCCATTCCTTGCGGTTGAAAAATATCGCCTTCTTTCCATTTTTTTAAAACTAAAGGGAATTCTAACACCTCTTCATCGACAAATATACTGGTATTACAAGGATTGGTAATCGCATTCACTTTTCTTAAAGACAGTTTTAAGGGAACATTAACGTCTTGTTCATTTTGATTTATAAAATACTGTACATCCTCTTCATCAAGAACAATCGGACTCAATATCAACTGTTCCCTATCCTTTAGCAATCTAAAATGAGACGAGTAAATTTGCTTTCCTGACAAACTATCCACCAAGTCGTAAATATCTTCCCAAGAATGAAATCCAAAATCCTTCAACCATTGGTACAAATAAGACTTGTAATTTGGTAATTTTAAAAGCTGCAACAAATCAATATAAAAAATCTCATCCTCTTGACTCACCACTTGCTGATACACCATTATAGAAGCATCTTCAACCATGACCGAAGCATCTTGTAAATAGGATTGTGTCTTTTGAAAAGTATCCATAAACTGAGGGTTCAGCTCTTTCAACAAGGGAACCAAATCATGGCGGATTTTATTTCGTAAGTATTTATCAGATGCATTGCTGCTATCTTCCCTCCAAGCTATGTTTTTCGATTGTGCATATTCCAAAATATCTTGACGCGTAAAAGCTAACAATGGACGAACTATATCACCATTATGCTCTGGAATACCGGTAAGACCTTCCAGTCCTGTCCCACGACTCAAATTAATCAAAAAGGTTTCTAGGTTATCATCGGCATGATGTGCAGTCAAAATATAATCGTATTCTTCGGTTTCTAGCAATTCGTAAAACCAGTTGTATCGCAACTCTCGTGCCGCTACTTGGGTCGAAAGCTTGAAGTCTTTGGCGAAAGCCGTGGTATCAAATTGCGTTACAAAAATGGGAACTCCACTATTATCCGCATATTCCTGAATAAAATTTTGATCTCCAAAACTCTCCAAACCGCGTAATTGAAAGTTGCAATGCGCAATGGCTATATCATGGCCTGATTTTTGAAATAAATCGAGCATCACCATACTGTCCAAACCACCGCTAGTAGCAAGCAATAGTTTTTTGGTTTCCAAAAACGGAAATTTATTAGAAAGCTGTTTTTTAAAAAGTTCAAACATTTTGATTTATTTTTACAACTATAATCATTTAACCTACTGTCACACTCAGCTTGTCGAAGTGCAATTTATAATATGAATTTCGTTTTAAAAAGGTCTTCGACAAGCTCAGACTGATAATTAGCAATTCATTAAAGTAATTATTACTCCAAAACCTGGCGCATGGCCTTGGCTTTAAGTAAACATTCTTCGTATTCGTTTTCCGGATCTGAAAGCGCTGTAATGGCACTCCCAACCGAAAAGGAAACATATTCCTTTTCTTGATTATACAAAATACTTCGTATCACTACATTGAAATCAAAGTCGCCTTCGGGAGTAAAATACCCAACTGCTCCGCTATACAAACCTCGTTTGGTTTCTTCCATTTCCTCAATGATTTTCATAGCCGAAATTTTGGGCGCCCCCGTCATACTTCCCATTGGAAAACTATTTCTAATCACATCTATTACAGTGTGGTTACAATCTAGTTTTGAAGTAACAGTTGAAATCATTTGATGCACTTGCAAAAAGCTTTTGATCTCACACAATGCCGTTACTTTTACCGAACCACGTTGTGCAGTATGCGATAAATCGTTACGAACTAAGTCGGTTATCATGATATTCTCGGCGCGTTCTTTTGGGTTGTTTTCTAAATCTCTTTTAGATTTTTCATCTGCTTCTGGATCTTCAAAACGTTTCGCTGTTCCTTTAATCGGTTGTGAAATAATGTCTTCTCCTGTCTTTTTCAAATACCGTTCAGGCGAAGCGGACAATAAATACTGCTTGTGATTTTTGAAGAAAACAGAAAAAGGTGGTTTCGAAATTTGGTTTAATTTCGAATAAGTTTCTAAAGGATTAATCTGAACATTCTCTGCATAAAACTCCATGCAAAAATTGGCTTCATATATATTTCCTTGATGAATATGTTTTAACAATGTTGTTGCTTTTTGCAGATAATCCACCTTCGAAATTCGTTGTTGAATATCCAAAGATGTTTCGGCTACATTCGACCAAAGTGGCGTGTTTAAAATCTCCTGAAAATCATCCTCCAGTTCATCATCGCAAAAATGCAAATACTGCATTTCGACCGTCTCCCCTTTTATCAAAAACAACTTCTTAGGCTGAAAGAAAAACAAATCAGGAAATTGCAAACCATCAAAATTGGTTGATTTTAAATCTTCAGTATCATTTTTTAAATCATAAGACAAGTACCCAAAAAGCCAATCTCTAGTCGTTTGCTGATATTGCTTTAAATCTTCAAAGGCATTATGATAATCTGTTTTTATAGACGTAAAAGCATCCACAGCAAGTACACAATCATAAGTGGAATATTCTTGCGGATAATCATTACTGTCTAAAAAAGTGATTTCTCGATAGTGTTGCGACCAAGTCAAAAGTTGTTTTTTAAACAATTTTAGGTCGGCAACAGTCTTATTTACTATTAATCTCAATTGATTTTTGCTTTAAAACTCAAAATTACAACAAAAAACATCCTTATAATTAGTCTATTTAAGAAAAATCCGTTCCTTTTTTTGTAATTTTACAGTAAGACGCTGGCTTTAATACGATTATACTCTAAAACCAACCCTTATATTTATACTTGATTGATGCCGATAGGATATATTGTGAATTTTACATTGTAACCACTAAAACTCTATATTATGAAAATTGCAACCATTATCATTCGTACGATGCTTGGGCTTTTGTTTCTCTATACCTCAATTAGTTATTTTTTTCACTTGAGTCCTGAACCAGTGTCGTCAGGGGAATTCAAAGCATTCCAAGTGGGACTAATCGCTTCGACTTATTTAATTCCTTTGGCTAAAGTCACAGAGCTACTTAGTGGCTTAGCCTTTGTCACAGGGAAATTTGTCACTTTGGCTAATTTGGTTATTCTTCCCGTTTCTCTCAATATCTTATTAATCAATTATTTCTTAACTCCTGAGAATCTTCCTCTTGCTGTTTTTGCCTTTGGAGGTAATATATTCTTGATTTACACCCATTGGAAAAACTACAAAAAATTGTTTAAAATGAACGAATAAATCATTTTACGCCAAAAACCAATACAATATAATATAATCCAATCTAATTTTTGTCAGATCGACTGCAATCGAGATGTAATAGCGGTTCTCGACTACACTCGAACTGACAATTGAACTGTTTTATAAATATTATTAGTATTACATGTTTCTTCACTTTTGCTTAAAAACAAAACACATATAAAAAATAAAACCCTGCTCATTGCTGAGCAGGGTTTGTAATTTATACAAAAACGTTTAAATTAAACGTGTAATGCTCTATTATCAGTTGCAGCCAATGCCGCTTCTTTGATTGCTTCTGCAAACGTTGGGTGAGCATGTGACATTCTAGAAATATCTTCAGCAGACGCTTTGTATTCCATTGCAACCACCGCTTCAGCAATTAAATCAGCTGTTCTTGCTCCAATCATGTGAACACCAAGAACCTCATCCGTTTTAGCATCCGCAAGGATTTTTACAAATCCGTCCAAATCAGCACTTGCTCTCGCACGTCCTAAAGCTTTGAAAGGGAAGCTTCCCGATTTGTAAGCGATACCAGCCGCTTTCAACTGCTCTTCCGTTTGTCCTACTGCAGCCACTTCTGGCCAAGTATAAACAACCCCTGGAATCAAATTGTAATCGATATGTGGTTTTTGTCCTGCCAAGATTTCAGCAACCATAGTTCCTTCTTCTTCCGCTTTATGCGCCAACATCGCTCCACGAACAACATCACCAATTGCATAAATATTAGAAGCCGAAGTTTGTAAATGATCATTTACCTCAACTTGACCTCTTTCAGCCATTTTTACACCTGCATTTTCAGCTTTTAATCCATCTGTATAAGGACGACGACCAACAGAAACCAAAGAGTAATCACCTTCAAGAGTGATTGTTTCACCTTTAGCGTTTTCCGCTTTTACAGTTACTACATCACCAGCTCTTTCAACCGACTGTACTTTGTGAGACGTATAAAACTTCATTCCTTGTTTTTTCAACACTTTCGTTAATTCTTTAGACAAAGAAGCATCCATTCCTGGAATAATTCGATCCATATATTCCACCACAGAAACTTGCGCTCCCAAACGTAAATACACTTGTCCTAATTCGATTCCGATTACTCCACCACCAATAATTACAAGGTGTTTAGGTACTTCTTTCAAAGCCAAAGCCTCAGTAGAAGTAATTACTCTTTCTTTATCGAGTTTTATAAAAGGCAAAGAAGATGGTTTAGAACCTGTTGCTATAATTATATTTTTACCTTCAATCGTTTCTGACGAACCATCCGCTTTAGTAACGGCAACATGAGTCGCATCTATAAACGAACCCAAACCATTGAAAACCGTAATTTTATTTTTATCCATCAAGTAGTTGATTCCACCTGAAGTTTGATCTACCACCGCTTGTTTGCGAGCAATCATTTTCTCTAGGTTCACTTTTACTTCTCCAGAAATTTCGATTCCGTGATCTTCAAAATGCTTAATTTCAGCATAATGATGAGACGAAGACAACAATGCTTTCGAAGGAATACATCCTACATTTAAGCAAGTACCTCCAAGAGCAGAATATTTCTCCACAATAGCAGTTTTAAAACCCAATTGTGCACAACGAATAGCTGATACATATCCGCCTGGTCCAGAACCAATGATGACTACGTCAAATGAACTCATAGTATATTTTTTATAATGTATATTAATTTTTGCGATTACAAAATTAAGGAATTAAGTTTTGTTTAAACTTTAAAGTTTGAGGTTTTTTGTTAAGAATTTGCGACTAATATTGGAGTTATTTAAACACAAAGTACATAAAGAAGCCGCAAAGACCACCAATCTTTTACGGAAAATGTAAAAAATAGAGACACAATACTACTCCCACAGACTGTAAACTGAATACCGAGACTGAATACTAAAAATAAGTGCCTATTTCCAGCTCTCCGCTCTAGCCCTCTTTCAAAACGCTTTTTTTACTAGGTCGCTGCAGTAGCTTCCTCCGGTCGCTCTGCCTCTCCCGTAAAAAACAGCGTTTTTCAGTCGGGGCTGCCGCTGCTATCTGGGGCAGGGATTTGGGATTTTATTACATATTATAATAGATTGATGATTTGGGAATCAATTAAAACCACACCCCCCCACCCCCTCTCAAGAGGGGAATTCGTAATGTTAAAAATGAAAATTATTGAACAAAAATAAATTGCGGAAATTAATCTAATTTGAGCTTCTGTTTAAATTCACGTAAAAATTAAAATTCCTCTCTTCAAACAAAAAAATATCCCCAGCCCCTATAACTCTAGTTTATATTTGTTTTTTTTGAATCGTTGAACCTTAAACGGTTTCAAGAGGGGAATTCGTAACGTCAAAAATGAAAATTATCGAACAAAAATAAATTGCGGAAATTAAAAGCTGAAATATTCTTATAACCTACTCGCAACTGAACACTGAGACTGAGACTGGAAACTAAAAAGCTGCCACTGAACTACTTTATTCTATCGAACAATTGTCCTAAAAGTCAAATTCACTCTGGGTTTTAATACTTTTTTAGTTGGAGGCAATCGGTGTTGCCAATGCGTTTGAGTTTCGTCTTTCATGACTAACAAACTGCCATTTTCTAAAATTATCGAAACGGTTTCTTTAGTTTCTTTATGCTTGAAAGCAAATTTTCGAGCTACTCCAAAACTCAATGAAGCAATTACGCCATTCTTTTTCAAGTCTTTTTCTCCGTCACTATGCCAAGCCATGCCTTCATCACCCGAATGGTATAAATTAAGTAAACAAGAATTGAAGGTTTCTCCCGTTTTTTCCTCTACCCGTGCTTTGAGTTCTAATAAAGTAGGTGTCCAAAGCATTGCTTTTTTGGTTCTATTAGAATAAGTGTATTCAAAAGCACTATCGCCATACCAAGCTACTTTGCGTTTGGTGACAATTAGTTTCCCCATGATGATGGCTTCGTCGTGTTTCCAGTCTATTCCGTTTAACAAAATATCCAAATAGTGATTTGCCTCCTGTTGCGAAAACAAGAATCCATAATAATTGACTGTTCCGTCTTTGGGTAAAAGATTGTGGTTTGTGTCTAAGTCTGGAGTGAATAAGTCCATGTTTTGTTTTTTATTTCACAAAGATACGCAGAGAAAAATACAACGATTGGCATTTTTTAAACCATATAAGACATATAAGTTTTTCATTGCCTTTAAACTTTTATAGCTACGTATGAATGACTACATTTTGTAACTAGCCGCAAAAAAATTTAAACCATATGAGACATATAAGTTTTTCTTTGTCTATAAATGTATAGAAACTCTCTAAATAAATAAAAGTTCATATAAGTTATGGCGCTTAAAAGCACCAAACTATGCGTAATGTAAACCGACAAACGGTACCGTTCAGTCTTTGCGAGGAACAGCCTGTCCCGATTTTTCGGGAAAGCAATCACGTAAAACACCTCACTTGTTGACGAGCAACAACTGCCTTTTTTTTACATAAACCCAATCTACTTCGACAAAGTTTGTCTATCTGAAAGAATCACTAAACACGTTAATTCACTAAGGACTAAAGACTAAGGACTAAGAACTTCAAAAAACCTACTTCAAACACCCTCTCAAAATACTCACCGGATGTTGTGCCTTTCTACTCGTTCCGTCAAAAATTTGGTGGCGGCAACTGGTTCCTGCGGCGGCGATTTCGGTGGTTTCGGCTGTGGAACGAATTTTCGGAAACAGGGTGTCTTCACCCATTTGCATACTGATGTCGTAATGCTCTTTTTCGTATCCAAAAGAACCTGCCATTCCGCAACAACCGGAATTGTAAATGGTCACGGTATTATTTTTGGGGATATTCAGCATGGCGAAAGTTGCTTCTACGGTGCTCAATGCTTTTTGGTGGCAATGGCCGTGGATTTTTATTTCTTTGGCTTGGTCTGAGAATTGTTCGGCTTTGATGTTGCCTTTTGTTATTTCGTTTTTGAAAAATTCTTCGATGGTAAATACATTTTTGGCCAATTTTTCGGCTTTTGGCTTGTCCACCGCCAAGCGTAGGTATTCATCTCTGAACGATAAAATTGCTGAAGGCTCGATCCCGATAAGTGGCGCTTTGTCTGTGATTACGTCTGCGAATATTTCGATATTGATGTTGGCTATTTCTTTAGCTTCTTCTAGAAAACCTTTCGATAAATAAGCTCTACCACTTTCTTCATGATTGAGAATTACGACTTCGTATCCAAGCGTCGTCAACAATTCGAATGCATCGATTCCTACCGAAACATCATAATAATTGGTGAATTCATCGCAAAATAAATAGACCTTATTGTTGATTAAAGTATCCTGAATCACCGATTCTTTTTGCTTTTCATACCAATCTCTAAAAGTGATTTTAGCCAAGTGAGGGACTTCTCGTTTTTGTGCTATACCCATCATGCTCTTGACTATAGACAAATTGGAAACCCAATTGGTAAATGACGGAAAACCGCTTCCAAGGTGATTCAGCTTCGCATTGTTAGCGAAAATTCGGGAACGAAGCGAAAACCCATTGGCTTTTTGGTATTGGAATAAGAACTCGGCTTTTAGGGAGGCGATATCGACATTACTCGGACATTCGCTGGCACAAGCCTTACAGCTTACGCACAAATCAAATACTTGATAGAGCTCTTCGTGATCGAATTTATTGCTTTTTTCAGAATTGGTCAAATAATCCCTTAAGGCATTGGCGCGGGCGCGGGTGGTATCTTTTTCATTTCGGGTGGCGCGGTAACTTGGGCAAAGTGTCCCTCCTGCCGATGGTAATTTGCGGCAATCGCCAGAACCATTACACTTTTCGGCGGCACGTAAAACTCCCATACTATCTGAGAAATCCTGAATTGTCTGTATCTCTGGTTCTACTCTTCCGGGTTCAAAACGGAGGTTTTCATCCATTTTTAAGGCATTGACAATTTTCCCCATATTCAAAACCGAATATGGGTCGAAAGCCAATTTGATGCGTTTGAGCAATTCGTAGTTTTGTTCCCCAATCATAAACGGTAAGAACTCGCCACGTACGATTCCGTCACCATGTTCTCCACTCAACGAACCTCTGTACTTTTTGACCAAAACGGCTACTTCGGTTGCAATGTTTCTAAATTGGTAAATACCTTCTTTTGTTTTTAAATTCAAAACGGGGCGCAAGTGAATTTCTCCTGCTCCCGCGTGAGCGTAATAAATCGCACTTTGTCCGTGACGCTCCATCATGGCTGAAAAATCGGCAATATAATTGGGTAAATCACTCAGTTCAACTGCGGTATCTTCGATAGAATCGGCTGCTTTGTTGTCTCCTACAATACTACCCAAAAGCCCCAAACCAGCTTTGCGAAGTTCGTTGATTTTGTCAATATCGGTTCCATATATTTTTGGTAAGGCATAGCCAAAATTGTTTTTCTCCAAATCGGTTACCAAGGCATCGGCTTGTTGTTGTGCATCTTCCATGCTTTCGTACGAACCTACTTCAAGCATCATAACGGCTTTGGGTTCGCCCACGATAAAAAATCGGTTTTTAGCTTGTTCCCTATTCGTTTTGGTACAATCTAGAATCGTGTCGTCCATCATTTCGCAAGTGTACAAATGATGTTTCATAGCAACTACAACGGCTTCTAAACTTTCTTGAATCGTATGAAAATGTGCCACCACCATCACGTTATTAGAAGGAGGTAAAACATCTACTTTCAAAGTTACTTCGGTTGTAAATCCTAATGTACCTTCGCTTCCGCACAACAATTTCCCAACGTTTATGGTCGGTTCTGTTCCGCCAAACAAATCGGATTTTAATAAAATATCTACGGCATAACCGGTATTTCTTCTATGAATTTCTGGTTTCGGAAATTCTTTTATGATTTCGTCTTGAGTTGCTTTAACGGCTAACTCTTCGTATAATTTTCTGTAAATCTGATTTTCTAAGGTATCGCCTTTGGTTTTTTCGATAAACTCAGCTGAAGTTAAATCGGTAAAAACTACTTTCGAACCATCACTCAAAACGGCTTTTATTTCTATAATTTTATCACGCGTCACCCCATAACGAATCGAAGTTGTTCCCGAAGAGTTGTTCCCTACCATTCCGCCAATCATGCAACGATTGGATGTTGAAGTATTGGGTCCAAAAAACAATCCGTGTGGTTTCAGGAAGATATTCAGTTCGTCTCGAATCACTCCTGGTTGCACGGTTACTGTTTTCTTTTCTTTATCGAAAGACACAATTTTAGTAAAATGCTTGGAAACATCGACTATAATTCCGTTTCCTACCGTTTGTCCAGCAAGCGAAGTTCCCGCTGTTCTAGGTGTAATCGACAACTGATTATCCTTAGCAAAACACATTATTTTCACAATATCGTCCACCGATTTTGGCAAAGCAACTGCCTCGGGTGTTAACTTATAGGCCGAAGCATCTGTGGAATATAGTATTTTATGAAGTTCATCGTATAGAAGTGTTCCGTCTAACTTTTTAGATAGAGAGTCAAATTTAGATTTCGAAGACATGAAAAATCGTGTTTAATGAGAATAGCAAATATAAAGATAATACAGCTGTATCTGTCATTAAAAGACAAAGTTTCAACCGTAAATTATTGTTAATTAAAAAAAAACAATTCTAGAAATCCTGTAAAGAAGTGAACCACAAATCACATCAATCGCGACAAAATAATTTGTGTGATTTGTGTAATTTATGGTTCTATTTTTGTGTGTAAAATGAGTAGTTTTTTTCACGAAGTCTCCGAAAAAATCAGGCTTGCGATAGTAACTAAAAAAAGTTTACAATTTTGAAAAAATAGCTGAGTCAAACTCAGACTTAACAACTACATTTCTAGGGCCATTTGCTCCTTTGGAACGATTATAAGATAACAAAATGTTACCCGCTTTTTGATAATTATCCCAAGCCAAAGTAAATTTTGGTTCTAGGTCATTAAAACTCTTGAAGTAAGACCATTGTTTAATCAACTGCTCTTTCTGATCTACATAAACCCAGTATTTATTTTCTGGCGTAACTCCAACTGCACTGAATGTCATTTGCAAAACATCAGCAGTATTCCCGTCAGGCAATTGCTCAGTTTTCACGTATGTAAGTGTTACTCCTGGATCTTGTAATTTCCAAGGCATCACTAACCAATACGAATCATTAATCCACCAATTTTTAGCTTTTTTCAATAAACTATTCGCTTTTTTATCATCTTCTACCAAGGAACCATTTTCATACACTTTCCCTTTTAAGGTATTCACATTTACAAAAATAATCTGATTGTCTTCTGGATTTTCAACGCGCACATCTCCTGTCCATTTATTCCAAAAAAGTTTTCGTTTTCCAAAATCCCATTGTATAAATTTGGTGTTATTATAATTAGTAACGCCTCCCATTGCAACCTGCATTTCCTTGACTATATCATCAACATTCACATCCTCTTGTGCGGAAACTGAATTAGTACTAAAAAGAACAAAAAACAATGCAAAAACGAAAGTGGTAACTCGGCTCATAAGTTTCGATTTTAATTAAACTGAAATACAAAAATACTTTCTTTTAGGTCTAATTTTCGATTCATATGGTTTTAATAATATAACTTTTAGTTAAACTTTATAGTAATCATTGTTGTTCGATAATAAAGACGCCAAAATCGTTACTTAAATACAATGAGCTAGAGTAATCAGTTTTTCATACAGCTGCTTTCTTTAATTGATTGAGAAAATCATAAAAAACGAAGTCAGGGATATGATACTTGTAGGTACACTAAACGGTTTAAGTCCATAAACCCCTTAATAACAATGCGAATCAAGGGTTGAAAAATTAATTTTATAAAAGCGTAGGCTATTTTCCAAAATTATGGACTAGTAATCCTTTGCTTGACCTAACTTTAATAGTTTGGAGTTGCTAATTTTACCCGCAGATTGAGTTAAGAATAAAAAGAGGAGTTATAACATCTCATCTAAATCTGACAACTATTTTTCTTTATACACGAGTAATATTATCAAGTCGAGTACAGTCGAGACTCGTTTTTAAATTCACTTTCAGCCTAAAAGAACTCTTGACTTCGCTCAATCTGATAAATTTTTATTATCAACTTCACTCAAACATTTAAATTGAGTATCTTGCTATATCAACTTCAGTCATTACTAAATCAATTAGCCATGAAGGTACTTTTGGAACAAATAAGAGCGTGTACAGTATGTGAAAAATTCCTTCCACTGGGTCCTAATCCAATTGTTGCGGCTAGTTCTAAAAGTAAAATTATAATCATAGGTCAAGCGCCGGGAAGAATCGTACATAATACAGGTATTCCGTGGAATGATAAAAGTGGCGACAACTTACGAAACTGGTTAGGCGTTGATAAAGCTACTTTTTATAATCCTGATATTTTTGCTTTGATTCCCATGGGATTTTGTTATCCTGGAACTGGAAAATCTGGAGATTTGCTACCAAGACCTGAATGTGCACCGCTTTGGCACGAGAAGTTATTGGAATCCATGCCAAATGTAAAAATGATTTTGTTGGTTGGTAAAACGGCTCAAAACTATTATTTGCATACAAAAATCAATTTGACCACTACAGTACAGCAATTCGAAAACTATTTGCCTAAATACTTTCCCTTACCACATCCTTCGCCAAGAAATAATATTTGGCAAGCAAAAAATAAATGGTTTGGACAGAAAGTAGTTCCTCACCTGAAAAGTAAAATTACAAGTATTATTACAGGCTAAGAACATTTTTTGATCTAAAAAATATTTTTCATTCTATTAAAGTTTTGTACTTTTAACTAGTATGTCTCCCTTATTTACATAAACTTAATACCGAACCAAATTAAAAATAATAATCTTGTTGCAATACAAGTGGCTTTTTTTAACCCAAATTATTAATTATGGTAAACTACACCGAAATATTAAGCCTATTCCCTAAGGAACTAATCAATTTTGTACTTGTTGTCCTTTTCTCTTTAATAATCGGTTTAGAGCAACGCAGACATTTTGCAAAATCATCAATGGAAAGTATTTTTGGTACGGATAGAACTTATACTCTTTTTGGAATTTTAGGCTTTGTTTTATATACCATTAGTCCCACAACGCTCATTCCATTTATGGGTGGTGGACTCATAATCGGATTACTATTAGCTATTTTTTATTATAATAAAATAGCCCTTAAAAACACTTATGGAGTTACCTCAATTATAGTCGCACTTATCACCTACTGCCTGACTCCTATCATCTATACACAACCTGCTTGGTTTACCATTTTATTGGTAGTCACCGTTCTGGTTTTGGTAGAAATGAAGGAAACACTCTTTAAATTTTCCGAAAGTATGAATGCGAATGAGTTCATTACCCTGGCAAAATTTCTTGTAATTGCTGGTGTGATACTTCCGCTCTTTCCTGACGAACCCATTTCTGAAATTATTACCATTTCACCTTATAAATTCTGGTTAGCTATTGTAGCGGTATCAGCTATATCCTATTTGAGTTATTTGCTAAAAAAGTTTGTTTTTCCAAATTCAGGAATTGTGCTCACTGGAATATTAGGCGGGTTGTATAGCAGTACAGCCACGACATTCATATTAGCAAGGAAAAGCAAGGAACTAGATGAAGATTATAAAATAAGTGCGGCCATTATTCTAGCAACAACAATGATGTTTATTCGGATTTTCATTCTTGCTCTTTTGTTCAACAAGGCAATTGCTCTAATTCTAGCGCCTTCATTTGCTGTTTTCACAATCGCATCTACAATAATAGCACTCTACTACTTACGATTAGATAAAATAAAGAACAAAGACAATAAGAAATCCTATTCCATAGAATCCAATTCAAATCCACTCGAAATTAAAACTGCTTTTATATTTGGTGTACTTTTTATTGTTTTTGCTATGCTGACCGGATATGTAAACACAAACTATGGAACGGAAGGAATTAAAATTCTTTCTTTCGTGGTAGGTGTTACCGATATTGACCCCTTTATAATTAATATTTTTCAAGGGAAATGGAATATCTCTAACGGTGTAATTGCAATGGCTGTCATCAACGCTGTAACGAGCAATAATCTTTTGAAAATGATATACGGGATTTCATTATCAAAAAAAACCATTCGCAAACCACTACTAATAGGGTTTAGTATTCTTGTAGTCATTGGACTCCTTACTTCTATAGTATATTTAAATTTTTAGAATCCCACTTTACAGATTTATAGATTTTGGTAGCGTAGGTTTGCATTTTGTGAACAATATTATTGATACATCAGTAAAATTAATTACAGAGTAAAATACCATAGCATCACTACTGCGCTACCTATGATGTTTTAGCTTAAATACATAATTTACAGATACTTAAAAAAAAAAAAAAAAAAAACACCCCTAACCCCTCTCAAGAGGGGAAATAGAAGTGCTAACATTCAAATAACGTCATTTTATATTGCTTTTTTTAGAATAAAAATTACTCCTCGATCTGACAAACAAAAACGGACCTAATTAAAGATTTAAGAATGCTATCTAAATAATTAGACAACAGCTTTCCTTCATTAAAGTATCTCGACTGCGCTCAATGTGACAAAAGAAGTATTAACCTATTTGTAAAATAAAAGCTAATACGTAATATCCCTTAAACATAGTACTAGAATCAAAAACAATAAAGTCTTTATCAGTTTTTTTTAAAAAAATAAATAGGCTTCTTTTATTGGATTTTTCTTTAAAAAAAGCTATATTCGTTAGCAGTTCACTAGCCTAGTTTCGGGGTCTTACAGCAAAAATCATTATAATTACATTTTGTTTTTTTTGTGTACAACTGAACTGAACTTCAAAGAAAAAGACTAGAACTGACTCCTAAACCTATTACTAAACCTATTAACTTTCTATTTTATGAGACTTGAAGATTTTGACAATGACGAAGAAAAAGTAATCCAAGATAGTTTAAAACAAAAAACTTGGAATGAAATACGAACCAATGACAGTTGGGCAATTTTTAAGATAATGGCCGAATTTGTCAATGGGTATGAAAACATGGGACGAATTGGTCCTTGTGTTACAATTTTTGGATCCGCGAGAACCTTAGCTGAAGATCCTTTTTATCAACTAGCCGAAAACATAGCTTTTAAAATAAGTCAGGCTGGTTATGGGGTTATTACTGGTGGTGGACCTGGAATTATGGAAGCGGGTAACAAAGGAGCGCATTTAGGCGGTGGTCCTTCTGTGGGACTGAATATTGTCTTACCATTTGAGCAACATTTCAACCCTTATATTGACTCGGACAAGAATTTAAATTTTGATTATTTCTTTGTCCGCAAAGTAATGTTTGTAAAATATTCGCAGGGTTTTGTCGTGATGCCTGGTGGTTTTGGTACCATGGATGAATTATTTGAAGCTTTAACATTAATTCAGACTAAAAAAATCGCCAAGTTTCCTATTATACTTGTCGGAACACATTTTTGGACAGGATTAGTAGATTGGATTAAAACCGTTTTAATTGAAGGTGAAAAAACCGTAAGTCCAGAAGATATGAATTTAATTAAAATTGTAGACACTGCTGATGAAGTTGTTACTGTTTTAGATACTTTCTATAAAAAATACAATTTGAAACCCAATTTTTAAGGCTAAAGCTGCTCCTATGAGTAGCTTTTTTTTATAATTTATACTTCCTCTATTCCATCCATTTTTCTTCAAAAAAAACTTAGAGATTCATAAAACTACAAATCCCTTTTTACTTCTATTATTTAATGTATATTAGTGATATTAAATACCGCCCCCATTGAAATTACCTATCAAAATATTGCTTCTTTTATTGTTTTCAATCAAACAGTACGGTCAACATCATTCAAAAATGTTTGTTGAAGTAAATATTGAAGATAAAATCCTAAACATTCAACAAGAAATCACTTTTTTCAATCAATCAACTGACACCATCAACACTATTGTATTGAATGATTGGAACAATGCCTACTCTAATGTGAATTCGGCCTTGGCTAGACGTTTTTCAGATGAATTTTACCGAGGTTTCCATTTGGCAAAAGAAGAAGAAAGAGGCAGTACGCAAAACCTAACCGTTATAGATCAGAACAAATTATTTCTTTCTTGGAACAGAAACACAACTGTTCCTGATGTAGTTCATGTTCGATTGAGAGAACAACTGGCTCCTAATGAAAAAATAACTATGCAACTTACTTATGTTGTAAAAATACCTAGTGATGTTTTTACAAAGTATGGGTATGATACAAAAAAAGGAATGAATTTGAAAAATTGGTTCCTCACTCCTGCCCGATACACCAATCATAACTTTGTAAAATACAACAATGAAAATCTTGACGATATTGCCAATGCTATTTCTAATTTTGACATTGAACTGAAAATTCCTTTGAATAATTTCATCACTACAGACTTAAACAATGAGAACTTTATTCGTGACAACAATAGTACTATTTATAAAATTTCTGGTAAAAACCGAACAGACTTCAACTTAAATATTGAACCTATTCCGACTTTTGAAAGCTACCAATCTAACGGATTAACTGTTCTAACTAATATTGATGATAATAAAATTTCCTCCATTCAGAAATCGCAAATTATAGATTGTGTGGTCCAGTTTGCAAACGCAACTATTGGCAAATATCCTTTTGAGAAAATTGTAATTTCAGAAACCGACTATGAACGAAATCCCTTTTATGGATTAAATCAGTTACCCGCTTTTATCAGACCTTTTTCAGACAATTTCACTTACGAAATAAAGTTTTTGAAAACCTTTTTGAATACCTATCTAAACAACAGTTTGTTTATCGACCATAGGAAAGAAGCTTGGATTCATGATGCTATTCAAGTATATGCCATGATGAAATATATTGAGTTGAATCATCCCAATAGTAAAATGTTAGGGAGCGCATCAGGCTTTAAACTCTTGAAAAGTTTTAACTTAACCAATCTAGATTTCAACGAGCAGTACAGCTATTTTTATATGCTTATGGCTAGAAAAAACTTAGACCAACCCTTAAATACTCCAAAAGATGCTTTAATAAAATTCAACGAACAGATTGCTAGCAAGTATAGAGCTGGGTTAAGTTTACGTTATTTAGATAATTACCTAGAAAAAAATACCGTTCCTAATAGCATCCGAGAATTGTATTTGAGCAAACAAGGATTAGATGTTGAAAAAGATGACTTTGAAAGTATATTAAAGAAAAATTCAGAGAAGGACATTAACTGGTTTTTCAGTACTATTATCAACTCTCGAAAAGCGATTGATTATAAATTCGCTTCTTTTTCTAAAACTCAAGATAGCATCTCGTTTTCAATTAAAAACAAAACAGGAGTTGTTGTTCCTATGCCTATTTATGGAATAAAAAATGGTGAAATTGTCTTTAAAAAATGGTTAAATTTCCAAGACAAAGACAGTCTCTATACCATTGAGCGAAAAGAGGCTGACAAAATTGTCCTTAATTACAAAAATGAAGTTCCTGAATACAATTTGAGAAACAACTGGAAGTCCTTGAAAGGTTTTTTTCCAAACAATCGTCCCGTGAAATTTGTATTGATGAAGGATTTAGAAGATCCTTATTACAATCAAATTTTATATGTCCCAACAATCGAGTTTAACATTTATGATGGCTTTATCTTAGGAATGCGTTTGCATAATAAAACAATCCTCGACAAACCTTTTATTTTTGATATTACTCCTGCCTATTCTACAAATACGGAGTCTCTTTCAGGATCAGGTTCTATATCCATCAATCATAACTACAGGAATAGCACACTTTTTAACGCTAAATATGCCTTATCAGGTTCTTATTTTCATTATGCGCCTGATGCTACCTATTTTAAATTCAATCCTTCAATTCAATTGCGTATTAGAGATAATGACTTTAGAGACAATCGCAAAGAGTTAATTTATCTTCGACAAGTTTTAGTAAATCGTGAAGTAAGCCAAATCATCAAATCTGATTTTAACGAAAATTATTCCGTTTTCAATGCTAAATACTTCAATACTAAAACAGAGGTAACTAATCACTTTAGCTTTATGTCTGAAATACAAGTATCTAGCAAATTCAGCAAAGCTATTGCCGAAGTGTCTTATCGGAAATTATTTGAAAATAACCGTCAAATGAATCTTCGATGGTATGCAGGAGCTTTTATTCATAATAACACTAACAGTGATTTCTTTAGTTTTTCACTGGATCGACCTACAGATTATATGTTTGATTATAATTATTATGGAAGGTCTGAAGATACTGGTTTTTTTAGCCAACAAATAATTATTGCCGAAGGGGCATTCAAATCTAAACTAGCAACTCCTTTAGCAAACCAATGGATGACTACTTTAAATGGAGGTTATGGCATTTGGAATTGGGTAGAAGTCTATGGTGATGTTGGTTATCTAAAAAGTAAATACCACAGCGATCGTTTTGTATTTGATAGTGGAATTCGGTTGAATTTAGTAACTGATTATTTTGAAGTGTATCTTCCTGTCTACTCTTCAAACGGATGGGAAATTAATGATAACAATTACAATGAAAAAATCCGTTTTATAGTTACTTTATCACCTAAAATCTTCCTAAATCTATTCAATCGAAAATGGTTTTAAAAAATTATGCATTTAATTTTATTTAATTGCATAATACTTACTTATCCCGTGTTAAAAAACAAAATAATCGTCAAAAATACACAAATACATACATAATCCTCAATAAAATTAAATCTATATTTTTTTTATTGCATTATGAAATTCCCTAGTTTTTCAGTAAATTTGCAATAATTAAGCTATACCTTCATATATGATGATAAAAGAAAAAAGCAACACTGCATTAACCTTTGAAGATTTCAAAACAGAAGTATTGAATGATTATACCATTGCTATAACAAGTAGGGAATGCAGTTTGTTAGGGAGAAAAGAAGTATTAACCGGGAAAGCTAAATTTGGAATTTTCAGTGATGGAAAAGAATTGCCGCAAATAACTATGGCGAAATTTTTCAAGAATGGAGACTTTCGTTCTGGATATTACAGAGATCAAACTTTTATGATGGCCATCGGAGAATTAACTCCTGAACAATTATTTGCTGGTTTATACGGAAACACGGATATCAACGAAGAACCCATGTCAGCAGGAAGACAGATGGGAGGCCATTTTGTAACGCATAGTTTGAACGAGGATGGTAGTTGGAAAAATCTTGTGCAACAAAAAAATTCTAGTGCTGACATCTCTCCTACTGCGGCTCAAATGCCCAGACTTTTAGGCTTAGCCCAAGCCTCTAAAATATACCGAAATATTACAAACATACCCAATCAAGATAATTTTTCTAATCAAGGAAATGAAATTGCTTGGGGAACTATAGGAAACGCCAGTACATCCGAAGGCGTATTTTTTGAAACAATCAATGCTGCTGGAGTACTACAAGTTCCTATGGTCATTAGTATTTGGGACGACGAGTACGGTATATCTGTACATGCCAAACACCAAACAACTAAGGAAAATATATCCGAAATTTTAAAAGGATTTCAAAAAGAAGCTAATACCAATGGCTTAGAAATAATAAAAGTTAAAGGTTGGGATTATTCGGATTTGATTGCTGCTTATGAAAAAGCGGAAAAGATTGCCCGTGAGCAACACATTCCTGTAGTTATTCACGTGGAGCAATTAACACAACCTCAGGGACATTCTAGTTCAGGTTCCCACGAGAGATACAAAAGTAAGCAGCGTTTGGATTGGGAAAAAGAATATGATTGCGTGAGACAAATGCGATTGTGGATGATTGCCATCAATATCGCTTCTCCTGAAGAATTAGATATCATTGATGCTCAAGCTAAAAAAGAAGTTGTTGAAGCTAAAAAGAAAGCTTGGACTACTTTTATCACTCCAATTATTAAGGAACAAAAAGAACTTGTTGCCATATTAGAAAAAATAGCTCATGCTTCTTTAAATCCAAAAGTAATTTTGGCTCATGCCAAAAAACTAAACGGAATTAAAGAACCTTTAAAGAAAGAAATTCTAGTAACTGCTCGTAAAGCAAATCGCTTATATACTGCTGGTGATGAAAAAACCGAACTAGTACAATGGATGAAATCTTTTGCAAATAAATATCGCGATGCTTTCAGTACCAAACTATATTCTGAATCGGAATGGAATGTATTTTCAGCTAAAGAAGTAGCTCCTGAATATCCTGAAGAAGAAGATATTATTGATTCGGACGGGCGTATGATTATTAGAGATAACTTTGACGCTATTTTCACCAAATATCCCGAAGCTTTAATTTTTGGAGAGGATTCTGGAAAAATTGGAGATGTGAATCAAGGATTAGAAGGACTTCAAGAAAAGTATGGTGAAATACGCGTTGCCGATGTAGGAATTCGAGAGGCTACCATTATTGGACAAGGAATCGGAATGGCTTTGAGAGGGTTAAGACCTATTGCTGAAATTCAGTATTTGGATTATTTACTCTATGCCATACAAATTTTAAGTGATGACTTAGCCACTTTACAATACAGAACTTTTGGAAAACAAAAAGCGCCTTTAATCATTCGTACTCGCGGACACCGATTGGAAGGGGTTTGGCACTCTGGTTCTCCCATGGGAATGATCATAAACTCTATTAGAGGAATTCACGTTTTAGTTCCTAGAAATATGACTAAAGCTGCTGGTTTTTACAATTCATTAATGGAATGTGACGAACCCGCACTTGTTATAGAATGCTTAAACGGTTATCGTCTTAAAGAAAAAACACCTATCAATTATGGTGAATTCAAAACCGCTATTGGTGTCGTTGAAACTATTAAAGAAGGAAGTGACATTACCTTAGTTTCGTATGGTTCTACTCTGCGTTTGGTGATGGAAGCTGCCAAAGAATTATCAGAAATAGGAATTACATGTGAAGTGATCGATTTGCAATCATTGATTCCATTTGATATCAAACATGACATCGTTAAAAGTGTCATGAAAACCAATCGTCTTCTTATAAT
Organism: Flavobacterium ovatum; assembly: GCF_040703125.1. Lineage (NCBI taxonomy): Bacteria > Pseudomonadati > Bacteroidota > Flavobacteriia > Flavobacteriales > Flavobacteriaceae > Flavobacterium > Flavobacterium ovatum. Next base: position 3,124,822 of record NZ_CP160035.1, read on the forward strand.
TGACGAAGATGTTCCTGGTGGCGCTTCCGCTTATATTTTACAGCAAATTATAGAAGAACAAGATGCGTATAAATACTTAGATAGCAAACCACAAACTTTGTCAGCTAAGGCACATCGCCCAGCTTACGGAACGGATGGTGATTACTTCTCTAAACCGTCAATAGAAGATATTTACGAGAAGGCTTATGCCATGATGCATGAAGTCAATCCAACTAAATATCCTAGTATATATTAAAATTCAAAGGTCTGCTATATAAGCAGACTTTTTTTTTGAATACCACTTTTCTAATGAAATGTTATTGTATTAAATAATCTGATAATATCGATTACTGCTCCAATAAAGTTCAAAAACCCCTGTCCCAACGCTTTGGGATGGGTGCTTTAGTTATAGGCAACGTATCGGCATAATACCCTAATATTTTAAATTACCATATACAGACAATTTGTTTTATTTCTGTTTATTCGGCTATGGTTTCAAATTTTCAAAGACTGATTAAATTACTTCATTAATTTTAGCCATTTAAATAAAAGTGCTATTTAAGTAAAAAAAAGAGACTGCCCAAAAATCACTTTTCGAGCAGTCTCTTTTGAAACATATATTTGTATAAACAAACTATTATACCCTTACGGAACTACTCTAAATGTTGCTGGTATATTATAGATATCAGTATCATTCGGTAAGGCACCTGCAGCTGTTGAAGCTCTACTTGCAGTAAATGTACCTTTAAAATCTCCTACAGTATTAAAAATCAGCAAACCATTGTTGTTATTAGGAATTGCTGCAGTATTATTTAAAGTTAATGTAGCAGCTCCTATTTTCCATGTACGTGTAGTTGGATCACCTTTTTCTGTTAGATCAATAAATTGGAGTCTTGTTCCTTTTTTGATTGTAATTACATCTGTTGCATTTTGATGAGAAACCGTAGTTGTTACTCCTGCAACCGTTTGGGTTACTTGCATTTTTGCCACAATAGTATCCACTACTTTTACATTGAACGTATAGTCGATAACCCATTTGTCACCAACTTTTACTGCTGGTAAAACGGCGTCCATTCTTGGAACAGCAACAACAGCAGGAGCAGCAGCTACAGCAGGAACTGCAGGGGCATCACCTGTAGCAGGAACTGCAGCTTTGGCAACCACTGCAGCTTTGGCAGCAATTGCAAAAGTTTTATATCTGTACGCTACGTAGTCGTTGAACGTATTGTATAATCTCACTTTCTGGAAACCCTCATTTTTAAAATACACATGTATTGTTTTATCGGTAGTTTCTACAGCTCCTGGATAAATGATATAACTATCAAATTTTGTTTCCTTTAATGCGATTGGACCTTTCAAAAAAGAATTACCTTCTTCAATTGTCCAGGTATGATCCAAAGTACCAACTGACGCATCTGTAAATGAAGCGAATTGTCCTTTGGCAACAACAAAATTTTCTTGTTGAAAAGCACTAGTGTACCATCCCACATCAGAAAAAGCAGGTGGCGCCTCGTATGTATTATCGGTGCAGCTTGTAAATATACCAGCTATCATCAAAAGGATTATTATAACTTTATTTTTCATAATCTATTATTTTAATTATTTAAAAAAATTAATTTGTGAACGAATTATTAGAGGTTAGTTCACTACTAGGTATATCCCAATACGAATGCTTAGTTGGATCAAAGTTTGTCGCAGTGTTTCCAAATTCGTTAAAAGTAATATTAGGTTTTACTAGAACCGTACCGTTTACAGGAGTAGGAACAGGATCATCATTATCACTTAATAAAGCACCAAATCTTGTTATAGCTTTACCAGTAACTAAACTTACAGGGATTAAATGATCTGTCACATAATATCTTCTTGTTGCCAATTCCTGGAAACGAGCTTTTGCAATTCCCCATCTTCTCATGTCAATTGTTCTGATAGCATGACCTTCGATCGCTAATTCTAATGGACGTTCTGTAAACATTAAATGATTCATTAATGTAGCAGCTGTATAGGTACTATTATCGTGGTCATTGGAAGGAAATTCACCAGATCCATCAGGACCCAATAATTGTACCGCCGAACGATGTCTCACTTTATTTACATATAACAAAGCCTCTGATAAACCTGCCTCTTTTGTACCACCTTCTATCATTGCTTCAGCATACATCAAATAAACATCAGCTAATCGAATAACGCGGAAATTTATTCCAGAACGGTAAAATGTTGAGGCAACATTTTTTTCATTACTCACAATATCCCAGTTCGTGTATTTTCTAAAATACCCTGGTTCAGATCCGTTAAAAAGTGTTCCTTCTCCAGCATTTGGAGTTAAATAATACGGTGTAAAATCATCATCTGCTAAAGCTAAAGACTGAGAAGCTCTTAAACTATATTTTCTTGCTTTTACAGTGACTCCATCAGATGACAATGCCATATTTCTAGGATCTTTAGTGTCAGGCTTGTCTTTTTTATACGCCATAGTTAACCATGATGACGGCAATACTGTTCTAAAACCTCCTAGATTTCCGGGAGCCATTGCGCTACCTAGTGTATTAGATACTTGCTGTAGATCATTGGCACTAATTCCATTTTTAAAATCAGTAGAATAATTAATTTCTAAAATAGATTCAGAATTATGTTCGTCCCTAGTTGTAAAATTGCTGCCAATATCTGCTGCCAAAGAATAACTAGTATTATTAATTATCTCCTTGAAAAGCGAGGCTGCCATAATATAATTTTTTTCAAACAAATAACTTTGCCCCATCAAAGCGGTAACTGCAGTACTTGTAATTCTACCTTTCTCGGCTGTAGCTCTTGTAGCTGGTAAGTTCGTTTTTGCATATAGCAAATCATCAAGGTAAAACTTTTGAATAGTTGCGGCTGGGCTTAATGGCTTGTGAAAATCGTTTGTATCTGATGGGTCATGTTCAAATAACATCACAGAGCCATTGTTAAAAGAAGAGTACAAATAAAAATAAAACATCCCTCTCAAAGCTCGAGCTTCTGCATAATAAGCTTTTACTCGAGCAATATCTGTCACACTAGTCAGTGTAGGCAAAATTCGATCATAGGCGTCAATTACTTGATTGGCTCTAAAGATTCCGCGATACAAAGCCCCCCATTTATTATTTGGAGCAGAAGCCGAGTTATTAAAAATTTGCAAATAGTAGACATCGCCAGTATTTGGTTTCCCAAAACCTGGAAAAGCCAAATCGCTCCTTTTAGTTTCTTCACTAAGAAGCATGATGTCTTGGCTTTTTAAAGCATTATACACCGAAGTTGTTCCTATTAACAAATCATCTGCTGTTTTCCAAAAAGCAGCTACATTAGTTTGGTTCGGATTTGTTTGCTCCAAAAAACTATCGCTGCAGCCAGTGAACACTGTTGCAATTGCAACAACCACTACTATTTTATTATAAATTGTTTTTTTCATTACTTTAAAGTTTAAATATTAAACTAACCTTTTGTTTGATGTATTACTTAAAATTCTAATTGAACCCCTCCTCTTAATTGAGAAGTAATAGGGTAATTACCACGATCAATTCCTTTAGTACTTAGTCCGTTGTTTCCAACTTCAGGATCAAATCCAGTGTACTTTGTCAAGGTAATGATGTTTTGCGCTGCCAAATAGAAACGTAATTTTGAAATGGTTAGTTTAGACAATGCTTTTTTGGGAACTGAATATCCAATAGCAATATTTTTTAGTCTTGCAAATGTCCCATCCTCTAACCAATAATCGGTGTATCCTCTGTAGCTAAGGTAATCTCTCCCTCTATCTGCAGGTATGTTTGAATCAGGATTTTGTGGAGTCCAAGCGTAAACTAGATCACGGTGAGAACCGTATTTGTAACCAGCCGCTTTACTACCATTAATTACTTCGGCTCCAAAAGAAGCGTACCATTGCATAGAAAAATCAAAGTTTTTATAATTGGCTCCAAGGTTCCATCCCATTTCAAAATCAGGAGTTCCGCTTCCTGCATATTGGCGATCATTGTTATCAATAATACCATCTCCTTTATCTAGTATTCCATCACCATTTGAATCAATAGTCAAAGCATCGACAAATTTTAGATCACCTAGTTTTGCTCCCAATGTTGGAAATTGTGCATTATATTCGGATAATTCAATTGGGTCATTAATAACGCCATCTGTTTTTAAAAGATAAAACGAACCTGCTTCATGTCCCAAAGCTAATGCTGAAACGACATCTTCATTTGGAACCCCAGTCACAACGGTACTAAAAGCTAAATAGGATATTTTAGTATTTCCGTTTAATCTTGTGATTTGATTCTTATTCTGAGAAAAAGTCATTGCAGAATTCCAATTGAATTTCCCTTTATTTGCCGATTTATAATTTACAGCATATTCAACTCCTAAATTCTCCATGTCTCCAATATTTTGAATAAATGTTCCATTATTACCATTGGATATAGTACCTGCCGAATTAGGCAAAAGACTTCCTACCAATAAGTTTTTCTTTGTTGTTTTATATAAATCAGCAGTAAGCGTCAATCTGCTTTTTAGAAAAGAAAGGTCATACCCAAAATTAGTTTGGACAGAAGTTTCCCATTTTACATTCAAATTAGCAAAATCTGTTTGTGAAGCGCCACTGAATAAGGTTTGACTTGAACCATTTCCAAATACATAGTCTTGCTTAAGTGCAATGGTATTGGAATAACTATAATCTGGTAAACCTTGATTTCCGGTTGTACCATGACTCAGCCTAAGTTTAAAGCTATTGGCAACTCCTTTATAAGGTTTCCAGAAATCCTCGTCTGAAACATTCCAACCCATAGAGATCGATGGGAATATTTCGAATCTATTATCCGCAGAAAATCGAGAAGAACCATCTCTTCTTGCACTCAAACTCAATAAATATTTTCCTTTATAATTGTATTGAAATCTAGCTAACGTACCTGTAAGTGTATTTACTCTATCAGGCCCAGAAACTGCGATAGCTTCATCTGCAAGTGTACCGTTAAGTGTCGTATTGTTATTCTCAAAAATATCATACTTTTCAACAGAAAACGCAGTGAATTTATATTGTTCTGCTGAATAAACCCCCAATAAATTTATATTATGATCACCAAAAGATTTTTTGTAGCTAACAATATTCTCAATCGAATAGTTACTTGCAGCACTATCATAATTATAAACGGAAGTTCTAATTTGGGATGGAATTGCAGCACCCGTAAGATCATATGCCTTAAAGGATGGATTAATTCTTATTCTATTGTTATTAGTATAACCAATACCTGATCTAGAAGTGAATTTTAAATTTTTTGTTAGATCAAAATCAATAGTTAAGTTTCCTGTAAAGTTGTTCCCTTTGTTATTATCTTCTCTTTTGATAAGTGCATTAAGAATAGATGTTCCCACAGCATCATTATTGGTTCCGTTTGCAGAAACTTCATCAATAACTGGTTTTGCAGGATCTACATCTGGTTGATAAGGGAAATAGTTGTAAATCCTTGTCAACATGTCACCCGATAGATACTGTTTATTTTCAATTCTTGCTCCAAAACCAGTTGTAACAGTCCATTTTCCACTTTTTAACTGGGAATTTGCACGTATATTAAATCGATCATATCCTGAATTAATTACAGAACCTTCTTGATTGAAATAAGTCCCCACTACGCTATACGTAGCACCTTGTCCTCCACCAGAAACAGATAAAGAGTGGTTTTGAATTGGAGCATTTTGCACTAAAAGTCTATTTGACAAATCGGTATTGTTGGTAAATTGTGATTTGTTATTCTCAAAAGTGGTAAACGAATTATTGTAAAAAGTACCATTAAGAGTTTGTAACCTATTAAAACGGATATAGATATCTTCTTCAAAATTTGCTTTAGGCATTTCAGAGTAGATGTCTTGTACACCATAATAACTATCCAATTTAATTTTCATTTTACCTTCTTTCCCTTTTTTGGTGGTAATCAAGATAACTCCACCGGCACCACGAGTACCATAGATTGCAGACGAGGCAGCATCTTTTAATACATCAATAGTTTCGATTTCATTATTACTAATGTTAGGATTACCATCTTGAGGGATACCATCTACTACATACAATGGCCCATTGTACCCAAGAATAGAAGAAAGTCCACGAATCGAAATATTTGATTCTGAACCAGGTTCTCCAGAGCTAGCGATTACGTTCACCCCCGAAATTTGACCTTGCAAGGCTTGCCCTAAATCTGAAGTGGAGTTTTGAATTAAGTTTTCTCCTTTAAGTTGCGCCACAGATCCTGTTACTTCCTTTTTCTTTTGTGTTCCATAACCTACCACTACAACTTCGTCTAGAGACGATGCTATTGCTTTTAAAGTAACATTCAAAACTAATTTATTGACCTTGAATTCTTGACTTACAAAACCAATATATGAAAACACTAGGACATCAGTTTCTTTAGCCTTGATTTTATAATTACCATCAAGATCAGTAACAGTACCTACCTTGGTCCCTTTGATAAGAATACCTGCCCCTGGCAGTACGTCCCCATCACCCTTTACTACTCCAGTTACATTCACAGCGTTTTGTGCTTGTACCCCTCCTACGCTAATTATCAGTAAAATTGCTAATAATTTGCTCTTGAGTTTCCATTTAAAAAATAATCCTAATCGCATACATGGTTAATTAAAAGTTAAATAACGAAAGTATTGAATATGTCATAACACAAATCAAACAGATGGTTAAAATACTGTAACATATGAGCTAAATTTTTAAAAATTTGATAACTAAAAACGGAAAAACAACACCTACAAAAGCAACTGACTAGATTTTTTAACATATTTTTGTAGTCTTTAAGAGTATGTAACCTCTTAAATATCAGCAATCCCAACTAGACAACAAAAAAAAAAGAATTTTTGTCTAGTTCTACCAAAGGCGACACCCCTCTTATTGATGATCTTCTAATCTGTCATTTTATAAAATAAAAAAGCCAATAGAAATCAAATTCCTATTGGCTCATTTTGGTTATTATTACAACAACTATTTCTTATAATACTTTCTATATTTTGGATAAGTAATCGCTCCAATTACCGAAATCCCGCCTAACATATAGTAAATCCAATCTAGTGATTTGGCTTCACCACTTGCGTAAGAGTGTAATCCTACCAAGTGAAAGTTCACCCCATAATACGTAAACAAAATGGAAACAAAAGCAAACATACTCATCAGGTTAAAGATCCATTTCCCTCTTAGTGACGGAACAAATCGAGCGTGAATCACAAAGGCATACACCATAATACTAATTAAAGCCCAAGTTTCCTTTGGATCCCATCCCCAGTAGCGTCCCCAGCTTTCATTGGCCCATTGTCCTCCAAGGAAGTTTCCTATGGTTAACATTATCAATCCAATTGTCAAGGCCAACTCATTTATATAGGTAATCTCTTGAATATTCAAATCCATTTTGGTTTTGTTCTTTTCGTTGGTAAAAAAGATTAGCAATAACGAAACAAAACCTAAAATCATTCCTAAGGCAAACGGCCCGTAACTCGCCACAATCACTGCTACGTGAATCATCAACCAATACGAATTCAATACCGGCTGTAAATTGGCAATTTCTGGGTCAATCCAGTTCATGTAAGCTGCCATCAAAATCATTGCAGAAACAAAAGCAGATGAAGCTACGGTTAATTTTGATTTAATATCAAAAGCCAAACCAAAGAACATCGTTGCCCAGGCAATATAAATAATCGATTCGTACGCATTACTCCAAGGCGCATGTCCTGAAATGTACCAACGTGCGATCAATCCCAAAGTGTGTAATCCAAACAACAAACCTATAATAACGTGCATCGTGTTCACCGCTATATTCAAAATCTTACGCTCTTTGAAAATTTGTATGATAGTAAAAAACAACATTAAAATAGATGCGTAGATATACCAATAAGAAAGGTTTTGAAACACATCGTATTTGTTATATAAAATCTCAGCAGTTACTTTATCTTCAGACGGCATTACTTTAGTTCCAAATTTACGTTGAAAACCATGTAAGCTTTCCAATAATTCATCGGCATTTTTATAGTCGCTAGATATTGAAGCATTGTTTAAAGAACCAAAATACAAAGGCAAAATACTCTTTGTATAAGTAGAATCCATCCCCTTTAATCCTGCGTGTTCTGTCTCCAAATACGAAATCCATTTATTGTTGGCATCACTAGGTATTGGGAAAATTTTCATAATAGAACCACTCAAAGCCGATTCCATCAAGTTCACTTTTTTATCTGTTTCTACAAAATCCTTTTGGAACTGATTTGGGTTTGCCGTTTTATAAGCATCATCTAGATAAGGCGATAATTTGTAATTCCCTTTTTCATCAAAAAAGGCAATAAAAGGTGCATATTTTGCTTTTGCATCAATTCCAATTATTTTTCGAATACTATCATTTCCTGATTTTATATAAATAATAGGTACTTCTATCCATAGTTTAGCATATTGCGACATTGACAAAAATACTTGATCAGAATTCAATCCCTTATAATCATTTGCATGACTAACTTTTCGCAACAACTCCGATGCAAAAGTATTAATTGGTTTCATTCTTCCACCGGCATCTTGCACGACCAAACGACCAAATTTAGCCGCATGTTCAGGAGATACTTTGAACCTCGTAATCAACGAATCCAATTCTTTTTCCGTTGGTCTTCTTTGTACATGAGCACTGCTCGAGCTTTGTGTTTGCTCTTGTGCATGATCATGGTCGTGCCCATCCTCGTGGTCATGATCATGCGTTTGTGCAAAGCCATTAAAACTCAATACCAATACAAGAATCGTAATTAATTTTGCTTTTTTCTCTTTCACCACTTCCAGTTTGCGTTTGATATCAGCAAAACGAGAATGTTTGGTAAACATAATTGCCATCATAGCAAAGAACAACATAAAATACCCAAAATAAGTAATATTCGTTCCCCAAAAGTCGTGGTTTACAGACAATACGGTCCCTTTTTCGTCAGGGTCAAATGACGATTGAAAAAAGCGGTAGCCTCTATAATCCAAAATGTTATTCATAAAAATATGAGCATCAAAAGTTTCCGTATCTTGTACCGTTACCAAACTTTCAAAAGACGAATAACTCTTCTCCGTACCCGGATATTTCTTAGCAATAAAATCGTTTAGTTTTATTTTAAACGGCAATTCATACGCCTTACTACCGTAAAAAATACTGTAATCCTTGTTACCAATTTTTACCGTTTTGGACTCCCCTACTTTCCCTTTTGAGCCAGTAAGCGTTACCATTTTCTCTTGCCCTTCGGCAATTACTTTTACAATCAGCGCATTGTCGCCACCTTTGGCTTTGTAATCTTTTTTTGACTCATAAGCAATCACACCTTTTACAGGCATATCTGGCAATACAAAACGCATTTCGCCTATGCTGTATAACGAGCGCATCATTAACGGCTGCACATTATCTTTGGTCACTTTTCCTTGCAATTTATCTGCCATTCGCATAAAATCACCTTCAAACGGAGTCTGAATCGTAAAGGCCGTACCTGTAGTATTGATGTTGATAGCACCATCGGTCTGCTTGTTCAACGAGAATAAAACGTTGTGAATATTCTGCACCTCGCCCTCTTTCAAGAAATGTTCATGACGCCCACCATCACCGGCTTCGACAATCTTCATATACAAAATACCGTTTTTATCTTCCTTGATATACTCAGTGGCATTCATGATAAAATCTTGGTATTCTACCGCAAAAGGTGTTTCATCAAATTTCCCCGTAAGCGCAAAGTCATTGTTAGTAGCAGGCGAAAGCAACACTGGTTTGTCAAAAACCCTACGTTTCATTTCCCCCTTGTATTCCCCATCTACAAAAACAGTCAAAAAAGTTTTGTCCGAGTAAAACTGGTTTTCGGCAGCGCCTTCCCGTATTGGCATCACCCCTTCAAAACTAATGTAACGTGTCACAAAAGCCCCCATCAGGATAAATACAAAAGCCAAATGCAGCATCAAAGTCGCCCATTTCTCTTTTTTCCACAATTGGTAGCGCTTGATATTTCCGGCGAAATTAATCATAAAGAACACCATAATTCCCTCAAACCACCAAGCATTATATACTAAAATTCGAGCTGTATCCGTATTGTACTTGCTTTCAATAAAAGTTCCCGTAGCCATAGCAATTGCAAAAGTCAAAAAAAGCACCGCCATCAGTCGGGTCGAAAACAAGAAAGAAACTATTTTTTTATCCATTATTTGAGGAATATTATAAATTTTAAAAGTGCAACAAAAGTACTCAAAAATGTTCAGTTTGCCCGACGCTCAGTTGTTAATTTAATCCAAAAATAAGCGTATTTACTTCTTTTTTAGCCCGTTCATTTGGGCGTGCCACCAGTAGAAAAATGGGCTTATTTCACTTTGTCTTTATAAAGCCCCTTTCTCTACTTCCGTCGGGCTTTACGCGCTACTTCGGTAGCCTGCTTCAATCCCTCACGCACAACATCATTAAGATAAGTATTTACACTACTTAAAACCAACAACTTAAGCCTACTTACCCCTAAACTCACAATACTATTTAACATCATTTAATTCGCCATTAGGTCAGTTTAAAACAATATCTTTACAAAAAATAATCCATTCCAATTTACACCTGTGGCAAAAGAATCAGTACGCTTAAATAAAACCTGCCAAAATTGTAATCATTTGGTTGAAGAACGTTTTTGTCCTAATTGTGGACAAGAAAACATTGAAACTCGAGTAAGTTTTCATCATATATTTAAACATTTTCTAGAAGATTTAACTCATTATGATAATACATTTTGGAAAAGCATCTTTTATTTACTTTTAAAACCAGCGTCATTATCTATAGCGTATATTAATGGTAAACGGTTACACTATTTAAATCCTTTTCGTCTTTATATTTTCATCAGCTTTATAACCTTTCTTACTTTATCATTATTTTCAAATGAAATTGGTGTGGAAGCTACGCCTCCTAATGAAAAAAAAGAAGAGAAGACCAATGTTATAACTATTGATTCGTTACATATTAAAGATAAAAGTATTGAAGGACTCACAAAAATTGGTGTGATTAGTCAAGATAATAATGATACCATAAAAAAAATACTTAGTGGCACTGATAAAATTAATACAGAAGGAATTGTAAATTTGGGGTTTAAAAAAATTGACAAACTAGATTCTTTTAAAACAACAAGTTCTAATACATTAGAGGAAAACAGATCTGAAAACTGGCTTCTAAACAAATGGCAAACTATAAGCAAAGAGCATACAGAAGACGCAAATATTAATGATTTCTCAAAATCTTTTAATATTAATTTTCAAAAGATTTTGTTTTTATACATGCCTGTTTTTGCATTTATTTTATGGCTTTTTCATGATAAAAAAAGGTGGTTTTATTTTGACCATGGTATTTTTACACTTCATTATTTTTCATTTTTACTTTTAATGTCATTACTCATTTTTGGTTTAAATAAGTTAGAATATTTGGCAAATATATCACCCCTTTTGGGTTGGATTCAATTTAGTTTAAAAACATTAGGATATTTATATATGCTCTATTATTTTTTTCCAGCACACCGACTTTTCTACGGCGATAAATTTTTCCTTTCGTTTTTTAAAAGTTCTATTGTTTTTATAATAAACATAGTGGTTTTTGGTCTAATTATGGTGGCCTTTAGCTTGTACACTTATCTAAATTTATAAAATACAAAACCTGATAGTGGCGATTTACAATCCATGTCCACAACATTGTACCATAATCTAAACCAAATAAAGTACCGCTAACACTTTTGTGTTTTTTATATTTTTAAGAAACTCTCATTTTACTCATTGTCAACCTTTACAGGCACAGAAAGTTCTTAGGAACACATTCCCTGCAATTAAGACTTTTATTATTGGTAATTATTTCTCCTTTCTTAAAAGCAAACGAATTTTCTTTGGAAAGGGTCTCTAATACTCAAATTGTAAATTCACAGATAAAAGGTGAAGAATTTAAGAAATTTATACTACACAATTTAATAACGAAACTGTTATTAAATTGTGTAGTATAGCAAAAATTCACATAACTTACAATATGAAGTTACGGAATACAACAAACTTCAAAAAAAATCATCCTAAGCAAAGAAAAGAGAATCCAGTCCTACTCAAAATGAATCTTTAAAAATGTTCCGCATAACGCAGTTAATCAATATATAAAGCTTTGGTGGAATTACCGTTTTAATTCGTATTTTTGTTCAACAGAAAATACTCGGTTTCTACCGCATATAAATCATGTAGCCGCCAAACGGTATAGCTAATACTAAGAGAACAGCAACGTATACGATTTCATCCTTTAAAACAATATTATTATGGACATTGAGGATAAAACCAATGACGAACTCAGAACCAAGTTAAATAAATTACTTCAAGAAAAAAATTCCTTATGGGGTCAAATAGAAAAACTTGCAGCAGGGTTAGTCATTGCAAATGAAAAACTTTCTATTCAAAATAAAGAAAAAGAAAAACGTGCAGCTGAATTAATCATTGCTAACAAAGAACTTCTCTTTCAAAATGGAGAAAAAGAAAAACGTGCTGCTGAATTAGTTATTGCTAACAAAGAACTTGCTTTTCAAAATGAAGAAAAAGAAAAACGTGCTGCTGAATTAATCATTGCCAACAAAGAACTCCTCTTTCAAAATGAAGAAAAAGAAAATCGTGCAGCTGAATTAGTGGTTGCCAATAAGGAACTTGATTTTCAACACAAACAAAAAGAAAAACGTGCAGCTGAATTAATTGTTGCCAACAAAGAACTTGCTTTTCAAAATAAACAAAAAGAAAATCGTGCTGCTGAATTAATCATTGCCAACAAAGAACTTGCTTTTCAAAATGAAGAAAAAGAAAAACGTGCAGCTGAATTAATTGTTGCTAACAAAGAACTTCTCTTTCAAAATGTAGAAAAAGAAAAACGTGCAGCTGAATTAATTGTTGCCAACAAAGAACTTCTCTTTCAAAATGGAGAAAAAGAAAAACGTGCAGCTGAATTAGTGGTTGCGAATAAGGAACTTGCTTATCAAAACAAACAAAAAGAAAAACGTGCTGCTGAATTAGTGGTTGCCAATAAGGAACTTGCTTTTCAAAATAAACAAAAAGAAAATCGTGCTGCTGAATTAGTGGTTGCTAATAAAGAACTTGCTTTTCAAAATAAACAAAAAGAAAATCGTGCTGCTGAATTAGTGGTTGCTAATAAAGAACTTGCTTTTCAAAATAAACAAAAAGAAAATCGTGCTGCTGAATTAGTGGTTGCCAATAAGGAACTTGCTTATCAAAATAAACAAAAAGAAAAACGTGCAGCTGAATTAATCATTGCCAATAATGAACTTCAATTTCAAAGTGAAGAAAAGGTAAAGCGTGCTGCTGAATTAATTGTATCGAAAGAAAAGGCGGAACTTTATCTGGACATGGCCGGAAGTGCTTTTGTATCTCTGGATCAAAAAGGGAATATCCTTTTAGTAAATCAGAAGTGTTTGGAAATCCTAGAGTATGATAGAAGTGAAGATTTGAAAGGTAAAAACTGGTTTGAAACCTGTATTCCTTCAGAAATTAACAAGGAGGAAAAGCAAGACTATTCCAAAATTATGAAAGGTAAGATGGAATTAGTAGAGTATTACGAAAATGAAGTTATTACAAAATCAGGTAAGCGAAGATTAGTTTACTGGAATAACTCTCTCATCAAAGACGAAGAGGGCCAGATTAAGGAGTTACTTAGCTCAGGAATTGATATCACCAAACGAAAGCAATCGGAAGAAGCATTGATTAAAATTAAAGATGAGTTTCACTTGTTAGCAGAGTCAATGCCTCAAATTGTATGGATTACTCTTCCTGATGGGATGAACATTTACTTTAACCAACAATGGGTGGAATACACAGGTCTAACATTGGAAGAAAGTTACGGCGAAGGGTGGATTAAACCTTTCCATCCTGAAGACCAAGAACACGCATGGAATGCTTGGCAAAATGCGGTTATAAACAATGCTGGATATTCGCTTGAATGTCGTCTGCGTCAAAAGGACGGTGCCTATTTTTGGTGGTTAGTTCGGGCGGTACCTATTTTCGATAAAAAAGGAAATATCATCAAGTGGTTTGGGACCTGTACAGATATACAGAACATCAAAGAAACAGAAATAGAATTATTGAAGGCAAAAGAAAAAGCCGAAGAATCAGACCTATTAAAATCTGCTTTTCTAGCCAATATGAGCCACGAGATACGCACTCCAATGAATGGCATTCTAGGGTTTGCTGAATTATTGAAAGAACCTGGTCTAACAGGTGAAATGCAACAAGTATATATATCAATCATAGAGGAAAGTGGTGCTCGCATGCTCAATGTTATTAATGATATAGTGGACATTTCAAAAATCGAAGCTGGACTAATGGAAGTTAATATACTGGAATCAAATATTAACAAGCAAATCGAATTCATCCATACTTTCTTTAACCCTCAAATTAAAGAAAAAGGATTACATTTTTTAATTAAAAAAACTTTATCTGAAAAAGAGGCCTTTATAAAATCCGACAGTGAAAAAATTTATTCAATACTTACCAACCTTGTTAAAAATGCAATTAAATTTACCGATGAAGGAACAATAGAATTGGGCTATACTTTAAAAACAGAAAACGGGTCTGCTGAACTGGAATTTTACGTGAAGGACATGGGCATTGGTATACCTAAAAATAGACAGGTAGCCATATTTGAGCGTTTTATTCAAGCCGATATATCAGATAAAATGGCACGTCAGGGAACAGGTTTGGGGTTGTCAATTTCAAAAGCCTATGTGGAAATACTTGGAGGGAAAATATGGGTTGAAAGTGAAGAAGGAAAAGGTTCAATATTCTATTTTACTCTTCCGTATCAAACTGAACCAGTTGAAAAAATCGTTCCTGATAGAGATAATTGGTCTGAAAAATTAACTTACGAGGCTAGTACTAGCCTTTCTAGTCTTAAAATATTAGTTGCAGAGGACGATAAAATATCGAGAATGTTGATATCCAAAATAGTAAAAGGAAATAGTAAAGTATTACTAGAAGCAAGTAATGGTATTGAAGCTGTAGCTATTTGCCGTAATAATCCTGACATTGATTTAATATTAATGGATATACAAATGCCTGAATTGAATGGATATGTAGCAACGCAGCAAATCAGACAATTTAACAAAGACGTAATCATAATAGCACAATCAGCTTTTGGACTAGCTGACGATAGAGAAAAATCAATAGTAGCAGGTTGTACTGATTATATTTCAAAACCCATTAACAAAATAGAATTACTTACATTAATACAGAAGTATTTTAATAAATAATGTAATATTTAATCAATTAAAGACCAAAAAACAAAGCAGACAGCTGTAATCGTAGTTATATAAAATTGAGGTGTTTAGGTGAATTCTCCACTAATACTAGCAGGAACTTTTTGCTAGCCTAAGGGAATTAATTTAATTGAAGTTTTAAATTAAATTGCTTTTTTTAACTGTAATAAACAAAAAAACTAAAATTTAAAAAGTGAATATGATTGTAAAAAAGTTTTACATCAAATACTTTTAAAATTTTAGTTTTTTTTTATTGAATAAATAATCATAAAATGATTGAATTCAATTTATTTTCCTAATGGTAAATTATAGCCTATTCCAAGACCTAAAGCACCTACTGAATAATCTTGAGAACCTATGTTACCTTCATTACCTGTAAATACTTTTGTGTATTGTAAAGCGAAATTCCAATTGATATTATGATATCCTACTTCTGGTTTAAAATACAAACCACCTGAAGGTCTTTCTACTGGAGAATTTGAAGCTACATATTTATCACCAGTAATAAATCCATAACCTAAATCAGCACCTAGATAAAAACCGCTCGTTTGTGGATAATATCTAAAAAGAGCCGCTAATGGCACTACTGCAAAATCATTGTTTTTAATCCCACCATTGTCTTTTCCAAAAAATTGATTGTATCCCGTTACTATACCTAGGCCAAAACCTGGTGTAACTAAATGTTGATACCCTAAATCTAAACCTAAATTTGATGAAGCATTTTCTGAAGGTACTGAAATACCTCCATTAACACCTACTTTTAGCATATTTGTATAAGCAGTATCTTGCGCACTTGCCATCATCCCACTTAATAAAAATAAAGCTAAAACTGTCTTTTTTATATTTTTCATAATTTCATGTTTTAATTAATTATTCTCTTTTGTTACTTATTTGATTAATATCCTACCTTACTTTTGAGTTTGCTGAAGTTTCAATTCTTTTGTTTTCTTCAGTAATAGAAAATGTTTTTTGATCTCTAGTGCCTTTTGTATCTAATACAGTACTTCTTATCTTTGGATAGATTCTTCCCACCCTTGAATATTGTATATTCATAATCCTATTTTTTTACGTTATTTTTCTTTTACAAAGATTTAAAAAAAACACAGGATCCGCCTTATACAATTTGCATAAAATATTACATAATTAAATATGAGATTTAATTATGAGAAATTTAATTTATTTATACGAATGAAAATAATGAGCGCCAAAAGGAAAAAAACCTCCTGTTTGTACATAATCTATTGGGCATAAAAATTGTAGAGCAATCGAGAAACTATGAAATATTGGAACTGTTGATGAGGGCTATTTCTGGAAGATACACAAAAAACCATATATCTTATTTAGTATAAAAAACTCAGTGGATCTTTATGTTTTCTCTGAGCAGTACTGTAAAGCAGCAAATTTCTTATGGATTCATTAGCAAATTAGGATTCATAATAAAAAAAAACATAGCAGTAACACCAATATTTTGGTAGTCAACTGCTATGCTTTTATCTTATAGAATTTGCTGTCTGAGCTTTTAACTTCTCCTATCCGTATTGCGTTTTGGAGCTCTAGATCTGTTATCGTTATTAGAATTTTTATTAGTGCTTCCAGATGGTTTTGTGTTATTTCTAGGGGTTCTATTTTGACTCCCTCGACCTATTTTTACGGGTTCTGTTGATTCGTTTGGATCGGGTTCAAAACCTTTAATGATTTCAACTGGAAGTTTTATTTCAATCAACTTTTCAATATCTCTTAAAAAAGTAGTTTCATCAGAACTTACTAGTGATAAAGCTTCCCCACTTGCTCCTGCTCTACCTGTTCTTCCTATTCGATGCACATAATCTTCAGGAATATTTGGAATTTCATAATTAATAACATGTGGTAATAAAGGAATATCCAATCCACGCGCGGCAATATCTGTTGCTACCAAAACACGTAAGCTTCCGTTTTTAAAACCAGCCAATGCTTTTGTTCTAGCTCCTTGACTTTTGTTTCCATGAATTGCGGCACCTGAAATTCCAGCTTTCTCCAATTTTTCGCAAAGATTATTCGCACCATGTTTCGTACGAGTAAAAACTAAAACCTGTTTCCAATTTCCATCAGAAATCAACTTAATCATCAAATCTGTTTTGAGATCTTTTGCAACTCTATATACTTTTTGATCAATAGCGTCGACAGTTGTGTTTTCTGGTGTGGCTTCTACCTGAACTGGGTGTTGTAAAATACCGTGTGCTAATTTTTTAATATCCTTAGAAAATGTTGCCGAAAACATCAAATTTTGACGTTTGGTTGGCATCATCTTTATAACACGTTCAATATCTCTCAAAAAACCCATATCCAGCATTCGGTCTGCTTCGTCTAAAACAAAAATTTCAACACGTTTAAGTGATAATAATCCTTGCTTTTCTAAATCTAATAAACGTCCTGGAGTAGCCACCAAAATATCCACACCTTGGCGAATAGTAGCCGCTTGTGGATTCTGGTTTACACCACCAAAAATAACAGCACTACGTAAATCTAAAAATTCACTATACTCTTTTACGTTAGCATAAACTTGTGCTGCAAGCTCACGAGTAGGTGTTAAAATTAAAGCACGAATAGGCCTGTATTTTTCTTTTGGGTTTTCAGAAAGTAGGTGTAAAACGGGTAACGTAAACCCTGCCGTTTTTCCAGTACCTGTTTGCGCAGATGCTAATACATCTTTGCCTTGTAAAACAGCTGGAATAGCTTTTTGTTGAATTGGTGATGGAGTTGTGTATCCTTTTTTGCTAATAGCTTTTAGCAAGGCTTCAGATAAGCCTAAAGATTTAAATGACATATAATGTGTTTATGAAGTAAACACTATTTATTTAGGTCACTCCTTTACTGTTGGCAAAGGTACATCTAATTTTAGTATTACATTTTAAATAGTTGATTTTGAATAAAAAAATCCGTTAAAGCATATTTACAACACACACTAACTACCTTAATCAGTGTGCTTTATAATTAAATATTTTTTATTTTATCCATTTAAAGAATTAACCTACTTCCCATCTTTGTTTGTAAAGAAAAACAATATATTGAGCAGGAAATTCAAAATCATGGGGCAAAACACTAATGTTTTAATTATTTTCATTATCAAAAAAAACAACTTTCCTTATCTTTTCTGGATAATATTTTGAAGTATAAAACCTTCTATTTTTCATATTTAATTCCAATTATTTTATCAACTATTTTAGAATACATTCTTTTAGATTTTGCTCTAAACACAAAAAAAGTCTTAGGTTTTGTGGTTCATAAAAAGTCGCTCCTAATCAACGTATGCACGGTCAAAAAAATAATAAGCAGACCGTTCACAATCTATAACTCCACCAATTACAGGTGTTTAATTTTTTACATCAAAACTAGTGATCACATATAGCAACTTAACTTAAAACAGAAAAAGAGGCTTTTCGGCCTCTTTTATACTTTATATACTGTTACTATTAAAAGAAACGACTATGCCAACTGTCCATTGCTTCCACTTCCCAAGATTCATTGAATTCTTGAACATTATTGATCAGGTTATTGAAGACAATCGTATTTTCGGTAACTGATTTGTCTTTAACCATTTTCTTAAAATCAATTAATGGTTTATGTGCAATGTGTTCCCCTTGCTTGAAGGTTACGTTCATTTTGTCTAACAAGTCAACGTTGTATTTTTTCTCTAAGCTTTGAATAAATACTACTGAGGAATCAATAGAACAACCAGTTGCAGCTTGTACTTCTGGATTCACTGCTAATATGATGAATCTATTGTATTTTAATTGGTACGAAGATTCTAAACTAGTTCCGTGAGCAGCCCAACCTTCTAGAAATGCTAGCAAATCTGTTTCTATATCCGCCATCTCTGCATCCGAAAACTTTCTATTGGATTGGTAAATCCAAATTCTAGATTCTTCGGGTAAATTTTCAAAAGGTACGTACATGGTATTTCTCTATTATTTATTACTCATCTCATAATTCAAAATTATTTGATGAATGGATTTAGATTTATTTTAGATTTATGATTATCGAATGGAGATTCCTGATTTAGAAAGACTCATCATTCTATTAACTAGCTAGTTAAAGTGAAACTTCTTCAATAATGATTCTGTACTGATAACTAAATTACAAATCCTGTGCATTGGCAATCAACTCAGCAATATCCATCACTTTTACATCACCTTCTTTTTCTTTATTCTTTATTCCGTCTGTCATCATGGTGTTGCAAAAAGGACAACCTGTGGCTATGATTTCTGGAGTAGTTTCTAAGGCGTCTTCGGTTCTTAACACATTCACCTCTTTGTCTCCAGGTTCTGCATCTTTGAACATTTGAGCACCACCTGCACCACAGCATAATCCATTGGCTCGAGAACGTTTCATTTCGACCAATTCAGAATCTAACTTTTGAATTAAATCTCTTGGTGCTTCATATACTTTATTAGCTCTTCCTAAATAGCAAGGGTCGTGAAAAGTAATTCGTTTTCCTTTGAACTGTCCTCCTTCGATGGTTAATCTTCCATCGTCTAATAATGATTTTAAGAACTCTGTATGATGTACTACTTCGTATTGACCACCGAGTTCAGGATATTCATTTTTCAAAGTATTAAAACAATGCGGACAAGCCGTCACTATTTTTTTAGCTTCATAAGCATTTAAAACTTCAATGTTCATCATTGCTTGCATTTGGAACAAAAACTCATTCCCTGCTCTTTTTGCTGGATCTCCAGTACAACTTTCTTCTGTACCCAAAACCGCAAAAGGAACATTGGCACGATTTAGAATTCGAACAAACGCTTTGGTTATTTTTTTGGCTCTATCATCAAAACTACCTGCGCAACCTACCCAAAACAAAACCTCTGGTTGTTTTCCTTGAGCTAGCATTTCTGCCATTGTGGGTACTATTAAAACTTCTGACATTGTTTTTTGTTTAATCGGTTAATCGGTTAAACGTTTAACCGATTAACCGATTAAACATTTAAACTTTTCAACTATATTTCGTTCTTCCAATTCAATCGATCTTGTTGATTGTATTGCCAAGGAGCACCGTTATTTTCAACATTGGTCATCATTGCATTCAATGGCATAGGAGCCGCGCTTTGTTCCATTACTAAATAACGACGCATATCTATGATAATTGACAATGGACTAATACTTATTGGACATTCTTCCACACAAGCATTACATGAGGTACACGCCCATAATTCCTCAGGAGTGATGTAATCGTTTAATAAGGATTTATTATCCGGAATAAAAAGGCCTTTGTTGGTATCAATATTCTTCCCTACTTCTTCCAAACGGTCTCTAGTGTCCATCATAATTTTACGAGGAGACAACTTTTTCCCTGTTTGATTTGCAGGACAAACGGAAGTACATCTTCCACATTCGGTACAAGTATAAGCGTTTAATAATTGTACCCAATTCAAATCTTGCACATCGCTGGCTCCAAATTTAACATGAACATCTCCTTCTGGAGGTGTTGCATATGGATCAGCATTAGGGTCCATCATTAGCTTAACTTCCTTGGTTACGGCTTCTAGGTTATCCAATTGCCCTAACGGATTCAAATCTGCAAAATAGGTATTAGGAAATGCTAATAAAATATGAAGATGTTTTGAAAAATATAAATAATTCAAGAAAATTAGTATTCCAGAAATGTGCAACCACCATGCTGTTCTTTCGATTAGATGAAGAGAATTATCAGAAATACCAGTAAAGATTGGCGCTATAAATTGTGAAATTACATTTCCAGAGTTACTCAATTGAAAATGAACATCGGTGGCATTCATCACTAAGAAAAGTGTCATCAAGACCATTTCAAAATAAAGAATATAATTGGCATCATTTTTAGGAAAACCTTTTAGATCAGGATTGATAAAACGTTTTAGTTTGATAACATTTCTTCTAATCCAAAAGACAGTCACTGCTACTAAAACAAGAAAAGCTAATATTTCAAAAGATCCGATTAAAACACCATAGAGAGTTCCTAAAGAAGAAAAGATTCTATGTGTTCCAAATAATCCATCAATGATTATTTCTAACAATTCGATATTGATAATAACAAAACCTACATAAACAATGATGTGAAGGATTCCCGCAATAGGTCTTTTGACCATTTTTGACTGACCTAAAGCAATCATTGCCATGTTTTTCCAACGAATATTAGAATTATCGGTACGGTCAACAGCTTTACCTAGATTGATATTTCGGCTTATTTTTTTTATATTGATAAAAAAATAACCAAAACCAAGCACGAGTAATACCGCAAAAATTATATTATCTAAATAGTTCATACTATTCGTTTTTATTAATGGAAAGAGTATCTTTTACAGGAGCTTTATAAGGTTTATTCTTTTTTCCAAAAAGAGAAACATTTACATATCGAGTAGGGTTTAACCTTAGATCTTGTAAAAGCAATTCTAACTCTTTGGACGATTTAGAGAAATTCGTGTATAAAGCTTCATCTTTAAACAATTTACCCATGGTCCCTTTTCCTGATTCTAAACCAGTCATTATACCATTAACTTTTCCTAATGTTGAATTTAAACTTTTAATGGTTTTACCAATATTAGCCTTATTGATTGAATCGGAAATTTTAGAAAAATCGTCGGAAATTTTATTAAAGTTTGTTACCATTCCTTTAATTTGACCTTTATTATCATCTAAAATAGTATTCACGTTAGCAGAAGCTTTGTGAAATTGTTCCATAGTTTCACTTAATTCAGCTAAACTTTTCTTCAAGTCATCCTGTCCTTTTTTGTCTAAAACATTATTAAGTCCCGAAATTAATTGATCTGCATTAATTAACAATTTCTCAATTTTAACTTGTAGCGGAACTAATTGATCGCCAATTTTTTGTGTAAGACCTAATCGAACGTTCCCATTGAATTTGTCACCAGACTCTGCTAAAATTTTATCTTCAAAATTTGGCTCAATAGCAATTTGCTTTCCTCCTATAAATCCGGGTTCATATATAACTGCTGAACTTGATTTAGATATAGGGAAATCGGTTTTAACCTGAAATTCTACTAACAATTTCCCTGTAATAGGATTGATAGAAATTTTATTTATTTTTCCGATCACTAGTCCATTCAAAGTAATAGGTGCTGACTTTGCTAAGCCTTCTACATTTTCATATTCTACATAGAAAGTCTTGTAACTAGTAAACAGATCTCTCCCTTTTAAGAAACTGTATCCCCAAATAAATAATAAAATAGATGCAATTACTAAGATTGCCGTTTTAATCTCTCTTGTTAATTTCAAAATGTATGAATTTTGTACAAATTTAATATAAAATATTCAGAACCTAACTTTATTTAATAGCTTCTTGAACACTAACTTTTTTACCTCCTACAAAAGCAGTTATAAATGCAAACTCATAACCCTTTGACTTAGCCTCATCTAATAATTTTTTAGCCTCATTATAATCTTTAGTATCCCCATACATATAACGGTATAAACTATCTTCATAATTCACTGAAATTTCATTTAAGCCTTTAAAATTTTTGGCAATTAAAGGAATTTTTTTACTTATCGCTGAGATTTGAACTTTAAAAACAGTATCGGCAGAAGATTGATTTACTCCAGCATTTGATTTAACGCCTTCTATAATTCTTGTTACTGGACTGGTGGTATCTTTTGCTACAGGTTTGTTCACCACCTTAGGAGCCGATTTCAGCGTTTCTACAGGCTCCGAACCATTACCATAATATTCATTTTTATACCTAATAATTGCATTAGTAATAGACCTTGCAATTTCTCTTTGTCCGTTTTCAGAATCTAAATACACCCCTTCAGAAGGATTCGAAATAAAACCCGTTTCAATTAAAACCCTAGGCATATAAGCCTTATGAAGAACCATAAATGGGGCTTGCTTCACTCCTCCTCCTCGTATTATCTTTCCGATTTTATCAAATTCATCTTCTATTTTACTTGCCAAAGAAATACTATTTTCTAAATATTCTTCTTGCATCAACATCATCCCAATCATAGTTTCAGGAGAATTAGGGTCAAATCCCTCATATTTTCTCTTATAATCTTTCTCTAAAGTAATAACAGAGTTTTCCTTTTTAGCCACTTCCATGTTTGAACTAATTTTATTCATACCCATTACATAGGTCTCAGTTCCAAGAGCAGCTGTGTTTTTGTTAGCATTACAATGAATAGAAACAAATATGCTAGCATTTTCTCTATTGGCAATATTAGCTCTTTCGACTAAATCAATAAAAACATCCGTTTTTCTGGTATAATTAACATTGATTCTTGGATATGCCTCAAGCATTTCTCCAACTTTAAGGACAATTGCTAAAGCAACATTTTTCTCTACACGTCCACTATAAACAGCCCCAAAATCATGACCACCATGGCCTGCATCTAATGTCACTTTAAAGATATTAGATTGACTATAAGCTGATAATGATGAAACTATTACAAGAAATGTAAAAATTACTTTAATTTTATTCAAAACGTTCATAAATTATAAAGTTAATTTAATTAAAAAGCTATCGTTATAATTTGGGCAATTGATTATTTTTGGAAAAAAATAATATGTAAGTTTGCCACTTCAAATAGCGAGCCATAATTTTTTACAAAAATAGTATTTAAACCTTTGCAGACAAACTTATTTAATATCGTTTTATTATCATTTATCCTTACACTTGGATATAATAATTTATACTCTCAAGATTTGCCAAAAAAGCCAAGGGCTATTCCTATTATAAAACAAGCAGATACTGTACCAAAAACTACTATTAAAGACAAATCAGTAATAACTAAAGTTTCTGATACCCTAAAAAAAAGGGATACTATCAAAACACAAAAACCTTTTTTAGACGGAATTGTAAAATACAAAGCCAATAAATACGCTAAAATTGATCAGAAAAAAAAATTGATCACCCTTTACGATCAAGCTGAACTTTACTATCAAGATATAGAACTGAAATCGGGCATCATCGTTTTAAACTATGAAAAAAATGAAGTTTATGCTGGTAGAATTAAAGACTCAACGGGTAAATTTACACAATATCCTAATTTCAAACAGGGCGAAAATGTTATTGAACCTGACTCCATTCGCTTTAACTTTAAATCAAAAAAGGCTTTAATTTGGAATTCAAGAACGGAACAAGGAGAATTTAAAGTAAAAGCTAGTATTACCAAAAAAGAAAATGATTCGGTTTATTTTCTAAAAGGCGCTCGATTTACCACTTCAACTAACGTGGATAACCCTGAATATTACTTCCAAACCAGTAAAGTGAAATTTATACCTGGAAAAAAAGTAATTACTGGGATGACACATATGGTTATTGCCAATGTTCCTACGCCAATAGCATTTCCCTTTGCTTATTTCCCAATGAGCAAAGAAACTAATGTTTCAGGAGTAATACTACCTAGTTACAACGACTCTAATACCCGAGGTTTTTCATTGCAAAATGGAGGATATTATTTTGCGTTAAGCGATAACTATGACTTAACTGCTATTGGAGACTACTATACTAATGGTAGTTATGGATTGCGATTTGAGTCTGCTTATGCCAAGCGCTACCAATTTAGAGGGAATTTCAATTTTAGATATGAAAATTTAATTTCTAGCGAAAGAGGTTATCCAGATTATTCAAAACAAAAAATTTACAACATTCAATGGTCTCACTCTAGAGATACAAAAGCAAATCCTAATTCTAGCTTTTCTGCCTCAGTCAACCTTGGTAGTAGTAAATATTTTAACCAATCTATCAATCAATCTAATATTGGCTCTAGACTAAACAACACTTTAAGTTCATCTGTTTCGTACTCAAAAACATTCAACAGTGTTCCTGAGGTTAGAATGTCTCTTACAGCAACACATTCACAAAACACACAGACAGAAACTATAGATATGACATTACCTACACTACAATTAAGTGTAGATAGAATCTATCCGTTTGCGGGTAAAAATGACACTAAAAAAGGGTTTATCAAGAATATCAACCTGCAATACAATTTGAACGGAAAAAATAGTTTTACCACTACTGATTCTTTATTTTTTAAACCACAAATGTTTGACAATGCTAAAATAGGAGCACAACACAGTATCCCTCTTAGTACAAACTTTAAGTTATTCAAATATTTCAGTGCTTCCACTTCTGCAAATTATGAAGAAGTTTGGTATGCCAAAACAATCAAAAAAAGTTATGACACTGACCAAAGTGCAGTTGTTAGCGAGCTTCAAAATGGTTTTGATGCCTATAGAACCTACTCCTTTTCATCAAGCTTAGGGACTACAATTTATGGTACTTTTAATTTTGGTGAAGATAAAAAAATAAAATCGCTAAGACACGTCATGCGTCCTTCACTTTCCTATAGTTATACTCCTAGTTTTGAAAAATACTATGATACCTACGCAACAGATGCTACCGGGACTACCGCACAATATTCAAGATTTGAAGACGGTATATATGGCGCTCCTGGACTCACAAAATCAAGCAATCTAGGTTTCAGTTTAAGCAACACTTTTGAAGCCAAAGTAACAGACAGAGATAGCACTAAAACTGAAGCTAAAAAGATAATGTTACTTAATAATCTAAATTTATCTACCAGTTACGACTTAAATGCAGATGGAGTAACTAGTTTAGCTTGGTCTCCTGTAAGAGTTAGCGGTGGAACGCAATTATTTAAAGATAAAATGATTGTTAATTTTGGTACTACACTTGACCCCTACGCTATTGACAATTCAGGAAATAGAATTAACACTTTTAATATTGATAACGGTGGTAGTTTATTCAGAATGACAAGTGCTAATATGACTATCAATTATTCGCTTTCTAGTAAGGATAGCGATAAGAATGACAAAGAAAAGGATTCTCAAACTCAAAGAAATGGTGGAAGGGAGGATGATCTTTTTGGTTCAGCTTCTGACCTTGGCAATAACAAAAAGAGTCTTTTTGATGGTAGTGAAGAAAAAGGTGAGGATGTCGTGTCTGAATTTTTTAAATCTAAAATACCATGGGACATGACTTTTGCCTATTCCTTAACTTATAGCAATACGAATCGAGAAAAAACGTTTTCTGGAAATTCATTAATGATTTCTGCTAATACTGATTTGACACCAAAGTGGAAAATTGGAATTTCTACAGGTTATGATTTTGTTCAAAAAGGAGTTACCTACACACAATTACGCTTAGAGAGAGACTTGTCGAGCTGGAGAATGAGTGTTAACTGGACACCATTTGGAACTAATGCTAATTGGAATTTCTTTATTGGAATAAAATCAGGAATCCTTAGCGACATTAAGTGGGACAAGAATAGTACTACTACAACACGTTAATAAATATATTTTTTTATCTTTAACACACTATTTTAGTAAAAAAAATGATTGCCATTTATTTCTTAAAAATACTTTCATTATGAAAACAATAATTTTCACAGCAGAAGCTCCTGCACCAATTGGACCTTATAGTCAAGGCATATTACATAATGATACTTTGTACATTTCAGGTCAAATTGCCATTAACCCAGAAACTGGTGATATAACTACCAATAGTATAGAAGTAGAAACCATACAAGTAATGGAGAACTTAAAAGCGATACTTAAAGCTGCAAATATGACCTTTGAAAATGTTGTAAAAGCTACTATTTTCATCACTAATATGAATGATTTTGGGAGCATCAATACAGTATACGGTTCTTATCTAAATGAAAAAACCGCTCCAGCTCGTGAAACGGTTCAAGTGGCAGGTTTGCCAAAAAATGTAAATGTTGAAATTTCTATGATTGCAATGCTATAGTAATTGCATTCAATAACAACTGTGCCGAAGCTTCATTGGTTGCAATAGGCACATTGTGCACATCACATACTCTAAGCAACATATTGATATCTACTTCGTGTGCATGACTTGCTAAAGGGTCTTTAAAAAACAAAACCATTTTAGTTTTTCCCTCCGCTACTCTTGCGGCAATTTGAGCATCCCCACCCAATGGCCCAGAGAGCATTTTTTTAACTTTAAAACCAGCTTTTTCAGCCTTACCACCAGTAGTCCCTGTAGCGATGATTCTAATTTTCTCCGTTTGTAAAATTTTAATATTTTTATTCAAAAACTGAACCATATCTACTTTTTTACCATCGTGTGCTATTATTGCTATTTCCATAAAAATTATTTATTTTCAGAATGATGTGCGATTAAACCATCTATTGGTCTTCTTAGTACATTCCCTAATTGAAGTCCGTATTTATCAAAAGTAATTTGTAATTCTTCTCTCAAATAGTAGGCAATAGAACCTACGAAATGAACGGGAACTTCTTTGCAATTATCGTACTGTTTTACATAATTTTTCACAAAAGATTTCATTCCTTTGAAAATAATTTTTTTACAAAACTCGGTGTCTTTATGCTGAATTAAGAATTTAGCAAATGTCGCCATATAAGCATTAGGGTTTGGTTCTTTGTATAATTTTGCCTTTAAAAAATCTGGCTCTAAATTATATTCTTTTTCAAATTCAACCGCTAATTCTTTAGGCATTTTATTGAAATAATATTTACGTATTAATTCTTTTCCAAAAACATTACCACTACAATCATCCATGATAATATAGCCTAAAGACTGTACTTTTTGATGTAATATTTTACCATCAAAATAACTACAATTAGATCCAGTACCAAGGATACATACTATTGCTTTCTCATCTTTAGGAGTCGTTGCATATACTGCTGCATAGGTATCTTCTTCAACTACAACTGTGGTAGCATTAGAAAAATATTCCTTGAAAATTGTTGAAAGTGAACTTTTCATTCTATCTGTTCCACAACCAGCTCCATAAAAATACAAATGTGTTGCTTTATCTTTATTTTGCTCAATATCAAAACGATCATTAATACGTTCAATTATGACTTCCTTACTTAGTACCTCTGGATTCAAACCTAAAGTTTGTGTGGTAAATAAAACTTTACCTTCATCATCAATCGCAATCCAATCTGCTTTGGTTGAACCACTATCCACTAATAATCTCATGCGTTTTGGTTTTTTATGGTTATTATATTTTTATGAAAGATAATTTATTTATTGAATATAAAAAAATCCCGTTAATTGTTAAAAAAACGGGATTTTTATTATAAAATTTCAATCAATTGATTATTTTAAACCTGTAATATGTACAGATAAATCAATTAATTTACTAGAGTATCCATACTCATTATCATACCAAGAGATGATTTTGAAAAAAGTAGAATTCAATCCAATTCCTGCATTAGCATCAATAATAGAAGTTCTTGAATCACCAACAAAATCTTGAGAAACAACTAAATCTTCAGTAAATCCTAAAACACCTTTCATTGTAGTTTCAGAAGCTTTTTTCAATGTAGCCATGATTTCTTCGTAAGAAGTTTCTTTTGCTACTTTTACCGTTAAATCTACTGCAGAAACGTCTGTTGTAGGAACACGGAAAGCCATACCAGTTAATTTTCCATTCAACTCAGGAATTACTTTTCCAACAGCTTTTGCAGCTCCTGTAGAAGATGGGATAATGTTACAAGATGCAGCACGTCCACCTCTCCAGTCTTTTCTAGAAGGACCATCAGTAGTCATTTGAGTAGAAGTCGTAGCATGAACTGTAGTCATTAACGCTTCAACAATTCCAAAATTATCATTGATAACTTTAGCTAAAGGAGCTAAACAGTTTGTAGTACAAGATGCATTAGAAACGATCAAATCAGAAGCTTTAGCTTCCGTATGGTTTACTCCCATTACAAACATTGGAGCATCAGCAGAAGGAGCAGAAATGATTACTTTTTTAGCACCACCTTTGATGTGCTCATTTGCAGTTTCAACAGTTGTGAAGAAACCAGTACATTCAGCAACAACATCAACATCAACTTCATTCCATTTTAAGTCAGCAGGGTTTCTTTCTGCAGTAATACGGATGTTTTTTCCGTTTACAAAAAGTTGTCCTTCTTTAACTTCAACAGTTCCATTAAAACGACCGTGAACTGAATCATATTTTAATAAGTAAGCTAAGTGATCAACATCTAATAAATCGTTGATTGCTACAACCTCTACATTATCTCTATTAAAAGACTCTCTAAATACAATTCTACCAATTCTACCGAATCCGTTTATTCCTAATTTTACTTTTGACATTTCTTCTTTATTTAATTATTATTGTTTATTTTTTTTCTTATGTATTATGTTGACATAATATCTGAAACGCGTAATAATTCAATATCAATTTCTGATTTTGATTTAATAGCTTGTTCCAATGGTGTCAACTCCACTTTATTATTTTGTAAACCTACCATGTAGTTTGATTTACCTTCCATTAAAGACTCTACAGCCTTCACACCTAAACGGCTCGCCAAAACTCTGTCAAAACATGAAGGAGAACCTCCTCTTTGCATGTGACCTAAAACAGATACTCTTACATCATATTCAGGCAAATTAGCCTCAACATAATCTTTTAGTTCAAAAACCGTTTTACCAATTTTATCCCCTTCAGCAATTACAACAATACTAGATGATTTACCTGATGCTTTACTCTTTTTCAAAGACTCTAAAAGTCTATCTAAACCTAATTTTTCTTCAGGAATCAATATTTCTTCAGCTCCAGCTCCAATTCCTGCATTTAATGCAATATGACCAGCATCTCTACCCATAACCTCTACAAAGAATAGACGGTTGTGAGAAATAGCGGTATCTCTAATTTTATCAATACATTCTACAACAGTATTTAAAGCAGTATCATAACCAAGTGTATGACTTGTACCAAAAATATCGTTATCAATTGTTCCTGGAATTCCAATTATTGGAAAATTATACTCTGAATTAAAAAGTAATCCTCCTGTAAAGGTTCCGTCTCCTCCAATTACTACCAAAGCATCAATACCAGCTTTTAGCAATTGTTCGTGTGCTTTTTTACGACCTTCTGTTGTTCTAAATTCAGTTGAACGTGCTGATTTTAAAATAGTACCTCCTTTATTCACAATATTATTTACTGAACGTGGACCCATTTCGGCAAAATCACCTTCAATCATTCCTTGGTAACCTCTATAAATACCTACACACTCAATTTTATGATAAGCACAAGTTCTAACAACAGAACGAATAGCAGCATTCATTCCAGGTGAATCACCACCTGAAGTCAAAACTCCTATTTTATTAATCTTATTTGACATTGTTTTTAGTTTAAGTCGTAAATTTAAGAAACATATCGCACTTTTCAACCTTATGAAATACTAAATTACTCAACCTCAGTAAATTCAAACGTTTTCGTTAATAAGTTTTCAAAAAAACAAAAAAAAATCAGTTTAACTAACATAAATCTATTTTTTTCATGTTTAACTAACAATTAATCATAATTTGAAAATTTTTAAATAAAAACAACAATCCTGAATTTTCTATCTACAACTTATTCTTCATCAGGTACAATTGCCTCCCTATTGGGTTTTGATTCTACTGGTTTTGGTTCTTTTTGTTTAGAAAAATTAATGTATTCAGGTGCTAAATTTGAATCTTGAAACTGGTCAATGTATTGAATTGTTGAATTTGACTTTTGATTTTTAAATATTTTATTTACCAATTCTCGGAACGTATCAAAATCCACCTCATAAGAAACCCCTAATCCTTGCGTATAACCAATACCTTGTCCTATATAGTTAACATCATTTTCACGATTAAAGATTCGTAAGTTTAAAGTACCGTCATCATTGACTCTGTATTGTACTTCTAAGTCACCTACAACTGCTGATTCATTGATTCCTCCAAATGGAACCCCTACTTTACCATTAATAGTAAATCTTTCATTTATTTTTGAAGAAATAGTAGCTACTACTCTACCATCAGTTTCTTGACCAATACGTTTGTCAGCTGATACATAATTAAAACCAACTTTAAATTTATCATCATCAGTTCTTATAATCCCTCCTAACAAACTAGAAGCCGTTTCAAACAAACTTCCTGAAAAATCAGATTGATTCACTCCTTCTGAACTTAAAAAACCTCCTGAAGATAGTAAATACAACGCTTGAGTTTGTCTAACATCCTTATCATATAACTTATATTGAATTTCAGATTTCAACACATTACTAACGGTAGGGAACTC
Organism: Flavobacterium ovatum; assembly: GCF_040703125.1. Taxonomy (NCBI): domain Bacteria; kingdom Pseudomonadati; phylum Bacteroidota; class Flavobacteriia; order Flavobacteriales; family Flavobacteriaceae; genus Flavobacterium; species Flavobacterium ovatum. The sequence continues at coordinate 3,156,136 of NZ_CP160035.1, forward strand.
AATATTAAAATCAGGTTCGGGACTAGCTAAATCTCCCTTAATACCAATAATCACATTCACGGGTACTTTTCTATTAAAAGAAGAATTTTCTAAAAGTACCGCCGGATTCGCAATGGTTTTATATACGGCTTCTAAATTCAACTGAGCACGCATTGGATTTCCTTCCCAAGAAATAGATCCTCCTTTTTTTACATCAAATTTCTTATCAATAAGACCTCCATATTTGAAATTATAAGAACCTTCATAGGCTTGAAAATTCCCCCACATATTGAATTTCCCTAAAGTATTAATTTTGAATAATAACGACCCGTACCCCTTACCTTTCATTCCGTGTCCTGAATTTCGGTCTAAAATCACTTCTACTTCTGCATCAGGTGTTATATCTAAATCAAACTCTAACTCTAATCCTTTATAATTTCTAGAATTATCTAAAATCCCTTTCTTGATATTACTTTTTTCTTTTGCACTTAAAAAATGTAATAGACTATTATCACCAAGGCTTTCTGCTTGATTTATTGGGATTTTCAAAGCAGACCCCTTCTCTGACTTAGCTTCCACTTTTATAAACAAACCGTTTGTAGGTCCTGTAATACTAGCATTTCCGTCAATAAATGCAGTTCCATAATATGCTGCATCTTCACTATCTTGAGTATCTAGAACTAACAATCGTTTGGAATTGATAGCTAAATCTAATTTCCAATCCATAAATTTATCATGCTGAATACTTCCTCTCAATACTCCTTTAGTACCAAATTTAGAATCTGTGAGTATATTATTTCTTAACAGGAAGCTCTCGTCTAATAAGTCCACTATAGAACCCTCCGCCAATTTATAATCAACATTTAAGTATGGAATTGTTAGTCCTGCTCCATCTACAAAAAGTCGTCCACTAATTTTAGGCTGATTAACCGTTCCTCCTATATGTGAATTCCCTGAAACAAATCCTCTTATATTTGATAAAACACTACCTCCAAGGGAACTTAAAATTCCTAGATTAAATTTATCCAATTTTAAATCCAAATCTAAGGCCGCTTCTTTACCTACAATTGTAAAATTTCCTTTTGCGTTGAACGATTCTAGATTTTTATTCTCCAAATAGGAATCAATTGAAAATTTTTCCAGGTTTTGGTCTCCTTCAATTTCAAACTTTAAAACCCCTAAATCAGTTTCGTTAATATTCAAATGATCTATTACCAATGCGGCTGTAGGTTTATATACCGTATTATTTTGAAAAAAATTAACTTCTCCATTTAAATTTCCCTTAAAAACAAACTTATCATCAGCAGGAGTAATCTTAAACAAATCAACATCTTTAAAACTCAATTTTAAATCTTTGTTGGTTTTACCGCCTGTTTTTCCTTTTAGAATAATTTCCTGATTTTCATGTGATAAAATAATATTATTGATAGAAAAATTCTTCAATAGCTTATCAAAGACAATTTGATTATCTGCTGTCTCTTTTTCGTTCAAAAACCATAGATTGTCTTTAATTTTTAATTCAGATTTGCTAATCCCTACAACATTTTCATTTTCCTTATTGATAGTATGGTATAAATTCAAATTGAAATAATCTTCTCCTTTTGACCCTCCTTTAAACTCTGACCTAAAAAACAAGGTATCTTTATTGGTCACGTTTATCAAACTAAAATCGCGTATTTTATAATATTTAGTTTTAATACTATCTAATTCTAAATAAGCATTATACAAAGGATTTTTGTTATCTATTGCAATTCTAATATTATCAAATGTATTATCATCCGCAACAATCTTAGGTGAATTAAAATTAAGTTTAAATTCCTGAGAATCTGATTTAATACTCCCCTTAATAACCGTATTTGATCCAATCGTTATATTTGGATAAAATATTTCGATGATTTTATTATATACTGAAAAATTAAATTTTAAAAATTGTCCCTTATTAACTGGCTCCGGTTTAAAGTTGGTGTACAAGCTACCGATCGAGTTCCTAACTAAAACCCCTAACTCACTAAATTTAAACCTCCCTACAATTTCACCTTCAACAATGTCCGGAGAATTTAAGGTAATTGTTCTAATTTTACCTGCATCAAAATTAGAATTGATTGAAAAGTCATTGAACGTATAAATATCTTTTTCATTCTGATAAGAGGTGTTTTTAAAATATACATTTCCCTGTAAATTTTCAATCGTATTACCATCAACTTGAACAATAACATCCCCTTTAAAATTAGAAATAGTATCATTTACAAAATTCAATTTATGAAAATCAGCATTTCTAACATCTATATGAAAGTCATATTTACTGTCTTTTTTACTTAAATCGACCAAACCATCAAAATCCATATTTAGATTAGGATCGTCAACATTTACTTTACCTCTATAATAGGGGGGCTTAAAATTACCATTTACGGCTATATTTCTATAGTTATACTTATTATAATAAATCTTAGAAACTACTCCTTTTACACCCGTATCTAAATATTTTTTGGTAAAACCAACGCCTTCAATCTCTACATCCATGGTCACTTTACCTAAATCTTTCTCATCAAGAAAAATCCCTAAGTCAAAATCTTTGGTCACTACATTTCCATTGTATGAAGCTTTATCTATAAAGTCAATTTGATTGATACTCAAGTCTGACTTCACATCTCCGATGTCTGTAATCATTGAAAAATCAGCGTCCAAATCGGTGGCGCTCCACTGGATATTACCTTTAATATTGAAGTTTCCAATTCTTTTTAATTCAATAGGTAGTTTTTTTCCTAAAACATTCGGAATCAATTGAACTAAATTGTCATAGGAAGAAGATAATTTACTAAGATTAGCATCCATCAAAAAGCGTTGATGCTGTTTCCCCCAAATATTTTTGAAATTGATTGCTCCAAATAACCTTGTATTCTTAGAGTCGTATAAACTCAAATTATTCAAGGTCAAGTTATTCAAGGTTCCTTTTACTTTTGTCGCCAAATTAAAAGACAAATCTTTACCTAAATCATTGTAAAAAGGTCGAATGTCATTTGACGAAACTAATGACGGATATATTGTACCTTCAAATTTTACTTTGTCGTTGAAATCTGCAAAATCAGTAATTTTATAACTCAGTACGATATCTGCTTTAATCATGGACTCTTTGGTTTTGATGTCCAAATTCTTGAGTACTATTTGCTTTTTGGTATAACTAAATTTTGTATTTAATTCAGACACATATACTCCACGATGATCCAAAAACGACATTTTTTTTATTACGGAAGTAACTTCTGGCCCGTATAACTTGAAGTTTATTAATAGGGCATTTAACTTGGTAAAATCAACATCTTTGGGAGCTACTCTATTTTCGTCGCTCAAAATAAAATGACTATTTACAATTGTTGCAACATCAGCCTCAAAAAGAGTATGTTTTCCTGTAGAAGGTTTTCCGTCATCAAAAGATTTTATAAATACATCAATATTAGTATCGTCTTCGTTCTTATAGGTTTTTAAATTAAATAATAGGTTTTCTAATCTGATATCACCAAACATCAAATCACCATCTAATAACTTTTTGACATCTAAAATATTTGTATTAAGGATTTCACTGTAAATCAAAGTATCTTTATGATGGTCTCTAATTAAAACCTCTCTCAATTTAACACCTCCAAAAATATTTATTTTAGCGGTCCCCACATTGATATCAACCCCAAAATCATTATTTAAGTTCTGGGTAACATAATGTGCAATTTTAGTTTGAACGAAAGAAGTTGAAAGAGCAATTCCTAACAATAGTAAGAGGAGAATTAACCCAATAATTAAACTTAAAAATATTTTAATGTACTTTTTGATCTTCTTGATTTTTAATTTTTTCTAAAAACAGGATATTGCACAAAGAAAGAGTCTTTCCTTTCGCAAAAATTCTTTAATTTTGGCTGCGCCGTAAAATTAAAGAATTTAAAATTCGGTTTGTCAAATATAATTCAAAATTTGTGCCTTTTTATGCAAAATCCCGAGGTTTTTATTCTTGCCATCGAAAGTTCCTGTGATGATACTGCTGCCGCTGTTTTAAATAACGATAAAGTATTGTCAAATGTTGTTGCTAATCAGCTAATTCATTCACAATATGGAGGTGTAGTACCTGAACTAGCTTCGAGAGCACACCAACAAAATATTGTTCCCGTAATTGATGCCGCTCTTAAAAAAGCCAATATTCAAAAAGAACAACTCAGTGCCATTGCTTTTACCCAAGGTCCAGGACTTATGGGTTCACTACTCGTGGGGAGTTCTTTTGCGAAGTCAATGGCTAGTGCATTAAACATCCCTTTGATTGCCGTAAATCATATGCATGCACATATTTTAGCCCATTTTATTGATGAAGAAGGCTATGACAAACCAGAATTTCCGTTTTTAGCCTTAACCATTAGTGGTGGACATACTCAAATTGTGAGAGTTGAAGGTTTTTTTGATATGACCATAATTGGCGAAACAACTGATGATGCGGTTGGAGAAGCATTTGATAAAACTGCAAAAATATTAGGACTTCCCTATCCTGGTGGTCCATTAGTTGATAAAAATGCACAATTAGGAAATCCAATAGCTTTTAAGTTTACCAAGCCTAAAGTTCCGGGATTGGATTTTAGTTTTTCTGGTCTCAAAACGGCTATTTTGTATTTTATCCAAAAGAAAAAACTTGAGAACGAAAATTTCATTGACGAAAACATCAATGATATTTGTGCTTCGGTTCAACATACTATCATCGAGATTTTGATGGACAAACTAAAATTAGCTGTCAAAGAAACTGGCATCAATAAAATAGCAATTGGCGGCGGCGTTTCTGCTAATTCAGGTATTAGAAAAACGCTAAAAGAAGGCGAACAAAAATACGGGTGGAAAACCTATATCCCCAAATTTGAATACACCACAGATAATGCTGCAATGATAGGAATTGTAGGTTATCAAAAATATTTAACACAACAATTTGAAACCGCTACAGTTGTTTCAAAAGCACGAATCCAATTTTAAGCTATGCAATTATTTTACAATATTGACCTAAACGAATCTACAGAAAGCTTTTCTTTTGACAAAGAAGAAAGCAGGCACATCATTAAAGTATTGCGGAAAAAAGATGGTGATATACTACACGTTACCAATGGATTAGGACTTTTATTTGAAACTAAAATTAATTTGGCCTCCGATAATAAATGTACGGTTGATATTTTATCTTTCACAAAAAAAGAACCTTCTAAATATCATTTGCATTTGGCAGTAGCCCCTACCAAAATGAACGATCGATTTGAATGGTTTTTGGAAAAAGCAACTGAAATAGGTATTCATGAAATTACACCAATTATTTGTGATCGTTCTGAAAGAAAAGTGATCAATCAAGATCGTTATGAGAAAATAATCTTATCGGCTTTAAAACAAGCTAACGAGCTTTATTTACCCAAATTAAACCCTGCCATTTCATTTAAAGATTTTGTTGGTCAAACAGAAAAAAAAGGCCTTCAATTAATTGCTCATTGCGAAGAAACGGATAAAAAAACACTTAAATCTATTTTGAAACCAAATGAAGATGTCACCATGCTGATAGGACCTGAGGGAGATTTTTCAGATAAAGAAATCCAACTAGCATTAGAGAATAACTTCCAAGCCGTATCTTTGGGAAATACTAGATTACGAACTGAAACAGCTGCAATGGTAGCCTGTCATAGTATTGCTTTTTTTAATGAGAATTAAATCAGATGAAAAAAATCTATTTCGTTTTTCTTTTTCTGTCCTTGAACATTTTTGCTCAAGAAATTGCCTTATTGAAATATAGTGGCGGTGGTGATTGGTATGCAAATCCCACTTCATTGCCTAATTTAATTCAATTTTGCAACACCAACATTAACACCACTTTAAAAACAAAACCAGCAACTGTAGAACCAGGAAGCCCCAATCTTTTTACGTACCCATTTATTCATTTGACAGGTCATGGAAATGTGGTTTTTAGTGATGCCGAAGTAAAAAACCTTCAGGATTACTTAAACTCTGGTGGTTTTTTACACATTGACGATAATTATGGTTTAGACCAATATATTCGAAAAGAAATCAAAAAATTGTTTCCTAATACAGCCTTAATAGAAATTCCGGCAACGCATTTAATTTTTCAAAAGCCGTATGCTTTTCCGAATGGTTTACCTAAAATTCACGAACATGATGGCAAACGACCACAAGCTTTTGGAATATTTGTAAAAAGTAGATTAGTCTTACTATACACTTATGAGTGCGACTTAGGAGATGGTTGGGAAAATCCCGAAGTCAATAATGACCCACTTTCCGTTCGAGAAAAAGCGTTGAAAATGGGTGCCAATATTATACATTATATATTCAACAACTAGACTAGACTAATTTAATTTTTAGTCGGTTTTTAAACTACATTTGAATCCATATCTATCCCTTTTTATGATTACATCTAAAATAATTGCAAACGGAATTTTGAAAGCTATTGCTTTTTTAATCATCACATGTTTAGTACTTTTCTTTTTGTACCAAATTCAGACCGTCATTCTCTATCTTGTAATTTCGTTAATCCTTTGTTTAATAGCCAATCCCTTTGTTTCTTTCTTAAAAAAAAGACTGAAATTTAATAATACCATGGCGACTGTTGCAACACTTATATTATTCATTTCATTACTTATAGGTTTTGTCCTTTTATTTGTACCACTAATCATATCACAAGCAGAAAATTTATCCTTATTGGATACTAATTTACTCCAAAATCAATTTATTGTTATCGAAAAAAACATAGAGAATTATTTCAATATCAATCACATCAATTTAGAAGAACTATTGAAAGAATCAAACTTATCTTCTAAAATCAACTATAACTATTTTACAGATTTCATCAATTCAATCTTAAACCTCATTGCTAGTTTTGGAATGGGATTAGCGTCCGTTTTTTTTATCACTTTTTTCTTCCTGAAAGACCAATTACTATTTAAAGAAAAAGCTAAAATGATTCTTCCTGATGAGAATGAAGATAAAATCTTAAATTCTATCGAAAAGACTAACCAACTATTAACACGTTATTTTATTGGTTTATTGATCCAATTGACAGCTGTATTTGTCATGTATTTGATTGTTCTTTTAATCTTTAATTCAAAAAATGCTTTTATCATTGCGTTTTTATGTGCCTTACTAAATATCATACCTTATATAGGACCAATCATAGGAACTGTTTTAGCTGCTATTCTAACTTTAATTGGCGGAATAGGGACTGATTTTAGAACTGAAATGCTTCCTACGACGATTTATATTGTTATTGGTTTTTTAATCGTTCAAGTGATTGATAACAACATCAACCAACCGATTATTTTCTCAAAAAGTGTCAAATCTCATCCTTTAGAAATTTTCTTAGTAATCCTTATTAGTGGAATTACATTTGGTGTTTTTGGAATGGTAGTGGCAATTCCTATTTATACAATATTGAAAGTAGTATTGAAAGAATTCTTTCCTAAGAATAAAATAGTCTCTGTTTTAACCGAAAATATTTAGCTTTGAATACCTCTATTTTAGCACCTAAAATTCAGCATTTTATAAACCAAAACATTGGTGTTTCTTTGTCTAAATTAGCGTTGCAAAAGAATCCATTTCCAGAAATAGAATGGATTGACATTTTAAAACAAATGGAAGCAAAATCAAAAGCTAAGGACAAATTACCAACTTGGTTTCAAACGAAAGACATCCTCTACCCTACTAAAATTTCGGTAGAGCAAACATCCTCTGAAAAGACAGCGTATTACAAATCGAGTTTAATATCCGGAGAAAGTCTCATCGATTTGACTGGAGGTTATGGCGTTGATGATTTTTATTTTGCTAAAAAAATAAAAAAAGTAGTTCATTGTGAAATCAATGAAGAACTTTCAAACCTTGTCAAACACAATTTGGAGCAACTAAAGGTTTCAAACATTCAATGTTATATAGGAGATAGTAGAGAAACATTGATAGATCTCCACCAAAAATGGGATTGGATATACATTGATCCTTCGAGACGAAATGATGCCAAAGGCAAAGTTTTTATGCTTCAAGATTGTTTACCGAATGTTCCTGAAAACTTGGATTTTTATTTCACCCATTCTGACAAAATCCTGATTAAAACAGCACCTTTGCTAGACATAAGCTCAGCTTTATCCGAATTAAAAAATGTAAAAACTATTCATATTATTGCATTGGAGAATGAGGTAAAAGAATTGTTGTGGGAAATACATAAAGACTACCAAGGCGATATTTCTATAAAAACGGTTAATCTCATCAAAGATAAAACAGAAACGTTTGAATTTATTTTGGGAGAAAATACAAATTCACCTCTTTTTGGAACTCCAAAAAAATATATTTATGAGCCTAACAGTGCTGTCATGAAATCAGGTGGATTTGATGAAGTCGCATTGCATTTTAATTTAGAAAAACTTCACAAGCACTCCCATTTATATACTTCAGAAGAACGCATTGACTTCCCGGGTCGTGTATTTGAGATCCATAAAATCATACCTTATAACAAAGGAGAACTAAAAGCGACATTAGAAAACACCAAAGCCAATATTACCACCCGAAATTTTCCAGAAACGGTAGAGAATATTCGGAAGAAATGGAAAATAAAAGATGGAGGAGATACCTATTGTTTTTTTACAACCATTGAAAATAACGATAAAATAGTTTTAATTTGCAACAAAACACAATAACCATAACCATGAAAAATACCATCCTCGCCTTTTTATTAATCGCAAGCTTTCCCGTTTTTTCCCAAAAAGATTGTGAATACAGTGCTAATGTAAAAGATTCTTTAGGAGTCTATAAATTAACAAAAGAATATTTAGTCTCTGAGAAAAACTTCGCTGGAAAATCGGAATACATCTTTTGTTCTTTGGTTTCTAATGATGGATTTCCTGCTTTGAATGTACAGTTGATTCAAAAAAGTAAAGAATTTTTATCTGCAAATTGTTTTGATAAAAGTTCCAAATTATATTTACAATTACAAAACGGAAAAATCGTCACACTTTTACATGTTAACAAAGAAAGTTGCGGATCATTAATCAGAAACGACGAAGGATTTGATAACAGAGTGACAATGGGAACCTTTATGTTTGTTAAAGGAGCAATCGAAGAACTTAAAAGTTCACCTGTAAATTTGATGCGAATTAAATTCTTAACCAGTACAGATGATTTTATAGTTAAAAAAGAAATTACTTCAGAGATGAACCAAAAAGTTTATTTCCCTGAAACTTATTTTATGGATTACTTAAAATGTATTGACTAAGACTTTATATAGACCTGCAATCCTTAATTTTAGGATAAATAAAATCTTTATTCTGAATTAAAATACGGCTTTACACAAAAGTATAATTCATTCACTTCTAGTTTTTTCCCATAACATATTTGTTAATCATATACTGTGTTATGGGTTTCAATGGTTTATCATTTTCTGGATGATATCCAGGATTATTATAAAATTCCAATTCATTTCCTTTTTTGCAATACCACACTATCGGCTTATTATGTTTAAAAAAAGTCGTGCTATCGCAAACTTGAATTTTTCTAAAATTGAGCATATTCTCATCTAAAGGTATTTTAGAATATAAATTCAATACCCCCACTTTATTCTCTTCACAAGTTACCATTTCATAATGGTCATTCTGCCACTGCATACACTTCTCTTTTGGCAAAAGAAAAAATCCCACACCACAAATTACAAAAGTGATCAGTACAGCAATACTTATTTGTTTATAAAAAAACCTATTCCCATTTAGCTCTACACTTGACGCAGCCTTTAGTACCTCAATAACATTCTTTTCCTGATTTTTTATTTCATTATTTACAAGACCATCACTTTCTATTTGATTTTCACTCCTCAAATGATTTTCTGCTTTAGAAAATTTTAAATAAGGTCTTGGTTCAAAACCTACCAAAATTGCGGTAATATTCACTGCTTCCATATCTACTAAATCGGTCTCCCCTTTCAAGAAAGTCTCTATAGGTCTAAATTTATCCGTCAAATCCTTTAATTTATTGAAAGACGTAGGACTAAACTCAAAGCCGCAGAAAGAGGCAAAACTCATTAAATCATCCTTCTTGGAATTGTCCTTAAACAATTCAAAACACAAATTCCTCAATTTGGCACGTGACGGATTAAATAAGAAAGTAGAATAATTCCCATATTTCTCAAGCTCATATTGAACTTTTATGGCTTTTTTATAATCCTCTAAAGTGTTTTTTTTCATGCGTAGATAATATTTTTTTATAGGAATATCGAATTCGCATTTCATTATTAGTGTTTGCGACCAAATCTAGACCATGTTCATTTCATAAGCGAATCGGAATTTTCAGGAATCCAAAGGAATTCTAGGAATCTTAGGAATTCCCTGCTATTATCACTTCAAAACCTGCTGTTCTTTGCATCAGAATTTGTTGCTGTTCTATTTCGCGATAAGAACAAATGTACAAAACAACTTCTAAAAAAGTGTTGCTATACAGAACTGAATTATTATTCCGGGAAGTATAATAAAACCGCTCTGTACCAGCGCACTTCACTTCCCAAAAAACTAGTAATCAATACCGTTAGGCCTTGAAAATTATTCGATTCTCATTATCGAACGGCCCAACCTATGTCCAATTTTTAAACTTAAAATCATGAGAAAATTATTTTTTATTGCCGTTTTATCCGTGTCAAGCTTAGTTAATGCATCAAATGTTGTATTGAGTACAACAACAACTTTAAAACCAATACTAACCTCCAAAAACAATGAAAAACATGTCGAAAAAGAGAGCTGTATTAGTGTCCTATTTATAGCAAACGATGGTCCTGGAGATGGTGATATTATTATTTATCCTCCAAAAAGAAAAACAATATAGACACATAGTCTAAAATTATTATTATTTTCGGGGAAAGTTACAGCTAATGCAACGTTCCCCGATTATTATACTTTTCTTATTTTTATTTCTGTTGCCTTTTGTCTGTTGTCAAAAGGAGGCAAAAACTATAGAAAAAAACTTTTCTCCTAGCGCAAAATACCAACTTGCTGCAAAATTATCAGCATCGGCTGACTCCTACTTTAAAACAGCAAAATTTGATAGTGCTTTTTTTAATTACAATAAATCCAAAGAACTTTTTAAAGAAGAAAAAGACAGTACCTTCACCGCTTACAACTTAATAAAACTGGCTAAAATTCAGCAAATATTTGGCGATTACACTAGTTGTGAAGAAACACTTACTGAAGCTTTAGACTATTCAAAAGATAAGCCCGAATACCTACTAGCCATTCATAACCTATTAGGAATTACTTCCAAAGAATTGAAAAATTATGAAGACGCTATTATTTATTATAAAATTGTTTTAAATAAGATACAACAGGAGCATTTGAAAGTTATACCATTGAATAACATTGCTTCTGTTTATATTGAACAAAAAAAATATTCCCAAGCCATACTACTATTAGAACCTAGTTTACAAACTGATATACTAGACAGCCATCCCAAAACAAAAGCTATTCTGATGGATAATTTAGGTTTTGCATACTCTAAAAATGGTGAATCAAAAAAAGGATTGTCTTTGATGAACAAAGCATTAGCCATTCGTGTTCAAACCAACGATTCCTACGGAAACATCTCCAGTTATTTGCATTTAGCCGATTATTATCAGGATATTGATTCTCAAAAGTCAAATAAAAATGCTGTCTTAGCATACCAAAAAGCGACTCAAACTAAAAGTATAGATGAACAGCTACAAGCGCTTTCATTCTTAATGCTAAATAATCCCCAAAAAGGACAAAATTCTTCTGCACAATTATTTGTAAACCTAAATGACAGTATCAAAAAAGTGCGCAATAATGCCAAAAATCAATTTGCCAAAATCAAATACGACGCGAGTAAAGCCACATTAGAAAACATCAAATACAAAGAAGAAAGATCCGAGATTGCACTTCAACTTCAAACCAAAAAAAATCAAACTTATTTATTTGGATTTGGCTTCCTGCTACTACTCATTACCATTATATTTTTGGTGCATTATTTCAAAAATAAAAACAAACAAGCACGCTTACAAGCAAGTTACTCTACGGAAACTCGTATTTCCAAAAAACTTCATGATGAACTCGCTAATGATGTTTTCTATGCCATGACTTTTGCCGAAACTCAGGATTTACAAAATCCACTCAAGAAAGAAACCTTATTGGATAATTTGGATAAAATTTACAAGCGAACCCGAAATATTTCCAAAGAGAATAGTCCAATTGATACCGGCGAAAACTTTGTTTTTAATTTAAAACAAATGCTCAATAGCTACAAATCAAATACGGTTGAAGTTATCATAAAAACCCAAAACCCTATCGATTGGTCCCAAATAGAGGACAATAAAAAAATCGCAATTCAAAGAGTTTTACAAGAATTGATGGTAAATATGAAAAAATATAGCCAAGCAAATTTTGTTGTAATTGGCTTCGATTCCAACCAAAACAGCCTGTTAATAGACTATTCAGACAACGGGATTGGCTTCTCCGAAAAATTAATTTTGAAAAATGGTTTGCAAAATGCGGAAAACCGTATTCATGCTATCAATGGACTTCTTACTTTTGACACACAAACCCATAAAGGATTTAAGGCTAAAATTATAATTCCTAACTAATACTGTTTTATGTTTACAAAAGTTTTAATTGCAGATGATATTGATTTCAATGATGTAGGTGCCGCCCAAATTCTAAACGAATTAGAGGTACTCGAAGTACAATATGCCAAATATTGTGACGAAGCCTTGCTGAAAATAAAAAAAGCACATCAAGATAATAATCCGTTTCAATTGCTCATCTCCGATTTGTCTTTCAAGGCAGATCATCAAGTCAACAAACTAAACTCAGGTGAGGAATTGATTCAAGCAGTCAAAGAACTCTTTCCAGAGATTAAAATAATTGCATTTTCTATCGAAGATCGTCCACATAAAATAAAAGGACTTTTTGATGATCTCAATATCGATGGCTATGTACTAAAAGGTCGCAATACTATTTATGATCTTAAAGTAGCAGTTCAAAAAACTTTTAACAATGAACCCGATAACATTTCGCCTGAATTGTTATACCTCATGCAAGACAAAACCACCAGCGAAATCAACCAATACGATATTGTACTCCTCAAAAAACTCTCTTTGGGCATCAGCCAAGAAGGTATGGAAGCCGTTTTAAAACAAGAAGGCATCACTCCAAATAGCAAGAGCTCCATCGAGAAACACATCAATAAACTCAAAATATACTTTAAGGCCAACAACGCCACCCATCTAGTAGCCATTGCCAAAGATTTAGGCGTCATATAAATTTCCGTTTATAATTGCCATACAAAAGCTTCCTTCGGGGAGCTTTTTGTTGTTTATACCCTAAGTTAATTTAAGATAGCTTAAGTATTTTGGGCGTGCCCCGCCAAAAAAAGCGGGTCGGGCTAAACGTTACAAGTCCTCAACAAGTTCCGCTATCGCTACACTTGTTTGTGGGCTTTCCTCTTTTATCCCTCACGCAAAACAGCATTCAGCTAAACGATTTTGAATTTATAACAACGATTTTTAAATCGTACATGAAAGAGCAAATTGACAAAACATTTCATTATTTGTTTAGCATAAATAAGTGTATTGGTTTCCTAAAATCCCCTCTGACATCAAAAAATGTTAATCAAATAGCTTAAATCTATCACCTAAAAGGTATTTCCCGCATACGCTCAACACTTAAGTCAATGATTAACACAGAAAACAATTCCCAAAATTAACTTTTTCACATTTTTTTACTGTGGTTACGGTTTACCGTAAGGAAATCGTTTTTTATGAAGGTAATTTTACCAAAAATCAAGTCGTCATATTAAAATGAAGACGAGCTTATATCCTTAAAAACAAAATAAAATGAGAATTTTTAAAAATCTAGTTGTCATAACTGCTTTAGTATTTTCTACTGTTATATTAATAAACTGTGAAGGAAGAAAAGGTAAAATTAATGCTTCAATCATAGAAACTTCTATTTCCCCTCCAGTTCCAAACAAGTAAATTTTATAATTCATTCACAAAAAAATTAATTACCTACCTATTCACGATTTCAAATCCTTTTACTTAAATGAAGTTCATAAAACTTCATTTATAAAAGCTTCAAAAGTGGAAGCTTTCTGGTTTTTCTGGTATTTAGTTTTTGTGATTACGGTTTCCCGTAAGGGAATGAATATTTATGGGGGTAGGTTTGGAGAATAATAAAACAGAGGCACTTTTCAGCAAATACACACCCTATGTTTCTAAACAAAATTAATTCTAGTAAAAAAATTTCAGTGATGATCAAATTGAATGCTAGTGAATTAAATAATTTTCGCAAACCAATTCTGATCACTGCATTCTAGTTGCAGTAACGAACAGTATAATTGTAATCTAAATGGATATTAGAATCATTATAAGAATACACAATTGCATAAAGAGCAGTTTAACTGGTACTCCTGGTGAACTTAGTCAAAGACTGGAAGTTTCTGAGCGCACTTTATACAATTATATTTCTTTTATGAAGAACGACTTAAAAGCACCTATACAATTTTGTAAGATTAAAAGAACCTATGAGTATAAAGGAGAGTGTTATTTAAAATTTGAGCATAAATAAAATATTATGGGTATTAATTTACAGAAGAAGCTAATTATAAAATTAAGATCAAAATTGATTTGTTTGCTTTTTATTTTAAGCCTTTCATCATGTCAATCTTTCAAGAAAGATAATTTTTTGAACAGCTTTGAATCATTTGTTAACGATGTTGAATTGAATAGTAAAAATTACAATAAAAAAGAATGGGCAGATTCAGATAAAGAATATTATGCTTATGTCGAAATAAAATATCCTGAATTTAGAGAGACCATGACTGATGCGGAAATAAATACGACAAATGTATTAATAGGGAAATATCAGGCGCTAAAAATCAAATCAGAGATATTGAATATTAAACAAGGTTTAAATGATATTTTGGATCAAGCATCATCTTTTGCAAATGAAATCGTATCTGACACAACTTCAAATAATAAATAATTTTAATAATAACCATGAAAAATTTCATAAAAATCAGCTTACCAATAGTCACTTTATTTTGTCTACAAGGTTGTTGTAAAAAAGAAGATTCAAGTGCTTGGTCAAAATATAAGCCTCTAAACGAGATTGAAAAACATATTGAGGGATATTATGGTGCTTCATTAGGAGGAGAAGCTAATCCTAAAACGGGTAATACAGCTGTGTTTGTAGACTTTTCAGACGGATTGATTCAGGCCTATAATAATAATCCTTCAAATGCTATTATCATTCAAGCAATTACAAACAAACTTGTTAGTCCAGATATAGAGTGGTTTGCTTTGGGAAACTCAAAAATTACAAAGCTTGATTTAGCAAGTAATCAAATTTACAATAAAGTTACAGATCCCAAAGAATATAAAGATATAATGGCTCCAATTAAGGGTGCTCTGCAAAAAATAACATCTTCAAATAATGATGCATTATTAATTACCGATTTTGAAGAATATACAGGTGATGGCAAAGAGCAATTCGAGAATTATCCTAAAGAATATTTTACAAATTGGTTGGCAAAGGGAAATTCAATTACATTTTTCTATACTGATTACTCGGAAATAAACAAAAAATCTGGAATTACTACTTCAAAACATCTCTATTATACAGTGTTTACTCACGGGAAGGCAACAGAAACAAGTATGGTTTCACAAATAAGAAATGCTTTAAAAGGAAGGGTAACAACTAAGATATTTGAATTAAATAATAGTCCATATACTATTTCAAATGACTATGGAGGTAAAGATAAAACCGGAATAGCTAATAACACTTTATCACAAGTGGCAACAACTATTTTAAATGCATCTGCAGATAAGAATTTACCTTATGAAGTAATCGGTGTAGAAAATAATTGGGATGATGGTTTAGATAAATATGTTCAAAATATAATTCAAAAAGAAAAAGGACTTTTTATGAATAAATTACTATTGAATGCATCTGATCAATCTTCTTATAAATTAAAAAAGATAGCTGTAAAGGTTTATGATGTTTCCGATGATTTTGAAAAATATGCCCGTTGCAACAAAGCTAAAAATCATATTCCAGTTCTTACCAAAAATGACAAAAAGGATTTGGTTTGGGATGAAAAATCAAAAAATGACCCAATTACTGTTGAATGCTACCAACCTAACGAGAAAACAATTGTACCCAACTACCTTTACAAATCAAAGGATTCAACTGCTAATGAATGGTCTGAAGTATTTGATGTTGATAGTGGAATATTCAATAGTCATTTAAAAAACGATCCAAAAAAAATCGAGCTAAAATTGATCTTTCATAAGAATTATAAAAAAGATAATTTTAAAAAAGAGGATGCATTAATTAGAATTGATTACATAATTGAAGATGTTACTTTCAATGATACAAATCCCCAATTAAATGATTTTCAATGGACTTCCAGTACTGTAAGGGGAAATATTAATACTTCTCTATCAGAAGCTATACGAAACACTCTTCAAGATCCAAAAGTAAATCCAAAAAGCAAAATATTATATTCTTATTTCATAAAATTTGGAAATACTACCTCGACAAGTAATTAATCAAAAAAAACAATAAATTTTAACATTATGACAGCATACTTTATTTCAGCAATTTTTGCAGGAGCAATGATACTTCTAGCAGCATTTATCTCAAATTCTATCAAGTTTGAAGGAGGTAGCAATCCAACTGACCCTGGTAAAAGAAAAATGTGGTTTTGGATTATGGCTATAATTAATCCTATAGTTTGTTATACTATTGGATGGCTAGTGTTGGCTCCAAATGCAGAGAGTAAACAAATGCAATTTGATGAATATATGGCTGTGCTACCTATTGCAACAGTTGTAGGTTTCTTTATGCAATTACAACAATACTAGATGATTTACCTGATGCTTTACTCTTTTTCAAAGACTCTAAAAGTCTATCTAAACCTAATTTTTCTTCAGGAATCAATATTTCTTCAGCTCCAGCTCCAATTCCTGCATTTAATGCAATATGACCAGCATCTCTACCCATAACCTCTACAAAGAATAGACGGTTGTGAGAAATAGCGGTATCTCTAATTTTATCAATACATTCTACAACAGTAATTTAAAGCAGTATCATAACCAAGTGTATGACTTGTACCAAAAATATCGTTATCAATTGTTCCTGGAATTCCAATTATTGGAAAATTATACTCTGAATTAAAAAGTAATCCTCCTGTAAAGGTTCCGTCTCCTCCAATTACTACCAAAGCATCAATACCAGCTTTTAGCAATTGTTCGTGTGCTTTTTTACGACCTTCTGTTGTTCTAAATTCAGTTGAACGTGCTGATTTTAAAATAGTACCTCCTTTATTCACAATATTATTTACTGAACGTGGACCCATTTCGGCAAAATCACCTTCAATCATTCCTTGGTAACCTCTATAAATACCTACACACTCAATTTTATGATAAGCACAAGTTCTAACAACAGAACGAATAGCAGCATTCATTCCAGGTGAATCACCACCTGAAGTCAAAACTCCTATTTTATTAATCTTATTTGACATTGTTTTTAGTTTAAGTCGTAAATTTAAGAAACATATCGCACTTTTCAACCTTATGAAATACTAAATTACTCAACCTCAGTAAATTCAAACGTTTTCGTTAATAAGTTTTCAAAAAAACAAAAAAAAATCAGTTTAACTAACATAAATCTATTTTTTTCATGTTTAACTAACAATTAATCATAATTTGAAAATTTTTAAATAAAAACAACAATCCTGAATTTTCTATCTACAACTTATTCTTCATCAGGTACAATTGCCTCCCTATTGGGTTTTGATTCTACTGGTTTTGGTTCTTTTTGTTTAGAAAAATTAATGTATTCAGGTGCTAAATTTGAATCTTGAAACTGGTCAATGTATTGAATTGTTGAATTTGACTTTTGATTTTTAAATATTTTATTTACCAATTCTCGGAACGTATCAAAATCCACCTCATAAGAAACCCCTAATCCTTGCGTATAACCAATACCTTGTCCTATATAGTTAACATCATTTTCACGATTAAAGATTCGTAAGTTTAAAGTACCGTCATCATTGACTCTGTATTGTACTTCTAAGTCACCTACAACTGCTGATTCATTGATTCCTCCAAATGGAACCCCTACTTTACCATTAATAGTAAATCTTTCATTTATTTTTGAAGAAATAGTAGCTACTACTCTACCATCAGTTTCTTGACCAATACGTTTGTCAGCTGATACATAATTAAAACCAACTTTAAATTTATCATCATCAGTTCTTATAATCCCTCCTAACAAACTAGAAGCCGTTTCAAACAAACTTCCTGAAAAATCAGATTGATTCACTCCTTCTGAACTTAAAAAACCTCCTGAAGATAGTAAATACAACGCTTGAGTTTGTCTAACATCCTTATCATATAACTTATATTGAATTTCAGATTTCAACACATTACTAACGGTAGGGAACTCAATATTAAAATCAGGTTCGGGACTAGCTAAATCTCCCTTAATACCAATAATCACATTCACGGGTACTTTTCTATTAAAAGAAGAATTTTCTAAAAGTACCGCCGGATTCGCAATGGTTTTATATACGGCTTCTAAATTCAACTGAGCACGCATTGGATTTCCTTCCCAAGAAATAGATCCTCCTTTTTTTACATCAAATTTCTTATCAATAAGACCTCCATATTTGAAATTATAAGAACCTTCATAGGCTTGAAAATTCCCCCACATATTGAATTTCCCTAAAGTATTAATTTTGAATAATAACGACCCGTACCCCTTACCTTTCATTCCGTGTCCTGAATTTCGGTCTAAAATCACTTCTACTTCTGCATCAGGTGTTATATCTAAATCAAACTCTAACTCTAATCCTTTATAATTTCTAGAATTATCTAAAATCCCTTTCTTGATATTACTTTTTTCTTTTGCACTTAAAAAATGTAATAGACTATTATCACCAAGGCTTTCTGCTTGATTTATTGGGATTTTCAAAGCAGACCCCTTCTCTGACTTAGCTTCCACTTTTATAAACAAACCGTTTGTAGGTCCTGTAATACTAGCATTTCCGTCAATAAATGCAGTTCCATAATATGCTGCATCTTCACTATCTTGAGTATCTAGAACTAACAATCGTTTGGAATTGATAGCTAAATCTAATTTCCAATCCATAAATTTATCATGCTGAATACTTCCTCTCAATACTCCTTTAGTACCAAATTTAGAATCTGTGAGTATATTATTTCTTAACAGGAAGCTCTCGTCTAATAAGTCCACTATAGAACCCTCCGCCAATTTATAATCAACATTTAAGTATGGAATTGTTAGTCCTGCTCCATCTACAAAAAGTCGTCCACTAATTTTAGGCTGATTAACCGTTCCTCCTATATGTGAATTCCCTGAAACAAATCCTCTTATATTTGATAAAACACTACCTCCAAGGGAACTTAAAATTCCTAGATTAAATTTATCCAATTTTAAATCCAAATCTAAGGCCGCTTCTTTACCTACAATTGTAAAATTTCCTTTTGCGTTGAACGATTCTAGATTTTTATTCTCCAAATAGGAATCAATTGAAAATTTTTCCAGGTTTTGGTCTCCTTCAATTTCAAACTTTAAAACCCCTAAATCAGTTTCGTTAATATTCAAATGATCTATTACCAATGCGGCTGTAGGTTTATATACCGTATTATTTTGAAAAAAATTAACTTCTCCATTTAAATTTCCCTTAAAAACAAACTTATCATCAGCAGGAGTAATCTTAAACAAATCAACATCTTTAAAACTCAATTTTAAATCTTTGTTGGTTTTACCGCCTGTTTTTCCTTTTAGAATAATTTCCTGATTTTCATGTGATAAAATAATATTATTGATAGAAAAATTCTTCAATAGCTTATCAAAGACAATTTGATTATCTGCTGTCTCTTTTTCGTTCAAAAACCATAGATTGTCTTTAATTTTTAATTCAGATTTGCTAATCCCTACAACATTTTCATTTTCCTTATTGATAGTATGGTATAAATTCAAATTGAAATAATCTTCTCCTTTTGACCCTCCTTTAAACTCTGACCTAAAAAACAAGGTATCTTTATTGGTCACGTTTATCAAACTAAAATCGCGTATTTTATAATATTTAGTTTTAATACTATCTAATTCTAAATAAGCATTATACAAAGGATTTTTGTTATCTATTGCAATTCTAATATTATCAAATGTATTATCATCCGCAACAATCTTAGGTGAATTAAAATTAAGTTTAAATTCCTGAGAATCTGATTTAATACTCCCCTTAATAACCGTATTTGATCCAATCGTTATATTTGGATAAAATATTTCGATGATTTTATTATATACTGAAAAATTAAATTTTAAAAATTGTCCCTTATTAACTGGCTCCGGTTTAAAGTTGGTGTACAAGCTACCGATCGAGTTCCTAACTAAAACCCCTAACTCACTAAATTTAAACCTCCCTACAATTTCACCTTCAACAATGTCCGGAGAATTTAAGGTAATTGTTCTAATTTTACCTGCATCAAAATTAGAATTGATTGAAAAGTCATTGAACGTATAAATATCTTTTTCATTCTGATAAGAGGTGTTTTTAAAATATACATTTCCCTGTAAATTTTCAATCGTATTACCATCAACTTGAACAATAACATCCCCTTTAAAATTAGAAATAGTATCATTTACAAAATTCAATTTATGAAAATCAGCATTTCTAACATCTATATGAAAGTCATATTTACTGTCTTTTTTACTTAAATCGACCAAACCATCAAAATCCATATTTAGATTAGGATCGTCAACATTTACTTTACCTCTATAATAGGGGGGCTTAAAATTACCATTTACGGCTATATTTCTATAGTTATACTTATTATAATAAATCTTAGAAACTACTCCTTTTACACCCGTATCTAAATATTTTTTGGTAAAACCAACGCCTTCAATCTCTACATCCATGGTCACTTTACCTAAATCTTTCTCATCAAGAAAAATCCCTAAGTCAAAATCTTTGGTCACTACATTTCCATTGTATGAAGCTTTATCTATAAAGTCAATTTGATTGATACTCAAGTCTGACTTCACATCTCCGATGTCTGTAATCATTGAAAAATCAGCGTCCAAATCGGTGGCGCTCCACTGGATATTACCTTTAATATTGAAGTTTCCAATTCTTTTTAATTCAATAGGTAGTTTTTTTCCTAAAACATTCGGAATCAATTGAACTAAATTGTCATAGGAAGAAGATAATTTACTAAGATTAGCATCCATCAAAAAGCGTTGATGCTGTTTCCCCCAAATATTTTTGAAATTGATTGCTCCAAATAACCTTGTATTCTTAGAGTCGTATAAACTCAAATTATTCAAGGTCAAGTTATTCAAGGTTCCTTTTACTTTTGTCGCCAAATTAAAAGACAAATCTTTACCTAAATCATTGTAAAAAGGTCGAATGTCATTTGACGAAACTAATGACGGATATATTGTACCTTCAAATTTTACTTTGTCGTTGAAATCTGCAAAATCAGTAATTTTATAACTCAGTACGATATCTGCTTTAATCATGGACTCTTTGGTTTTGATGTCCAAATTCTTGAGTACTATTTGCTTTTTGGTATAACTAAATTTTGTATTTAATTCAGACACATATACTCCACGATGATCCAAAAACGACATTTTTTTTATTACGGAAGTAACTTCTGGCCCGTATAACTTGAAGTTTATTAATAGGGCATTTAACTTGGTAAAATCAACATCTTTGGGAGCTACTCTATTTTCGTCGCTCAAAATAAAATGACTATTTACAATTGTTGCAACATCAGCCTCAAAAAGAGTATGTTTTCCTGTAGAAGGTTTTCCGTCATCAAAAGATTTTATAAATACATCAATATTAGTATCGTCTTCGTTCTTATAGGTTTTTAAATTAAATAATAGGTTTTCTAATCTGATATCACCAAACATCAAATCACCATCTAATAACTTTTTGACATCTAAAATATTTGTATTAAGGATTTCACTGTAAATCAAAGTATCTTTATGATGGTCTCTAATTAAAACCTCTCTCAATTTAACACCTCCAAAAATATTTATTTTAGCGGTCCCCACATTGATATCAACCCCAAAATCATTATTTAAGTTCTGGGTAACATAATGTGCAATTTTAGTTTGAACGAAAGAAGTTGAAAGAGCAATTCCTAACAATAGTAAGAGGAGAATTAACCCAATAATTAAACTTAAAAATATTTTAATGTACTTTTTGATCTTCTTGATTTTTAATTTTTTCTAAAAACAGGATATTGCACAAAGAAAGAGTCTTTCCTTTCGCAAAAATTCTTTAATTTTGGCTGCGCCGTAAAATTAAAGAATTTAAAATTCGGTTTGTCAAATATAATTCAAAATTTGTGCCTTTTTATGCAAAATCCCGAGGTTTTTATTCTTGCCATCGAAAGTTCCTGTGATGATACTGCTGCCGCTGTTTTAAATAACGATAAAGTATTGTCAAATGTTGTTGCTAATCAGCTAATTCATTCACAATATGGAGGTGTAGTACCTGAACTAGCTTCGAGAGCACACCAACAAAATATTGTTCCCGTAATTGATGCCGCTCTTAAAAAAGCCAATATTCAAAAAGAACAACTCAGTGCCATTGCTTTTACCCAAGGTCCAGGACTTATGGGTTCACTACTCGTGGGGAGTTCTTTTGCGAAGTCAATGGCTAGTGCATTAAACATCCCTTTGATTGCCGTAAATCATATGCATGCACATATTTTAGCCCATTTTATTGATGAAGAAGGCTATGACAAACCAGAATTTCCGTTTTTAGCCTTAACCATTAGTGGTGGACATACTCAAATTGTGAGAGTTGAAGGTTTTTTTGATATGACCATAATTGGCGAAACAACTGATGATGCGGTTGGAGAAGCATTTGATAAAACTGCAAAAATATTAGGACTTCCCTATCCTGGTGGTCCATTAGTTGATAAAAATGCACAATTAGGAAATCCAATAGCTTTTAAGTTTACCAAGCCTAAAGTTCCGGGATTGGATTTTAGTTTTTCTGGTCTCAAAACGGCTATTTTGTATTTTATCCAAAAGAAAAAACTTGAGAACGAAAATTTCATTGACGAAAACATCAATGATATTTGTGCTTCGGTTCAACATACTATCATCGAGATTTTGATGGACAAACTAAAATTAGCTGTCAAAGAAACTGGCATCAATAAAATAGCAATTGGCGGCGGCGTTTCTGCTAATTCAGGTATTAGAAAAACGCTAAAAGAAGGCGAACAAAAATACGGGTGGAAAACCTATATCCCCAAATTTGAATACACCACAGATAATGCTGCAATGATAGGAATTGTAGGTTATCAAAAATATTTAACACAACAATTTGAAACCGCTACAGTTGTTTCAAAAGCACGAATCCAATTTTAAGCTATGCAATTATTTTACAATATTGACCTAAACGAATCTACAGAAAGCTTTTCTTTTGACAAAGAAGAAAGCAGGCACATCATTAAAGTATTGCGGAAAAAAGATGGTGATATACTACACGTTACCAATGGATTAGGACTTTTATTTGAAACTAAAATTAATTTGGCCTCCGATAATAAATGTACGGTTGATATTTTATCTTTCACAAAAAAAGAACCTTCTAAATATCATTTGCATTTGGCAGTAGCCCCTACCAAAATGAACGATCGATTTGAATGGTTTTTGGAAAAAGCAACTGAAATAGGTATTCATGAAATTACACCAATTATTTGTGATCGTTCTGAAAGAAAAGTGATCAATCAAGATCGTTATGAGAAAATAATCTTATCGGCTTTAAAACAAGCTAACGAGCTTTATTTACCCAAATTAAACCCTGCCATTTCATTTAAAGATTTTGTTGGTCAAACAGAAAAAAAAGGCCTTCAATTAATTGCTCATTGCGAAGAAACGGATAAAAAAACACTTAAATCTATTTTGAAACCAAATGAAGATGTCACCATGCTGATAGGACCTGAGGGAGATTTTTCAGATAAAGAAATCCAACTAGCATTAGAGAATAACTTCCAAGCCGTATCTTTGGGAAATACTAGATTACGAACTGAAACAGCTGCAATGGTAGCCTGTCATAGTATTGCTTTTTTTAATGAGAATTAAATCAGATGAAAAAAATCTATTTCGTTTTTCTTTTTCTGTCCTTGAACATTTTTGCTCAAGAAATTGCCTTATTGAAATATAGTGGCGGTGGTGATTGGTATGCAAATCCCACTTCATTGCCTAATTTAATTCAATTTTGCAACACCAACATTAACACCACTTTAAAAACAAAACCAGCAACTGTAGAACCAGGAAGCCCCAATCTTTTTACGTACCCATTTATTCATTTGACAGGTCATGGAAATGTGGTTTTTAGTGATGCCGAAGTAAAAAACCTTCAGGATTACTTAAACTCTGGTGGTTTTTTACACATTGACGATAATTATGGTTTAGACCAATATATTCGAAAAGAAATCAAAAAATTGTTTCCTAATACAGCCTTAATAGAAATTCCGGCAACGCATTTAATTTTTCAAAAGCCGTATGCTTTTCCGAATGGTTTACCTAAAATTCACGAACATGATGGCAAACGACCACAAGCTTTTGGAATATTTGTAAAAAGTAGATTAGTCTTACTATACACTTATGAGTGCGACTTAGGAGATGGTTGGGAAAATCCCGAAGTCAATAATGACCCACTTTCCGTTCGAGAAAAAGCGTTGAAAATGGGTGCCAATATTATACATTATATATTCAACAACTAGACTAGACTAATTTAATTTTTAGTCGGTTTTTAAACTACATTTGAATCCATATCTATCCCTTTTTATGATTACATCTAAAATAATTGCAAACGGAATTTTGAAAGCTATTGCTTTTTTAATCATCACATGTTTAGTACTTTTCTTTTTGTACCAAATTCAGACCGTCATTCTCTATCTTGTAATTTCGTTAATCCTTTGTTTAATAGCCAATCCCTTTGTTTCTTTCTTAAAAAAAAGACTGAAATTTAATAATACCATGGCGACTGTTGCAACACTTATATTATTCATTTCATTACTTATAGGTTTTGTCCTTTTATTTGTACCACTAATCATATCACAAGCAGAAAATTTATCCTTATTGGATACTAATTTACTCCAAAATCAATTTATTGTTATCGAAAAAAACATAGAGAATTATTTCAATATCAATCACATCAATTTAGAAGAACTATTGAAAGAATCAAACTTATCTTCTAAAATCAACTATAACTATTTTACAGATTTCATCAATTCAATCTTAAACCTCATTGCTAGTTTTGGAATGGGATTAGCGTCCGTTTTTTTTATCACTTTTTTCTTCCTGAAAGACCAATTACTATTTAAAGAAAAAGCTAAAATGATTCTTCCTGATGAGAATGAAGATAAAATCTTAAATTCTATCGAAAAGACTAACCAACTATTAACACGTTATTTTATTGGTTTATTGATCCAATTGACAGCTGTATTTGTCATGTATTTGATTGTTCTTTTAATCTTTAATTCAAAAAATGCTTTTATCATTGCGTTTTTATGTGCCTTACTAAATATCATACCTTATATAGGACCAATCATAGGAACTGTTTTAGCTGCTATTCTAACTTTAATTGGCGGAATAGGGACTGATTTTAGAACTGAAATGCTTCCTACGACGATTTATATTGTTATTGGTTTTTTAATCGTTCAAGTGATTGATAACAACATCAACCAACCGATTATTTTCTCAAAAAGTGTCAAATCTCATCCTTTAGAAATTTTCTTAGTAATCCTTATTAGTGGAATTACATTTGGTGTTTTTGGAATGGTAGTGGCAATTCCTATTTATACAATATTGAAAGTAGTATTGAAAGAATTCTTTCCTAAGAATAAAATAGTCTCTGTTTTAACCGAAAATATTTAGCTTTGAATACCTCTATTTTAGCACCTAAAATTCAGCATTTTATAAACCAAAACATTGGTGTTTCTTTGTCTAAATTAGCGTTGCAAAAGAATCCATTTCCAGAAATAGAATGGATTGACATTTTAAAACAAATGGAAGCAAAATCAAAAGCTAAGGACAAATTACCAACTTGGTTTCAAACGAAAGACATCCTCTACCCTACTAAAATTTCGGTAGAGCAAACATCCTCTGAAAAGACAGCGTATTACAAATCGAGTTTAATATCCGGAGAAAGTCTCATCGATTTGACTGGAGGTTATGGCGTTGATGATTTTTATTTTGCTAAAAAAATAAAAAAAGTAGTTCATTGTGAAATCAATGAAGAACTTTCAAACCTTGTCAAACACAATTTGGAGCAACTAAAGGTTTCAAACATTCAATGTTATATAGGAGATAGTAGAGAAACATTGATAGATCTCCACCAAAAATGGGATTGGATATACATTGATCCTTCGAGACGAAATGATGCCAAAGGCAAAGTTTTTATGCTTCAAGATTGTTTACCGAATGTTCCTGAAAACTTGGATTTTTATTTCACCCATTCTGACAAAATCCTGATTAAAACAGCACCTTTGCTAGACATAAGCTCAGCTTTATCCGAATTAAAAAATGTAAAAACTATTCATATTATTGCATTGGAGAATGAGGTAAAAGAATTGTTGTGGGAAATACATAAAGACTACCAAGGCGATATTTCTATAAAAACGGTTAATCTCATCAAAGATAAAACAGAAACGTTTGAATTTATTTTGGGAGAAAATACAAATTCACCTCTTTTTGGAACTCCAAAAAAATATATTTATGAGCCTAACAGTGCTGTCATGAAATCAGGTGGATTTGATGAAGTCGCATTGCATTTTAATTTAGAAAAACTTCACAAGCACTCCCATTTATATACTTCAGAAGAACGCATTGACTTCCCGGGTCGTGTATTTGAGATCCATAAAATCATACCTTATAACAAAGGAGAACTAAAAGCGACATTAGAAAACACCAAAGCCAATATTACCACCCGAAATTTTCCAGAAACGGTAGAGAATATTCGGAAGAAATGGAAAATAAAAGATGGAGGAGATACCTATTGTTTTTTTACAACCATTGAAAATAACGATAAAATAGTTTTAATTTGCAACAAAACACAATAACCATAACCATGAAAAATACCATCCTCGCCTTTTTATTAATCGCAAGCTTTCCCGTTTTTTCCCAAAAAGATTGTGAATACAGTGCTAATGTAAAAGATTCTTTAGGAGTCTATAAATTAACAAAAGAATATTTAGTCTCTGAGAAAAACTTCGCTGGAAAATCGGAATACATCTTTTGTTCTTTGGTTTCTAATGATGGATTTCCTGCTTTGAATGTACAGTTGATTCAAAAAAGTAAAGAATTTTTATCTGCAAATTGTTTTGATAAAAGTTCCAAATTATATTTACAATTACAAAACGGAAAAATCGTCACACTTTTACATGTTAACAAAGAAAGTTGCGGATCATTAATCAGAAACGACGAAGGATTTGATAACAGAGTGACAATGGGAACCTTTATGTTTGTTAAAGGAGCAATCGAAGAACTTAAAAGTTCACCTGTAAATTTGATGCGAATTAAATTCTTAACCAGTACAGATGATTTTATAGTTAAAAAAGAAATTACTTCAGAGATGAACCAAAAAGTTTATTTCCCTGAAACTTATTTTATGGATTACTTAAAATGTATTGACTAAGACTTTATATAGACCTGCAATCCTTAATTTTAGGATAAATAAAATCTTTATTCTGAATTAAAATACGGCTTTACACAAAAGTATAATTCATTCACTTCTAGTTTTTTCCCATAACATATTTGTTAATCATATACTGTGTTATGGGTTTCAATGGTTTATCATTTTCTGGATGATATCCAGGATTATTATAAAATTCCAATTCATTTCCTTTTTTGCAATACCACACTATCGGCTTATTATGTTTAAAAAAAGTCGTGCTATCGCAAACTTGAATTTTTCTAAAATTGAGCATATTCTCATCTAAAGGTATTTTAGAATATAAATTCAATACCCCCACTTTATTCTCTTCACAAGTTACCATTTCATAATGGTCATTCTGCCACTGCATACACTTCTCTTTTGGCAAAAGAAAAAATCCCACACCACAAATTACAAAAGTGATCAGTACAGCAATACTTATTTGTTTATAAAAAAACCTATTCCCATTTAGCTCTACACTTGACGCAGCCTTTAGTACCTCAATAACATTCTTTTCCTGATTTTTTATTTCATTATTTACAAGACCATCACTTTCTATTTGATTTTCACTCCTCAAATGATTTTCTGCTTTAGAAAATTTTAAATAAGGTCTTGGTTCAAAACCTACCAAAATTGCGGTAATATTCACTGCTTCCATATCTACTAAATCGGTCTCCCCTTTCAAGAAAGTCTCTATAGGTCTAAATTTATCCGTCAAATCCTTTAATTTATTGAAAGACGTAGGACTAAACTCAAAGCCGCAGAAAGAGGCAAAACTCATTAAATCATCCTTCTTGGAATTGTCCTTAAACAATTCAAAACACAAATTCCTCAATTTGGCACGTGACGGATTAAATAAGAAAGTAGAATAATTCCCATATTTCTCAAGCTCATATTGAACTTTTATGGCTTTTTTATAATCCTCTAAAGTGTTTTTTTTCATGCGTAGATAATATTTTTTTATAGGAATATCGAATTCGCATTTCATTATTAGTGTTTGCGACCAAATCTAGACCATGTTCATTTCATAAGCGAATCGGAATTTTCAGGAATCCAAAGGAATTCTAGGAATCTTAGGAATTCCCTGCTATTATCACTTCAAAACCTGCTGTTCTTTGCATCAGAATTTGTTGCTGTTCTATTTCGCGATAAGAACAAATGTACAAAACAACTTCTAAAAAAGTGTTGCTATACAGAACTGAATTATTATTCCGGGAAGTATAATAAAACCGCTCTGTACCAGCGCACTTCACTTCCCAAAAAACTAGTAATCAATACCGTTAGGCCTTGAAAATTATTCGATTCTCATTATCGAACGGCCCAACCTATGTCCAATTTTTAAACTTAAAATCATGAGAAAATTATTTTTTATTGCCGTTTTATCCGTGTCAAGCTTAGTTAATGCATCAAATGTTGTATTGAGTACAACAACAACTTTAAAACCAATACTAACCTCCAAAAACAATGAAAAACATGTCGAAAAAGAGAGCTGTATTAGTGTCCTATTTATAGCAAACGATGGTCCTGGAGATGGTGATATTATTATTTATCCTCCAAAAAGAAAAACAATATAGACACATAGTCTAAAATTATTATTATTTTCGGGGAAAGTTACAGCTAATGCAACGTTCCCCGATTATTATACTTTTCTTATTTTTATTTCTGTTGCCTTTTGTCTGTTGTCAAAAGGAGGCAAAAACTATAGAAAAAAACTTTTCTCCTAGCGCAAAATACCAACTTGCTGCAAAATTATCAGCATCGGCTGACTCCTACTTTAAAACAGCAAAATTTGATAGTGCTTTTTTTAATTACAATAAATCCAAAGAACTTTTTAAAGAAGAAAAAGACAGTACCTTCACCGCTTACAACTTAATAAAACTGGCTAAAATTCAGCAAATATTTGGCGATTACACTAGTTGTGAAGAAACACTTACTGAAGCTTTAGACTATTCAAAAGATAAGCCCGAATACCTACTAGCCATTCATAACCTATTAGGAATTACTTCCAAAGAATTGAAAAATTATGAAGACGCTATTATTTATTATAAAATTGTTTTAAATAAGATACAACAGGAGCATTTGAAAGTTATACCATTGAATAACATTGCTTCTGTTTATATTGAACAAAAAAAATATTCCCAAGCCATACTACTATTAGAACCTAGTTTACAAAC
Organism: Flavobacterium ovatum; assembly: GCF_040703125.1. Lineage (NCBI taxonomy): Bacteria > Pseudomonadati > Bacteroidota > Flavobacteriia > Flavobacteriales > Flavobacteriaceae > Flavobacterium > Flavobacterium ovatum. The sequence goes on from NZ_CP160035.1 coordinate 3,186,045, forward strand.
TGATATACTAGACAGCCATCCCAAAACAAAAGCTATTCTGATGGATAATTTAGGTTTTGCATACTCTAAAAATGGTGAATCAAAAAAAGGATTGTCTTTGATGAACAAAGCATTAGCCATTCGTGTTCAAACCAACGATTCCTACGGAAACATCTCCAGTTATTTGCATTTAGCCGATTATTATCAGGATATTGATTCTCAAAAGTCAAATAAAAATGCTGTCTTAGCATACCAAAAAGCGACTCAAACTAAAAGTATAGATGAACAGCTACAAGCGCTTTCATTCTTAATGCTAAATAATCCCCAAAAAGGACAAAATTCTTCTGCACAATTATTTGTAAACCTAAATGACAGTATCAAAAAAGTGCGCAATAATGCCAAAAATCAATTTGCCAAAATCAAATACGACGCGAGTAAAGCCACATTAGAAAACATCAAATACAAAGAAGAAAGATCCGAGATTGCACTTCAACTTCAAACCAAAAAAAATCAAACTTATTTATTTGGATTTGGCTTCCTGCTACTACTCATTACCATTATATTTTTGGTGCATTATTTCAAAAATAAAAACAAACAAGCACGCTTACAAGCAAGTTACTCTACGGAAACTCGTATTTCCAAAAAACTTCATGATGAACTCGCTAATGATGTTTTCTATGCCATGACTTTTGCCGAAACTCAGGATTTACAAAATCCACTCAAGAAAGAAACCTTATTGGATAATTTGGATAAAATTTACAAGCGAACCCGAAATATTTCCAAAGAGAATAGTCCAATTGATACCGGCGAAAACTTTGTTTTTAATTTAAAACAAATGCTCAATAGCTACAAATCAAATACGGTTGAAGTTATCATAAAAACCCAAAACCCTATCGATTGGTCCCAAATAGAGGACAATAAAAAAATCGCAATTCAAAGAGTTTTACAAGAATTGATGGTAAATATGAAAAAATATAGCCAAGCAAATTTTGTTGTAATTGGCTTCGATTCCAACCAAAACAGCCTGTTAATAGACTATTCAGACAACGGGATTGGCTTCTCCGAAAAATTAATTTTGAAAAATGGTTTGCAAAATGCGGAAAACCGTATTCATGCTATCAATGGACTTCTTACTTTTGACACACAAACCCATAAAGGATTTAAGGCTAAAATTATAATTCCTAACTAATACTGTTTTATGTTTACAAAAGTTTTAATTGCAGATGATATTGATTTCAATGATGTAGGTGCCGCCCAAATTCTAAACGAATTAGAGGTACTCGAAGTACAATATGCCAAATATTGTGACGAAGCCTTGCTGAAAATAAAAAAAGCACATCAAGATAATAATCCGTTTCAATTGCTCATCTCCGATTTGTCTTTCAAGGCAGATCATCAAGTCAACAAACTAAACTCAGGTGAGGAATTGATTCAAGCAGTCAAAGAACTCTTTCCAGAGATTAAAATAATTGCATTTTCTATCGAAGATCGTCCACATAAAATAAAAGGACTTTTTGATGATCTCAATATCGATGGCTATGTACTAAAAGGTCGCAATACTATTTATGATCTTAAAGTAGCAGTTCAAAAAACTTTTAACAATGAACCCGATAACATTTCGCCTGAATTGTTATACCTCATGCAAGACAAAACCACCAGCGAAATCAACCAATACGATATTGTACTCCTCAAAAAACTCTCTTTGGGCATCAGCCAAGAAGGTATGGAAGCCGTTTTAAAACAAGAAGGCATCACTCCAAATAGCAAGAGCTCCATCGAGAAACACATCAATAAACTCAAAATATACTTTAAGGCCAACAACGCCACCCATCTAGTAGCCATTGCCAAAGATTTAGGCGTCATATAAATTTCCGTTTATAATTGCCATACAAAAGCTTCCTTCGGGGAGCTTTTTGTTGTTTATACCCTAAGTTAATTTAAGATAGCTTAAGTATTTTGGGCGTGCCCCGCCAAAAAAAGCGGGTCGGGCTAAACGTTACAAGTCCTCAACAAGTTCCGCTATCGCTACACTTGTTTGTGGGCTTTCCTCTTTTATCCCTCACGCAAAACAGCATTCAGCTAAACGATTTTGAATTTATAACAACGATTTTTAAATCGTACATGAAAGAGCAAATTGACAAAACATTTCATTATTTGTTTAGCATAAATAAGTGTATTGGTTTCCTAAAATCCCCTCTGACATCAAAAAATGTTAATCAAATAGCTTAAATCTATCACCTAAAAGGTATTTCCCGCATACGCTCAACACTTAAGTCAATGATTAACACAGAAAACAATTCCCAAAATTAACTTTTTCACATTTTTTTACTGTGGTTACGGTTTACCGTAAGGAAATCGTTTTTTATGAAGGTAATTTTACCAAAAATCAAGTCGTCATATTAAAATGAAGACGAGCTTATATCCTTAAAAACAAAATAAAATGAGAATTTTTAAAAATCTAGTTGTCATAACTGCTTTAGTATTTTCTACTGTTATATTAATAAACTGTGAAGGAAGAAAAGGTAAAATTAATGCTTCAATCATAGAAACTTCTATTTCCCCTCCAGTTCCAAACAAGTAAATTTTATAATTCATTCACAAAAAAATTAATTACCTACCTATTCACGATTTCAAATCCTTTTACTTAAATGAAGTTCATAAAACTTCATTTATAAAAGCTTCAAAAGTGGAAGCTTTCTGGTTTTTCTGGTATTTAGTTTTTGTGATTACGGTTTCCCGTAAGGGAATGAATATTTATGGGGGTAGGTTTGGAGAATAATAAAACAGAGGCACTTTTCAGCAAATACACACCCTATGTTTCTAAACAAAATTAATTCTAGTAAAAAAATTTCAGTGATGATCAAATTGAATGCTAGTGAATTAAATAATTTTCGCAAACCAATTCTGATCACTGCATTCTAGTTGCAGTAACGAACAGTATAATTGTAATCTAAATGGATATTAGAATCATTATAAGAATACACAATTGCATAAAGAGCAGTTTAACTGGTACTCCTGGTGAACTTAGTCAAAGACTGGAAGTTTCTGAGCGCACTTTATACAATTATATTTCTTTTATGAAGAACGACTTAAAAGCACCTATACAATTTTGTAAGATTAAAAGAACCTATGAGTATAAAGGAGAGTGTTATTTAAAATTTGAGCATAAATAAAATATTATGGGTATTAATTTACAGAAGAAGCTAATTATAAAATTAAGATCAAAATTGATTTGTTTGCTTTTTATTTTAAGCCTTTCATCATGTCAATCTTTCAAGAAAGATAATTTTTTGAACAGCTTTGAATCATTTGTTAACGATGTTGAATTGAATAGTAAAAATTACAATAAAAAAGAATGGGCAGATTCAGATAAAGAATATTATGCTTATGTCGAAATAAAATATCCTGAATTTAGAGAGACCATGACTGATGCGGAAATAAATACGACAAATGTATTAATAGGGAAATATCAGGCGCTAAAAATCAAATCAGAGATATTGAATATTAAACAAGGTTTAAATGATATTTTGGATCAAGCATCATCTTTTGCAAATGAAATCGTATCTGACACAACTTCAAATAATAAATAATTTTAATAATAACCATGAAAAATTTCATAAAAATCAGCTTACCAATAGTCACTTTATTTTGTCTACAAGGTTGTTGTAAAAAAGAAGATTCAAGTGCTTGGTCAAAATATAAGCCTCTAAACGAGATTGAAAAACATATTGAGGGATATTATGGTGCTTCATTAGGAGGAGAAGCTAATCCTAAAACGGGTAATACAGCTGTGTTTGTAGACTTTTCAGACGGATTGATTCAGGCCTATAATAATAATCCTTCAAATGCTATTATCATTCAAGCAATTACAAACAAACTTGTTAGTCCAGATATAGAGTGGTTTGCTTTGGGAAACTCAAAAATTACAAAGCTTGATTTAGCAAGTAATCAAATTTACAATAAAGTTACAGATCCCAAAGAATATAAAGATATAATGGCTCCAATTAAGGGTGCTCTGCAAAAAATAACATCTTCAAATAATGATGCATTATTAATTACCGATTTTGAAGAATATACAGGTGATGGCAAAGAGCAATTCGAGAATTATCCTAAAGAATATTTTACAAATTGGTTGGCAAAGGGAAATTCAATTACATTTTTCTATACTGATTACTCGGAAATAAACAAAAAATCTGGAATTACTACTTCAAAACATCTCTATTATACAGTGTTTACTCACGGGAAGGCAACAGAAACAAGTATGGTTTCACAAATAAGAAATGCTTTAAAAGGAAGGGTAACAACTAAGATATTTGAATTAAATAATAGTCCATATACTATTTCAAATGACTATGGAGGTAAAGATAAAACCGGAATAGCTAATAACACTTTATCACAAGTGGCAACAACTATTTTAAATGCATCTGCAGATAAGAATTTACCTTATGAAGTAATCGGTGTAGAAAATAATTGGGATGATGGTTTAGATAAATATGTTCAAAATATAATTCAAAAAGAAAAAGGACTTTTTATGAATAAATTACTATTGAATGCATCTGATCAATCTTCTTATAAATTAAAAAAGATAGCTGTAAAGGTTTATGATGTTTCCGATGATTTTGAAAAATATGCCCGTTGCAACAAAGCTAAAAATCATATTCCAGTTCTTACCAAAAATGACAAAAAGGATTTGGTTTGGGATGAAAAATCAAAAAATGACCCAATTACTGTTGAATGCTACCAACCTAACGAGAAAACAATTGTACCCAACTACCTTTACAAATCAAAGGATTCAACTGCTAATGAATGGTCTGAAGTATTTGATGTTGATAGTGGAATATTCAATAGTCATTTAAAAAACGATCCAAAAAAAATCGAGCTAAAATTGATCTTTCATAAGAATTATAAAAAAGATAATTTTAAAAAAGAGGATGCATTAATTAGAATTGATTACATAATTGAAGATGTTACTTTCAATGATACAAATCCCCAATTAAATGATTTTCAATGGACTTCCAGTACTGTAAGGGGAAATATTAATACTTCTCTATCAGAAGCTATACGAAACACTCTTCAAGATCCAAAAGTAAATCCAAAAAGCAAAATATTATATTCTTATTTCATAAAATTTGGAAATACTACCTCGACAAGTAATTAATCAAAAAAAACAATAAATTTTAACATTATGACAGCATACTTTATTTCAGCAATTTTTGCAGGAGCAATGATACTTCTAGCAGCATTTATCTCAAATTCTATCAAGTTTGAAGGAGGTAGCAATCCAACTGACCCTGGTAAAAGAAAAATGTGGTTTTGGATTATGGCTATAATTAATCCTATAGTTTGTTATACTATTGGATGGCTAGTGTTGGCTCCAAATGCAGAGAGTAAACAAATGCAATTTGATGAATATATGGCTGTGCTACCTATTGCAACAGTTGTAGGTTTCTTTATATACATTATTGCCGGGTTTATACTAAGTAAAATTTTTATAAACGGTAAAGTAGGAAACTGGTTTTAATATTAAAAAAAGAAAAAAATGAGTCAAGATAAATTATTTGTTATAGCTATTGGGGGCACAGGAATGCGTTGCCTAGAATCATTTACCCACTTATGCGGTATTGGGATGTTCGACAATCAGGAAATTGAAGTTCTTACTTTAGATACTGACCAAACTAATGGTAATAAAGCTAAAGCTGAAGAACTCATTCGACTATATAATCGAGTGAAAACTTTTGGCTCAAATGAAGGAGGCACACCTAATGCCAATACATTTTTTTCAGCAAAATTAAACCTGCATAGATATTGGACAAATTACGCAGGATCTGGTAGAGAAAATTATAAAAATCTATCAAAAATATCCACAGGTGTACCTGAGCAGCAGCAAAAAAACAAACTTATATCTGATTTATTTTTGGATACTGATTCTGTGCAAGAATTTGATTTAGCTCATGGTTATCGTGCCCAAACTCACTTGGGTTCAATGCTTATGTATCATGGTATAATCGAAGCAGCACGTAATATCGCTAAAGGTGTTAATGTTCAACCCGAAGAAAAGGATTTGAACTCTTTCATGTCCAAATTAGAACAAGTAGGAGCTAATGCAAGGGTGTTTATTTTAGGATCTGTTTTTGGAGGCACTGGCGCATCATCCATACCAGTTATTCCCAAAGCTCTTCAAGAATTTATCAAAATTAGGTCCGGAGGTAAATCAGATATTGACTTCTCAAAAGTAAAGTTTGGAGCAACTTTACTAACTGAATATTTTACATTTAAGAAACCTGATAATAATCAAAAATCAACAAAACGAGATAGTGTAATCGCAGATTCTTCATTCTTTCCTTTAAATAGTCAAGCCGCTTTACAATTTTATCAAGGTGACCCTACGGTAAAAAAGACTTATAAAACTTTATACCATATTGGTTGGCCCATAGTAAGTAAAAAAGTAGACGAAGAAGGTAAAGAAAAAACAGAAACAGGCGGAGCAAATCAAAAAAACCCATGTCATATCACTGAGCTACTAAGTGCTTGTGCAGCTTATGATTTTTTCACACGTAAAAAAGGAATGGATGATTCAACTGCAGATGCTGAGTATGTATACAAAGCAGTCGAATTTAAAAACAATTCTTTTAATTTTTCTTTTAATGACTTCGTTGGTAATGAAAATAAAGCTGGGGAAACTTTTGCCAATAGATTAGGAGCCTTTTTCTCATTGGCACATATATCTCTAACCGTAAATAAAGCTTCTACTGGGGATTCTGGAATAAGAGGTTTTATTACTAGATGCGATCAACAAAAATTAACCCAATATAATTCTATTTCTGATGACGATTGTGATGATATAAATAACTATTTCAAACAATTTGCCTACACTTTTGAAAATGAAAAGTTTATTCCAGGTTGGCTGTATCAGATTAGAAATACGGTTGCTCCAGGAACATTTATGTTTGATAGTAAAGCTTTCCCTGACACCTCCAGTGAATTAAAAAAATTAGATGTAGGAACATTATTTAGTGATGCTAAATATCACTGGCCCAAGGGGAGAATTATGTCAGATCGGTATGACACTTTCGTTAAAGACCAGCTTATAAAACAAAATTACAAAGAAGAGCAAAAAGTATCGACTGTTAAAGAAAAATTTATGGCACACATTTATAATGCCATTACTGAATCTCAAGCAGAATTAACAAAATAAATTTAAAAAAATGGCAGATAATCAAATAAAGGCACTTGCTATAAAAGTTCAGACCAAAGATGAACCAAGTGGTGTGCAATATGCTTGGGACAAAATACCTCAAATACAGGTTTTTACAAAAAACATTGTTATTCCTGAAATTGCAGTTGATAAAGATGGAAATACATCAGTAGATATCGGATCTATTGTATCTGGTATGCCCACCGTATACGCTAGAGCCAATTTGTTTAGAAATGCCTTGGATAACGTTACGGATATTAAAGCTGAGGCGACAGGCCTTATGCTTTTCTACAAATCATTAATAAGTGAATGGAAAGGTTTTATAAGTTGCATTGCATTAAACTATAAAGATTTTGAAATAGAGAGAGTTCATTTGTCTTACACTGATGGTAAGACAATAATGGACACGGAAAATATTTATGAACCAATTGGTGCTTTTGGCAATGTGCTTTTTGAACGAAAACCTTTATGGTGTGACCAATCCTTATCAAATAATGCCGACAAAATTCCATTTATAGATGTTATTAAGTTTAAGGGTGACGTAGTTGGGGGAACATCTCCTGATTCATTCCTATTCACTTCAGTATCATATAAAATAAAAGAGAAACTACCTTTTATTAACGTTACTAATGGCAAGTTTATAGATCCTTTACAATCTGATTTAAACTTTGAAGAACTTTCAAATATTTATGGATATGCTAAGCATATCCTAAATAATATTGAAAAATTCAGATACAACTATAATGGTTTAGAAGAGTATTTAAAACCAGATTACAGCAATTTATCAGGCTGCATCCAAAATTGGATGTCTGACATGATCAAATATCAAGAAACAAAAGGATACCCGAGGTTAGATAACCCTACTCCTCCAGAAGTTGGTTCAATTTTCCATTATCCTTTTAACCTTCTTTTTAATTATTCTACAGAATTGTATGGTTTAGACGGTCAAATTTCTAGTGATGCTACTGAGGGTAGCATTGCATTTGATCCCAAAGACCTCTTGTTACCTGATACTACCGAAATTGCCCGAATAAGATTTGGAGGTGCAGAAATAAAAAATTATTTAAAATCAAAACCAATTCTATTATTAGAAGCAACAACCTTAGGCCAGCCAAACGACTATAGCTTTTTTACATTGCCGCTAACTCCATTAGCCTTAAATTTATTTGGTTCGCAGCTTGATGCATTAGTTGGTTTAGATGACAATTCGAATGTAAAATCAAGAATAACAGCAATATATGATCCTAATGATAAAGATGGTGAAAAATTAACTGTTAAACTGAATCTGTATACTAAAACTGGGGCTTTAATAACAAAAGAATTAAAATACAATGTAAATCACGAGACTATCAAAGGTAAAGATATATTGATGTGGCCGAACTTTATTTCAAAACAATGGAATAGATATTTCCTTTATTCGGAGATCCCTCATAATGATATAAAATTTCAGGCAACTCCTTTCATTGGCGATGTTAATGACCCTTACTTTAGAATTATTTTAGATGAAAAAGGAGTTCCTGTTTATCTTGCTGATAAAGGAAAATCGACTTTACTTGCTGATAAAAACAGTAAAAATATTAAATTTGAATTGCATGTTAGTTCAAATCCTGCTATCGCAGACAACGCCTACAAATACGAAATATACGAGAGTAATCAACCTTTTAAAGGAATAAAGTTTGCATTCAATGGTATCGATTGTGGTTTTGGAATTATAAGATATCATGCTACTGATAATACAGTTTTACCACATAATATGCTTTCTATTACTAAAAATTTAATTGGAGCTAAATTAGGTGTAGATTTTGGAAGTACTAATTCATCTGTGGCTTATTATTCTGAAGGGACAAATTCCGTTTGCGATAATCTTATATTAAAGAACAGAAGGGTTTCTCTACTTTCTGATGATGCAAAAAATAATGATGAAAGACCAGCGGTTGAAGACGAAATTTTCTTTTTTCAAAATGATGAAATAATTACCAATTCAATAAAATCAGTTCTAACTATCCATGATACAAGAAGATTGGTAAATGAAGACAATATATCATCTGATTCTTTGGCTTCACAAATTGTAAAAGGAGGATTTCCCTGCTTTGAAAAAAACCTACCAATTGAAAGTGCTCAAAACAATTTATATACTTTAAATTATAATAGAGCTGGAAAAGCTGAAATAGTTTACAACATGAAATGGTCGACTCAAAGTATCGACAAAAGTTATAAAAAGGCATATTTAAGCTCTTTGCTGCTACATGTTTATGCTCAGCTTTTTATAGAAAATCATGAACCAAAAACATTAAAATGGTCTTACCCGTCCTCAATGGGCAAAGATTTATTATCAACCTATCGCGGTATTTGGGATTCTTTAAAAGAAATTAACCCAATTATAAGTGACTCCAAGCCATTAGTCATCTTTCCTCCTTCAGATCTTTCAGATCTTGGTGATACTTCTTCAGAAAACTCTTGGAGTAGCGAAGGGAATAAGGAAAATTCTAGCTGGGGACCATCTGATAGCGGCAATAACAGTTGGGGTACTGCACCAGAGTCTATACTAATGCCAGTGGATTCAGGCTGGGGTGATAGTAATACGAAGCAAAATGTAAGTACAGTAGTTGATATTGCTACTGAAACTAGTCCAATCCGTTTTGATTTTAAAGAATTAGATAATGAAGAATCTTTAACTGAAGCTTGTGCTGTAGCAAATTATTTACTTAGACCTGGAAAAGGTATAGAATTAGGACCAGATGAATTAGTCCTTTGTTTTGATATCGGTGGAAGTACTACAGATATATCTGCATTATGTCAAATGAGTGGCGGAAAGGCGATGATTAAGCAAAATTCGATCCGATTTGCAGCGCAACGCGTTGCTGATGCAACTAGGTATTCACCAAACTTCAAATCGGTGTTATTGAAAATGTGTGAAAGGAAAAAAATTAAAATTGAAGGATTAAATACTCCCAATAATAAATTTACAGAAAATACAGCACCCTATTATTTTGAACAAGTGGTAGATAGATTAGATGCGACTGATTTTGATGATTTTTATAGACTAATAGCTGCCGAATGTAAAGAGATGATGAGTGTAAACTTATACGTCACGGGTATGATTATGTTTTACGCAGGCCAGCTAACGCAGAAATTAAGAACCGAAATTGTTAAATCTGAGGATGCTCCCGCAGCTGTTAAAGCTCTTGCGCCCAAAATAAGAATAGCATTTGCAGGTAAAGGAGCTAGGATTTTTGACTGGTTCAATGCTGTGAATCCAAAAGCCGCAAATGACTACTATACACAAATGTTCATTAGAGGTATTGGAGGTGAGGCTGTAGCAAGAATAACTATTAGACCTATAAGCATAAATCCGTTACAAATTATAGACATCAACGGACAAAAATCTGACAATAATGTAGATGTAAAATATGAAGTGTCAAAAGGTTTAGCAATTCCAACAGATCAAACAAGAATATTAGTCCCTAGAAATAAAACTGCAATTGAAGTTTTAGGAGAAGAGAATTTTTGTATTGTAACTTCTACCGGAGAATTCAAATACCTAGAATCTTCTAATTCCATTACCAATGAAATGATGGAAAATATAGGTGAGTCATTTATTTGTCTTCCTCCACAAGGTAAGCAACCTTGTCCTAGGTTCATGGATTTTGCTGATTTATTTTATAAAGTGTCCTCTTCAATGTTTGGACTGAAGATGAGCCAAAATGAATTTATGGCTGGCTTTCTTGATATGAATATAGTAAATTATATTAAAGGAGAATCAGAATTTATAGAAGCACAAAAGAGAAAAAAAGATCAGAAGAAATTTGACTACGTAATACCTATAATTATTTTAGAAGGTATGAAATTTTTTGAAAATCATTTGATGAAAGCAATTCGTAATTCTTAAGTATAGATGGCATTTTGTGTACTAATAAAAATTTCAAAGTATAAGGTTTCTTTTTGGTATCAATCAGAAAGAAACTCTTATGCACCATTAATACTGAATGATTTAAACGAAATCCCATTATATTTTTATGTAAATGGAAATGATTTTATTTTTGGAAATACTGTAGCCAAAGATCGCTTTAATTCTAACCACCCAAATGCGTTCGGAAATTATTTTGAAATCATAAAAAACCCAACGCAACATTTTAATATTTATGGTAACGCAAAACCAGTTAAACAATTGCTTTATTATGGAATAGAGCAGTATTTATCTCATTTTATCAATGCTATTTTGTTTAAAAATGATTCCATTGAATCCTATAGACAAAATTTCCCCCTACGTTTTTGGTTTGACACAGATTTAGAAGAAAACGAAAAATCTTTAATCGAAAATCTGTTTTTAGAAGCAGGTTACGATAATGTTGAAAGAGTTAATTTTAACGAGTCTCTAATAGAAACATTAACCATTAATAGTGTTATAAACAGTAATATGTCTGTTTTACTACTTAATGGCATCGATAACAATTTATATCTAGAACTCTTTAAAAATATAAAAGAACCAGCGCAGGGCTTTTCAAAATTATTAGGTCAGGGTTCAGATCTAAGGATAAATATTTTAGCAGATATGATTCTTGAAGATATACTTGCGCAGAACTCTTACCTAACTTTAAACAAGGAAAATGAAATCGCAACGCTACTCTCTATTTCATCTGAGTTATTAGAAAAAAGTACTACAATAATAAAAGGGAATGCAACTTTAACTAATGGAAAACAATATTATTTTGAAGTAAATAAAATTAGCTTGAATGAAAGATTATTGTACTCATCAAATGACAGCATCATGTACGCTGCCATCGATGATATATTAAACTCAAATAGCGTATCCATTAACAATACAATTATACTGTTAGGTAGTAAAGGAATAAATACTTCTTATTTATTGAAAAAATTACTAAGTAGATACCCAAATGTAAAAGGCGTAGAAACATCAAATAGTAATGATGCTATGAAATTAATTTTTTCTAAAATAGGCCAATCGGGATACGTAGCAATAAAAAATAAGGCCTTAAAAACCCCAATTATTAATATCCCACCCCCTAGCCAAAGTACTAAAACAGTTGTAAGTGCAAGTACAATAATAAATACGCCTCCAATTATAAATGTGCCACCAAGAATAAAAACACCACCTGTAATAAAAACAGAAAAAAAGACAACTTTACCACCTCTTCCAGATATACCCAAGTTAATACTGACTACTAAAAGTAGTAAATCACCTCCACCACCTCCACCAATTCCTAAGAAATAAAAAGGTTACAAATAAGGGAATAGGGATTTAGTATCAACCTATTGTCATTTGGAAATAGAGGTTGCTTTTAACACAAGTAAAAGTACTTCAAGTCAATGTCAAAACATAAACAATCTTAAAAAAAATATTATGATAAATCTAGAAAAGAAAAAAACAATTAACCTAACAAAATCAGCTCCTTCACTAAGTAAAGTTAGAGTTGGTTTAAGTTGGGATGATGTACAAATTAATGGAAAATCACCCGATTGCGATGCTTCAGTTTTCATGCTTGGCGAAAACGGAAAAGTTCCTGCTGATGGATATTTTGTTTTTTTTAATAACCTTATTAGTGAAGACAATTCTATTACACACAATGGTGATAACAGAACGGGAGCTGGTGATGGTGACGATGAGACAATAGATATAAATCTTTCACAAGTAAGCCCATTATGTGTTCAAATGATCGTTACAATTACAATACATAATATGGATGAGGGTTTTAATTTTGATACTGTAAGTAAACCGAGTGTTCGTATTTATAATAGTGCTAATAATTCGATTATTTGTCAGTATGAATTAAGTGAGAGTTTTTCTGGTTGTGACTCACTAATTATCGGACGCCTCTATAGAAAAGGGACAGATTGGGAGTTTGAAGCAATGGGTCAGGCATTTGCAGGAGGGCTTGAGGCAACTGTAAATTTGTATTGTTAGTAATAAATTTAATATAAATAATTATGAGTAGTTTTAATTTAAGTAAAGGTGAAAGATTTTCTCTTAGCAAGTCAGCACCAGGTTTATCAATTGCACGTATAGGAATGGGTTGGAATCCAAATGAAGAGCCAAATGGACCTGATTTTGATTTAGATGTTTCTGCATTTGCAATTAATAGCAACTATAAAATCCCATCTGACACTTATTTTGTTTTTTATGGTCAAGTTCGCATGGGAAATTGCATCGAAGATGAAACAGAAAAAGGTTTTTCTAGACCAATTACTGCGGATAAATCGATTTTGGGTGCTATTGATGACCCCGACGGAAGAAGAAGTGATGGAAATGATGATGAAGATATGATTTTTGATTTGTCAAAAGTAAACTCTGATATTGAGCAAATAATCATCTGTGCTTCAATTTGTAAATATCCACATGATAATAAAAAAGATAAAAGGACATTAGCTCAAAACTTTGGGATGGTCGATGACTGTTATATTAGGATAATAAATGAACAAACTGGAGAGGAAATTGTACGTTATGATTTAGCTAAGCAATTCATTAATGAAGATGCCGTTGAATTTGGTCGTTTATTCCGAGTTGGAAATACATGGGAGTTTGAAGCCATGGGCAGAGCACATGACGGAGGTTTGCAAACACTTGTAGATATGTATACATAATTAACTTAAAATTTATACAATGGCATTCAACTTAAATAAAAGTGAAGAATCAAAGGGAAAATTTGATTTATCAAAAAATAATATTGAAGCAGCTGGAACTTATTCTGAACCAATAATCGAAAAACCTGGGAAATCAAAAAAATGGTTGTTTGTATTGGCTGGCTTAATCTTAATAGGTGGTGCTAGTGGGTATTTCTTATTAGCTTCAAAAGACTCTAAGAATATTACAAATGAGGCTACATCTATTTCTCCAATTAAATCGTTTCCTGATGAGGAAGGATTATCTAATGCTACAGGTGAAGTAAAAGACAGTTCTAAAGGCTCTAATGAAAGTATTCCAAGTGATGATAACCTCAGAAATAGAAATTCTGAAGCAAAATCACCCTCGAATAATGCAAAAACGGTTCTACCACAAACGAATGAAACTTCTGCAATCGGAGCAAATTCAAACAGTGGAAATTCTTCAAATGATTTACCATATAAAAATGGAGAATATTATAATATCTATCAATTTCCTTTTGGTGTAGCAAACTATACTTCTTCAAATGTTGAACTTGATAATTTAGTAAATGTATTAAGGAAAAATCCAGAATTAAAGATTTCAATAATTGCATATACTGACAACATTGGAGATGCGATTGTGAACCAAAAACTTTCTGTTAAAAGAGCAAAAGCTATTTTTAATTATATTGTTTCGAAAGGAATCATTGCTGAAAAAGTTTCCTATGAAGGAAAAGGTATTTCAACAAAATATGCAACTCAGGGCGAAAACCGAAGAGCAGAATTTATAATTAGAGGTTAATAAATCACTTAATAAAGGAGTATCTGCAAAAACAGATACTCCTTATTGATTAATTTAGATCAAAAAAAAATCAGTAACGTATCAACATTTACTGTAGGTCCGTTTGAAAAAAAGAAGCTCTTTGAATTATTTTAGTTATTTGTCCCAAAAATTAAAATTATTATTTTTTATTAATCATTAACAATTGGTTCGTATTCAGCCTTCAATCCACAGCTAAATATACTTGTATTCGATTTAAATATAATTAATTTCAAAGCAGATATAATAGATTTGTTATCAATTTATCTTAATTAATACTGGAGTAAAAAGATTAAAAGTGATAAAATATTTATCACTCATAATAATAAATAAAATAATAAATTCAACTAATGAATCAACATCCCATTTTCTCAGAACATCCCGGCTTGATTGCAGTATTTGCAGTAGCTATTATTATAATGCTATTATTAGATCTAGGCTTATTTAGTAAAAAAAGTCACGAAGTTTCAAATAAAGAAGCTATTTCTTGGTCTCTAGTATGGATATCATTGTCCATGTTATTTAGTGGTTTAGTATACTATTATGCGGGACCTACAAAATTTTATGAATTTCAATCAGCTTACTGGATTGAAAAGGCTCTATCAGTTGATAATTTATTTGTATTTATCTTAGTCTTTAAATTCTTTGATGTAGCTAATAAAAACAAACATAAAGTCTTGTTTTATGGAATTATAGGAGCATTAGTTTTAAGAGCAATTTTTATATTCTCGGGGGCTTTCTTAATAGAATTGACATATTTAAATAAAATATTAGGCTACTTTGGAGTTTCTGGATTTACTTACAACATAAATATAATTATGACCTTGTTTGGTTTGTTTCTAGTATATGCAGGAATTAAATCCTGGTCAGCTGGCGACGAAGACGATAATGAAGATTACAATGATACTAGGGGCGCTAAAATGATACGAAGAATTTTCAATGTTAGTGATAAGTATGATGACGATAAGTTTTTTACAATTCAAAATAGTAAAAAATTAGCAACTCCATTATTAGTTGTTGTAGCTGTAATTGAATTCACTGATTTGCTTTTTGCAGTAGATTCAATACCAGCAATTTTCGCCATTTCTAGCGACCCGTTTATTCTATATACATCTAATATCTTTGCAATTTTGGGACTTAGAGCCTTATTTTTCTTATTAGATAATTTTATCCACTTATTTGGTAAATTGCAATATGGATTAGCATTAATTCTATCATTTATAGGTGTCAAAATGATTATTTCTCCTTTTTATCATATTGACTCTGTATACTCATTGATTGTTATTGCTAGTGTTTTATCGATTTCAGTACTAGCTTCAATGATGTTTCCTGAACCTATTGAAGCCTAAATTATCAAAAGCTGACAATGGCCTCGGTACAACTGGCCATTGTTATTAAGCAATTATTATGGACAAATTAATAAAACTAACCCTCTTTATAATCCTACTCGGCTGCCTCCTTCCCTTACCCTACGGCTATTTTCAATTCGTTCGGTTTGCAGCCATGTTTGGATTTAGCTACTTAGCATACTCAGCCTCCTCACAAAAAAACAAAAATGAAGTTTTTATTTACATAGCCTTGGCACTTCTTTTTCAACCATTTATAAAAATAGCATTAGGAAGAACCATTTGGAATATTGTTGATGTAGTTGTTTCTATTGGCTTATTGAGTACTATTGTATTAAATCCAAAAAAGCAAAAATAGAAACCTGCTTAAAATCACATCATAATACATAATGAAATCACTTTTGAATAATTACAAAACACAAATTCTAGGAATTATACTTTTTCTTCTCTCCTATTCTACTGTTTTATCCGCTCAAACCAAACTCCTGTCTTGGAACATAGAAAACTTGGGCAAATCCAAATCGGATAGCGAAATCACTTTTATGGCGAATACTATAAAAGACTTTGATATTATTGCGATTCAGGAAGTGGTAGCGGGTTATGGAGGTTCGCAAGCGGTAGCGAAACTAGCCGATGAACTGAACAGAAAAGGAAATCATTGGGATTATACCATAAGCGAACCCACTTCGAGTAGCGCTTATAAAACGGAACGTTATGCTTTTATTTGGAAAACCAATAAAGTGAAAAAATTAGGTTCGGCTTGGCTCGAAAAGAAATACCATTTGGAAATCGATCGTGAACCTTTTTATTGCACTTTTGAGGCAGAAAACAAGACCTTTACATTGGTGAATTTTCATGCGATTACCAAAAGCAAACAACCAGAAACAGAAATCAAATACTTCAAATTTTTACCTGCCGAATACCCAACACTGAACTTAATTTTTACGGGGGATTTCAATTGTCCGCAGTCGCATACGGTTTTTAATCCGTTGCGAAAAATGGGGTACGCTCCTATTCTTACCAACCAAAAAACGTCTTTGAAAAGAGATTGTATTTTGGACGAATGTTTGGCATCTGAGTATGACAACCTATTTTACAATTCGAATAAAGTGGTCATTAAAAACGCTGGTGTTTTGTTTTTTTATAAAAAATTCAACTCTTTACAAGAAGCTCGTTCTATCTCGGATCATATTCCGATTTGGGCGGAGATTGAAATGAACTGATAAATTAATTGGTCTCCAATAGCATGTGTAGTTTGCGTGAAGGATAGCAGCGAAAATCCTTTTTTGGGGCTTTTTCTGCCCCAAAAAAGATTGTAGCATCCCGAAGCGTCGGGAGCCTGACCCGGAGTTTTTTACGGAGGGGCACGCCCAAATTTTCTTTATTCTATTTTAAGGTGCTTAAAAAAAACAATTTACTTCCCTTCGCAATCCCATTTTTCATTGGAAACTTTGTCGGTCAAGGCTGATTTTAAATTATAATGCCACCATTCCGAATCAAAGGAATTGAAGTATTTGGCGGTCATGATACTTTTAAGTAAGGCTCTGTTTTGTTTTACTTCGTCGGTTATCTTTTCGTAATTGTGACTGGCTTCGACACCAAAATGATCAAAAGGCGTTCCCATATCCAACTCTTTTCCGTTTTTATCCACGAGTGTAATATCCACTGCTCCTCCTCTATTGTGAATGCTCCCTTTGGCGGGATTGGCCACATATTGCGCATTGGAAACAATAGCCCACATTTTTTTTTGAATATCCAAAGGGCGGTAGCAATCAAACAACTGAATGTGATAGCCTTTTTTCATAAATTCTTTGTTGACTATAACCAAGGCTTTGACGGTTTTTAACCGTAAAAAACATTCGGCACAATCATAGACTTTCGCTTTCAAAAAATTGTCCTCCGTAGCATATTTCATATTGTAAATAAAATCGGCACTATAATCTTTTAGATTTACAAAAGTAGTATCATTTTCTTGAGGAAGCGGATTTAGACTTTTTACACTTAGTGGTAAAGTCGATTGACAAGACAACAATACGATCGAAACGATAAGTGGAATTATAAAACGGATAGAAATGTACATTGTGTTTTTTTGAATAAAAATAAGTAATTATAATCCAAACGGTAAAACTATTATAAAAAAAAGAGGCTTTATCATGCGGTAAAACCTCTTTTTGAAATCTAATCTAATAGATACTAAAACCCTTTTGCTTTTGGAGTTTGTGTTCCACTTTCGTAACGCACATTTTCTTCACTATCTAATTCTTTGAAGTAATGGTAATATGAACCATATCCTCCATTTTTATTTTCTAGTTCCAATCTTTCTATTTTCCATTCTTTAAAGCCTTTGGAAGCAGCATCTTGATCACCAATTAAGAAAAAGTAATCGTTTTTTGAAATTACTTTTCCATCTTTGTCTGTTAATTCTAAATTCACAGAAAACTTAGACTTTACTGTTTTTAATATTTTTTCATCTATAGAGAAAAAAGATTTAGCACTGTTTTCATCAATTGTATTTACAGAGAAATTCTTGTTTAAAACGATGTTTCCAGAATCATCTTTCACTTCAAATTTCACTTTACAATCTTTGTATGACTTGTAGAAGTCATCAATAATCCAGATATTTCCTTTGAAAGCTTCGTTTTTATCCCAACGGCGTTTTTTGAATTCTAAATTCACTAAAAGTGGTTGATAGGCTTTTTGACAAAATAGTACGAATTTTTAGGTTTGCGATAATTATCTACAATTGCCCATTTCATATCTGGTCCATAAGTAATGTAATGACAAAGTGCAATCCCACTTAAACTAGGTTTAACACGACGGAAATGCTCAATTCCATTTTGGAAAATAATTCCTTGTGCATCTTGAGTAGCATTAACAAATTCTTCTAGGGAACCTTTCATTTCGCTACCAAATACATCCCAGTTTTGCATGCGTAAACGAGTCAAATCGGCCCAATGGTGTCCCCAACTCAATCCTGGTGGCCACATTTCATTTTCTGTAATAAATTTCTTCAAACTTTCAACCGAAGGAACCGAAGTGATTGCAAATTCTGGTACGATAGGAAAACCATTGGCTTTTGTTTGCAACCAATCTTCATGCAACCATTCTCCCATATCGTAAAAATATCTTAAGGCATGAATCGCTTCTTTTGGTTTGAAACCAGCTGCTTGTCCTACTGGATCGGTCATTGGAGAATCTGGAACGAAAGGTAAATCTACATGTGCTTGATATGAATCTCCCTAACGCTCTAGGAAATCACGACCAAATTTAGGATCACGAGTTCTAAACATCATTTCTTCTCCACCTTCCATCATGATTAATAAAGGATGGTTTCTACGGTCAATAACAACTTTTACACCTTCGTTAAAGATTTCAGCTAAGTTTTTCTCATCAGATGGAATATTCCCTGTACCTAACGAAATCATATCTTGCCAAACGGTCATTCCCATTTCATCACAATATTGATAAAATTCTGGAACTTCAGGAGGATGCCATCCAAAAACACGAATGTTATTCATATTCATTTCTTTGGCCAAACGAATCAATTCTCTATAATCGCTCATTTCTGTTCGTCCTACAAAAATATTTGGTGGACCTCCCCAACAAGCTGAACGAATAAAGTGGAATTTACCATTGATATACGTAGAACGCGGGAATGTAACATCAACATCTTTCTTGAAACCTGGATTCCATTTGGAGGTCACTTCACGTATTCCAAATGTTGTCTCTTTTACATCTTGATTTATTTTTCCATCTTTAATCGAAATTTTCGATTGGTATAAGTTTTGATCTCCAAGATCCCAAGGCCACCATAATTTAGGGTCTTTTATATATACATTTTGGCTCACTTTATGAGTCCCCTGTGCAATCGTCCTTTTAAAATCAAATCTCATTTCGCTCATTTTGAAGTTTTACCCATTTAGAGAACCTTCAAAAGTAATTTCTTTAGGCTGATTGGTCGTATTTTCAACCGTTATTTCCATATTTACATCAGCAGAACCATTTTTATTTAGTTTTGTATGTGCATATACATCCGTAAAAGGAACGTTACCAGTACGAACCATTTTTACGGGCCCTACAATACCGATTGGCGTAATATCCCTCCAATAGTCACCAAACCAAGGTGTTTTTTTACCAGCTACAAAAGCATTTACCTGCGGTGGCGTATCAAGTTTTACCACCAACATATTTCGTTCTTTAAGGAAATCCCATTTGTGAATTCTCAAATATTCGTTCACATTGAATGAAAATTTAGAAAAAACACCTTCATGTTTCCCTAAATAATGACCGTTTAACCATACTTCGCAACCATAATCTACACTTTCAAAAACAATATCAACCATTTGGTTTTCTACTCCTTCAGTAACACTAAATTGTAGTGCATACCACCACTCATATTGTTGTACCCATTGTGCTTTCACACTATTACGACCAAAATGTAGATCATCAATCACCCCTGCTTTCCATAAATCGATATAAACATCACCAGGAACTTTAGCATTATTCCATACTAACGTTTCAATATCTTCTGCAGGAAGTTTATGAAGTCCTTTTTTAATTCCTTCGCCCGGAAGCATCATTTTAAATCGCCACCTCATTCCGTTTAAATCCGTCACCTGCTCATTTGTCTATTCCAAAGATAAAGTCGTGTTAGGCTGAGAAAATGTAAGAGTAACGGAGCCTAATGCTATAAAAATGGCAAAAAACATTCTAATTTTTTTTTTTATATAAACAATTTAGTTAGTTAATTAGATTTCAAATTTGTTAAAATAATTTATATTAAAAAAAATGTTTATATATAATCTTAAGTATATCTGGTTTTTAGTTTAAAATTAAACGCTTTTAACTTACAAAGAAACCCTCAAGGATATTTATTTGAAATACATTAAGGGGAACTACACTTATGTTAAATTATATAAAAAAAAATATGGAAAAGGTACTTAAAATCAGTTCTGAATTACAAAAAGAGAAACTAACAGAGTTCTAACTTACTGATTTAGAAAATAAATAATAAACTTCAACAAAGTGCTTCAGATACTTTTACACACAGTAAAATACTAACTTATAAGACAATGCAATGCCTATAAAGTCGTAAAAATTCTAACTAGGTTAATAAATTTTAAAAAAGGTTTTTCTGTTTATACTGAATAGTAATCCTCAAGAAAAAATATTGAACTAGAGCTATATATGTATCTTTAATATATCCCTAAAATTTCACTCTAAAAAAACTTTCTATAATACTCAATTCTGTAAAAAACAATGGAGAACTAGCCAAATGGCATGAAAAAGTAGATCAATCTGGATTTAAATCTTTCGGCACAATCTCTCGTACAATTACAAATCATTATCAGACCATATTAAATTATTTTGACAACAGAAGTACTAATGCCTCTGCAGAAATGAAATTCATGAACACCTATTAATTAAAACAATAAAATGTGAATAATCATTCGATGCCAAAATAAAAGCATTCAGATCAAAATTCAGAGGTGTTAGAAATATAGAATACTTCCTGT